>CAWCWQ010000259.1:0-18282 GCA_963799145.1 uncultured Acidobacteriaceae bacterium | reverse complement strand
GAAGTGCACACGAGAAGCAAGGCGTGACGTGCACGGATTGCCATGAGATGCACAACCCCGAGCAGAAGGTGCTGAACAAGCTCACCCAGCCGGAAGTCTGCTTCGGTTGCCACCAAAATGAGCGCGCGCAGTTTCACCGCTTCTCAAGGCATCCGATCCTCGAAGGGAAAGTCTCCTGCTCTGACTGCCACAACCCGCATGGATCCACGGGACCAAGGTTGATGGTAAAGAACACGATCACCGAGACCTGCTACACCTGCCATTCGGAAAAGCGCGGACCATTTTTGTGGGAGCACGCCCCTGTCGTTGAGGATTGCACCAACTGCCACTCACCGCACGGATCGAATGTGACGCCGTTGTTGAAGACGCGCGCACCCATGCTCTGCCAGACCTGCCACACCAGCGACCATGCCAAGGGCCTTTACAGTGCTGCAAACCTGCCTGGAGGGACCTTTGTAACGGGCAACGGGACCATTCCACTGGGAGGCCAGAGTCCGACTGACCAGGCTAACGGACGCGCTTGTCTGCAATGCCATTCAGAAATCCACGGCTCGAATCATCCGGGCGGGGCTAAGTACAACCGGTGACCAATTGAATCGGAGAGACGCAATCATGAAACCAGGAAATACACGTCGCTTCAGCGCCGGTTCGATGAAGGCTCCCGTTCGCACATCGATCCTGTCCGCTATACTCGTGGCGCTGTCCGCTTTCGCGGCCGCGCAAACCGTTCCTCAAAACACCACTGGACGCAATCCAGGAACCCAGGTCCCCCCGGGCCCGTACATTCCGGAAGAGCTCACGGCTGTCGAACAGACCAGGCCACACAATAGAAGTCAGATTGGCGTCGCCGGCGTCAGTGTCAACTCGTTCAAGTTCGGCGAGTACAACGGACTGAATAAGTTCCATGCCTTCGCCATTGGCAACTTCGACTACCACGGCGGCGGGGCTTACGACAGCGCGGACACATGGCGCTGGCGCTTCCAGGGTTCGAGTCTTGGGCTCGAAACTCGAAACGGGATCCTCGATTTTGGAAGGCAGGGCAAGTTCCATTTTCGATTCGCCTATAACGAACTTCTGGCCAACACCTCCGACTCGTTTCAAACCCCCTACCTCGGTGTAGGGACCGACACTTTGACATTGCCATCCAATTGGATTGTGCCGGTCTTGCCGCAAAAGAGCGCCACCGCTCTGAACTTTTTCGCGCTCAATCCGGTGACTGCGGCCGGCAGCGTCTACAACACCTCAGGCGTGCTCACACCTCCAACCCCGACTCAGTTGGCCACGATGGCTGCAATCCGTGCTGCCGACCTGCCCGCTTTCCGGAATGTGAATCTCGCACTCACGCGCAAGCGAGGCGAGGCGCAATTCCTCTTCACACCGACCGAGACGATCGATATTCCCGTCAGTTACACCCGCGAGCACAAGGATGGGCTGAGGACCATCGGTGGGGTGATCGATCGGAATACGCAGGATTCCGCGACGCTGCCGTACAGAGTGAACTGGGATACCGATCAGGCATCCGCGGCAGTGAATGTCAAGCTCAACAAGCTGTTTCTTTCATTCGCTTACTACGGCTCGTTCTTCCGCAACAATACCGAACACATGATCTGGGCTGACGTTGCCCAATCGCCTACCTTCACGACGGCTCTGGCGGAAGAACCCAGCAGCCAGTTCCACCAGTTCACGGCAACAGGCAGCTATAGATTGTCGAAGGATGCCAAGCTGGTGGTTGTGGGATCGATTGGTCGCGGAACCCAGAACCAGGCGTTTATTAACCCATCGCTTGTTCCAGATGGAGCGCTGCAGTTCGGGCTGCCGCGCCCCTCTTTGCAAGGTCTTGTGTACACCGGCCTGGGCTCGGGCAAGTTCACCTTGAAACACGGCAAGTGGGATTTGGTGGCAGACGCCCGGTTCGACGATCGCGATAACCAGACGCCCGTCGCCATCTTCCTGTTCCAGGATGACGCCTCGGCAAAGACCGGCACCTCGCCGTTTAGCGGCCTCTACGGGCTGCCCACGGGACTCGGAAGCAATACCAACATCTACAACAACCGCTCGCTCACCAAGCTCTCCTACAAGGCCAATGGCGAAGCCGAATATTCGTTTACGAAGTCCGAACACTTGATGCTCGGATACGGATGGGACAGAGCGGATCGCCATTGCTCCTATTCGTGGATCACCTGCGCTGACGCAAAGGAGACGAACGAGAATGCCTTCCGCACTGAGTGGCGCAAATCGAAAGGGACCCTGACGGCCCGTCTGGAGTACGCCTTCTCCGAGCGCCGCGGCGACTACAACGAGGACGCCTTCCTCGCAGAGACGCCCATGGCGAACCAAGTGCCCGCGGGCGGCGCATCACAAAGTCTCTACTCCTATCTCAAGAGCACTGGGCTTACCGGTTTCGGTCCGGTCGCTGGTCTTCCCAGTGCTCCTCTCACCGGCGACGCAGCCATCTACACGCCCAACAACAACACCGTTGCGCAGGCCCAATACGGCACTCGCAACATCCTCAACGAGATCCCCGGCTTCCGGAGATACTACGTCGCAGACCGGGACCGAAACGACGCGCGCACTCAGTTCCTTTGGCTCGCCAAGGATAAGGTCGCGATAGAGGGAAGTGGCGAGGGGAGCGACGACGATTATCTCAACACCAAGCTGGGCATGAAGAGGCGCACCTGGTGGGCGGCAACGATGGACGTGAGCTACACCGCATCTGAAGACATGGTCACCGACGTCTTCTACACCTACGACAACCAACGTATCTTCAGCGCCGGCGATGCGTACGGCTCCAACAGCGCAGCCACATTCCAAGGGCAGGCGGGAGATACCGTCCTTGGAGGTCCCTGCTTCACCACCGTCGCAGCCAGGAACGCATCCGCCAAAATCGATCCGTGCCTGAACTGGACCCACAACGACCGCGACAAGATAGACACGGCTGGCCTAACACTCCGCCGCAGAAACCTGGCCGGCCGGAAACTCGAACTGGCAGGTGAGGTGGTCTACACGCGCGGACGCACTGAGAACGCCGCCGTCGGCGGCAGCTACGTGAACAACCCGTTAGCGCTGGCAGCCCCGGCACCGCCGCTGCCCACCGGTACTCAGGCAATCTTCTTTATCCCGGCGCAGAATTATCCGGTGGTCCGGAGCGACGAGCTCAGCGTCAAACCAAGCGCTACCTACGTTATCAGCAGGTCGGCCAGTCTGCAGGGCTTTTACTGGTTCCAGCGGTTGACGCCCGCGGACTGGAGATACCAGGCACTGCAGTACGGGAGCAAGCTGAACTTTACTCCCACCAACGAGACCGCGCCCAACTACCAAGTACACGTAGGCGGCATCTCCCTCAACTGGGTGTTCTAAGGGTTATCGATTGAATTGGCAGGAAACCACGAATCAATTGGCGCAGGAAAGTAGAGGCGCTCAATCGATCGAACTAGGAGGAAATTACGCAATGAAGATCGCACGTCGAATCTCAGCAATACTGTTTTGCGCCATCGCAGTTTCATGCGCGTGCGCCGAGCAGCGAGGGGCAAGCACGTACAAGACCAGTTGCGTTCTGTGCCATGGCGCGACGGGCGAGGCCGACACCCCGGCCGGCAAGGCACTCAATGCGCGGTCGTTAAAGTCTCCCGATGTGCTGAAGATGTCGGATGCGGAAATGCTCGCATTGATCAAGAAAGGCAAGGGACAGATGCCGCCGTGGGCAGACGTCCTGACCGACAGCCAGCTCAAGAACGTGATTGAATATATCCACACCCTGCAAAAGAGCGGGAGCGAGGCGGGGAGTCCGGCCGCCGATCCCGCAGCGGCCGACAGCGGAAAGCAGTAGTTCTGCGGCCGGCGGAAGAATCGGGCACCCTCGCCTCATAGGCCAGTCGAGAGTGGCCACCCGGCGCCAGTCCATCCCGGTATGGACTGGCGCCGGGCTTTGGGTTATTGCCGGCGATGGGAGATGGGCCCCGCCGCGGCAGCCTACCCTTGCGCGGAAGGGTGAGGGAACCAAGGGACTCAGGGCAGGCCACCCGCCGAATCCTGCGTTCTTATGCAGGCGATTGATTTTAGAAACAGCAGGCGACCCGCATCGTAACGGGCCATCCTACTCAAACCGCCAGAGCTTGCAGCGATCGATGATTTCACCATTTTGGCGAGGTGCGGAGCAGTTCGTAAGTTGACGAGAAGACGATCCATGGCTTTTGGCCACGCCGGCAGTTCCGCAGGGGCTGAAGAGGCTGCCGAAAACCTCAAGATTCTTGGCGCAATTGGCTCATGGCGCCCTTCCGGGGCTAAAGCCCGCCTTGATTCTGTTGGCTTTATTCGGGGGTTGAAACCCCCGCCTCCCTCCGGATTGGGTTTTTCCGCTGCCTGTAAAGCCCACCTTTCTTTTCAGCCCTTTGCGGCCCGACACCCAGAGGGTACCCGGTCGTGCCCTTGTTACAAGGCGGCAGGGTTCACAGGTTCCCAAACTCGATGCATGACACGGTTGAAGGCGTTCAACTGCCGTTGTTAGGTTGATTCTAGACGCTGTGCTTTTCCAGAATGCGCGATACTAGGCACACTCCTGGACGGGCGTTTCTTCCCTCGCATGAACATCGCAGCCTCCGCCGCTGAGGAAGGACTCCAGTTCCGGGCATAACCCGCACCCATTCTTTCCATGCTTCTTCACGTCGTACATGGCAGCGTCGGCCTTTTGGATCAGGGTCTCCGCATCGGCGCCGCATTCGGGCTGAAGAGAAATGCCCACGCTGGCCGTGATGCGCACGGTCTCTCCCCTCAGAATGAACGGGAGCCCCAGTTCGCACAGGATTCTGTCCGCCAGCGTGGACAGAAAACCTGGATCGCAATCTTCCAGGACGATCACGAATTCGTCGCCTCCGAAACGGCTCACGAGATCCGCCGCGCGCACGCATTTCACCAGCCGCTGCGCCACCGATTGCAAGACTTGATCCCCGGCCAGGTGGCCGAGGGTGTCGTTGACCGCCTTGAAGCCGTCGAGGTCGAGAAACAGCAAGCCAAGATGCTGCGCGTTGCGCGCCACCCGCGACAGGCAGCGCGCAAAATAGTCCTGGAACATGAGACGGTTGGGCAGCCCGGTGAGCGTATCGTAGCGCGCAGTCTTGATCAGGGCCTCCTCGGCCTGCTTGCGCTCGGAGATATCCTGGAAGACCAGGACCCATCCGAATCGGCCATCGCCTATGAAGTCCAGCGACGATGCGGTATAAGCGGCCGGAAACGAGGCGCCGCCGGCGCGCAGAAACAGGTCGGACTCGCGGCTCACCGTGACGGACCCATGGTGCGGCTGCGCCAAGGGGTGGCCGCTCCACTGCTCCCGCGGGTCCTCGGGGCGGAGAAACTCGGCCAGCCTTCGCCCGGCCAGCAAGCCATCCGGATACTGCAGCATCCGCTCCGAAGCTGGATTGGCAAACAGGATGACGCCATCGGTATCCACCCCGACAATGCAATCGGCAACCGTGCCCAGAATCGCCTGGTGCAGCTCGCCCAGCCTTTGCGCGCGCATCTGTGCCGCATGGGACGCGCGGACGCGGCGCACCACGCCCGACAGCAGCGGCAGGTATTTGCCCTCCACGTCCTTCACCAGATAGTCGCTCACCCCGGCCTTCATGGCGCTCACCGCTACCGCCTCATTGCCTTCCCCGGTGAGCATCACGATGGGAACTGAACCGCAGCCCTGCTCGCCGAGCCGTTCCATGAATTTCAGTCCGCTCAAATCGGGAAGATTGTAGTCCAGCAGAATCACGTCGGGGGATGTCTCGCTCGCTCGGGCAAGTCCTTCCTCGGCAGACAGCGCGCGCACCAGTTTCGCGCCCGTGGTGCGCAGCGCCCTGCGACAGAGGTCTTGATCGTCCTGGCTATCATCGACCATCAGAATGGTCATGGCTTTGGTCATGATTCGGCATCCTTGGGCAGTATCGCAATCTCGAACCAGAAGTCCTTGAGCCGGCAGATGGCCAGTACAAAGCCATGGATGTTCGACCGGCTTCTGCACGTAGGAGTTGGCTCCATCGGCGTAGCACTGCTCCACGTCCTTTTCGGCATTCGAGGTGGTCAGCACGATCACCGGAATTTTGCGCAGCGACGGGTCCGCCTTCACCTGCTGCAGGACGGCGCGCCCATCCAGGCCGGGCAGGTTCAAATCCAGAAGAACGATCCCCGGCAAGGGAGCGTTCGCCGCGTTAGAGAATGCGCCGCGGCGGAACAGATAGTCCACCGCCTCGTCTCCCGTCGCGCAGCGCCGTATCGGGTTGTTAAGGCCGGCCTTCTGAAAGGTGCGCTGCGCCGCGAAGAAATCGTCGTCGCTGTCTTCCACCATAAGAATGGTTTGCGTTCCCATGATCATGAGCCTCCCGTTGCGGGTGAATCTTCCGGCAGCCCCGCCGCCAGGGTAAAGCGGAGGGTTGTGCCCTCGCCGGGGGTGGACTCCAGCCAGATGCGCCCGCCGTGCCGTTCGACGATCTTCCTGGCCACGGTCAGCCCCGCCCCTGTGCCCCCGCCGTACTTGTCCTGCGTGTGCAGCCGCTTGAAGATGCCGAAGACGCTCTCCCGATGCTGCTCGGGGATGCCGATGCCGTTGTCGCGTACCGAGAACACCGGCGTGGCTTGCGCGGCCTCGCACCCCACTTCCACCCATTTGTCCTGCTTGTCGTTGAACTTGGCCCCGTTGGTAATCAGGTTCTGCAACAACTCCCCCAGGCGAATGGCATTGCCCGTGACCATGGGCAGGCGAACCGCGCGGCGCAGCTCCACATCATGGTCGATCAGGAAATGCCTGAGGTCTTCGGCCACCTCGTCCAGCACCGACTCCAGGTTGATCGCCTCCATGGCCAGCGGCGCGCTGCCCAGGCGCGAATAGTCCAGCAGGCAATCGATCAGCGCGGCCATGCGGGCGGCCAGGCGCTGCATGCTGCCGAGGTATTTCCGGCCCTGCTCGTCGAGGCGATCCGCATAGTCCTCCAGCAGAAAACTCACATAATTGTGAATCCCGCGCAACGGCTCCTTCAGGTCGTGCGAGGCCACGCGCGCGAACTCGTCCAACTCCTTGTTGCTGCGCTTCAGCTCGGCCATCGCCGCCGCAATCCGCAGGTTGGATTGGCTCAGGCATTCTTCCAGCGCCCGGCGCTTGCTGATGTCGCGGATGGCCGCCGTCACCAGAATCCCCTCGGAGCTTTCCAGCGGGCTGAGCATGATCTCGATGGGGAACGCGGTTCCGTCCTTGCGACGCCCGTCGAGCTCGATTCCCGTGCCGATCTGCTGCGCCAGCGCCTTGGCCGCGCTTCGGGCGCCGTCGGCGATAAGCCGCTCCGCGAAGCCCCGCGGAATGATGTTCTTCACATTCTGGCCCAAAAGCTCATCGCGGCGATATCCGAACTGCCGCTCCGCCTGGGCATTCACCAGGACGATCTCTCCGCCCTCGTCCACCACGACGATCGCATCCGGAGCCGCCTCCAGCAGCCCCCGGTAGCGGGCCTCCATCTGAACCAGATGCTTTTCCGCATCCCTGCGCACGCTGATATCGCGGATGGCCGCCGTCACCAGGATCCCCTCGGGACTCTCCAGCGGGCTGAGCATGATCTCGATGGGGAACGCGGTTCCGTCCTTGCGCCGCCCGTCGAGCTCGATTCCCATGCCGATCTGCTGCGCCAGCGCCATGGCCGCGCTTCGTGCGCCGTCGGCGATCAGCCGCTCCGCGAAGCCCCGCGGAATGATGTTCTTCACATCCTGGCCCAAGAGTTCATCGCGGCGATATCCGAACTGCCGCTCCGCCTGGGCATTCACCAGGACGATCTCTCCGCCCTGGTCCACCACGACGATCGCATCGGGCGCCGCCTCCAGCAGCCCCCGGTAGCGGGCCTCCATCTGAGCCAGATGCTCTTCCGCATCCCTGCGCGCGGTGATGTCGTGGGCGATCACGGAAACCCCGACGACGTGTCCAGACCGGTCCAGGAGGGGAGACAGGGAAGAGGAAAGCGACATCAGTGAACCATCCTTGCGCAGACGCACCGTCTCAAACCGCTCGATGTATTCCCCTTTGGCGTTCCGGGAGTTCAGCGCCTCCACCTCATCCAGCCGATCCAGCGGATAGAGTGTGGAGGCGGGCTTGCCGAGAATCTCCTCGGCCGTGTAACCGAACATTCTCTCCGCGGCAGGATTCCAACTGGTGATGGTCCCCTGCATCGACTTGCTGATGATGGCGTCGCCAGAGGAGCAGACGATGGAGGCCAGCAACGCCTGCGCAGCCTCCAGAGCCTTTTGCTCCGTGATGTCGTGGGCGATCACGGAAGCCCCCGCGATGCGCCCCAGCCGGTCGCGGATGGGAGAGAGATTGACCGCGACCGCGACGGTCGAGCCATCCTTGCGGACGCGCTGGGTTTCGTAACGGATGATTCGATCTCCCCGCGCGATGCGGGCCAGCAACTCCGCCTCCTCGCCCAGCCGTTCCGGCGGAATGAGGATACTCATCGGCTTCCCGATGGCCTCCGCAGCGGTGTAGCCGAACAGGCGCTCCGCCTCCGGATTCCAACTGGTGACGATCCCCTGCAGCGTCTTGCTGACGATCGCGCTTTCCGAAGAGGCGACCACGGCCGCCAGCAGCGCCTGCGAGGCCTCCTCTTTCCGGCTTCTGTGCACGATCGCGCAAACCAGTAATCCGGAGAGCGTGAAGACCGCGACCGAGGCGATGGCCCCGGAGCTGCAATTGAAAGCCCAGTGCGGCTCCATGAAGATGTAGTCGGCCGCCCAGGCGCCCAGCGCAATCACCATCAGGGCAGGCCCGGTTCCACATAGCAGAGCGGCGAACATCACGGCAGGATAGAAGGTCAGGAACGGAATACCGCCCTGGATGGGAAGAATCGCGAACCGCAGCGCCAGGGCGAGAGCGAAGATGCCCAGCCCGGCGGCGTAGCGCGGCACAGGCTTTTCCAGCGCGGTGGAGAAGGCGCGGCAGGCCGCCATCCACAGCAGCCGTTGCGTTGCCCGCCGGTACACTTCTCTCAGCATTTTGGGCCCCGAACCGCCCCGCAATGCCCTTCAGAGCGATCTTCAGCCTTCGGGAAGCACGGGAGGCTCCGAAAAAGCCCCGCAAGAATTGGCGAGGTCTAAAGAAACTTCGCGCAAGTCCGGATTGCATTGGGACACGGCTTCGTCCGCGCCGTCGAGGTTCCCCAATCAATGACGCCTTGGCGGGTGCCCCGGTCCGGATTTGTTGGACCGGGGAGTGCCCTGTGTAGCTGGGAGGCTCTTACCGCGGCGTGTCGATGCGGACGAGCAGCACGTCGTGGCTTTCGATCTCGATGGGCTGCTTGTCGGTGAGGGTGATGGGCTTGCCGGTCCATAGGTCTTTGCCGGCTTGCGGGCCGTGGAGGCCGAGCTTGGCCAGGTTGAGGTGGAAGGGGTGGTTGGAGTAGCGGCTGTCGCCGGCGGCGACGATGGCTACGGCGATGGCTCCGCCCTGGAGCTGGCGGGTCCAGACCTCGACCTCGCCGTCGGAGTAGGCGCGAACGCCCTGGCTGGCCCAGCGGGTCCTGGTCGATGGCGATGACGTCGCGATTGGTGAGGATGGCCTTGATCTCGGGCTTCATGTGGGGCAGGTCGTTGCCGGCCAGCAGGGGCGCGGCCAGCATGGCCCAAAGGGTGAAGTGGGTGCGGTTCTCGGCCAGCGAGAGCTTGCCGTTGCCCACTTCGAGCATGTCGGGATCGTTCCAGTGGCCGGGGCCGGCATAGCTCTCAAGTCCGGACTGCTGGCTGACGATGGCGTAGATGCGATCCCAGTGGGGCGTGATGTCGCCGGTGGTGCGCCAGAGGTTGCCGCCGAGCGCGGGCGCCCACTCCCAAACCGCATCCCAGCCGTACTGGCAGAGCGAGAAGACGATGGGGCGACCGGTGGCCTTGAGGGCCTTGCCCATCTTGTCGTAAGCGGCGATCATGAGGCGCATCTGCTCGGCCTTGTCGTTGGGGGCCTGCTTCTCCATCACGTCGGGGATGAAGCTGCACAGGTCGTACTTGAGGTAGTCGATGCCCCACTGGGCGTACATCTGGGCGTCCTGCTCCTCGTGGCCGAGCGAGCCCGCGTAGCCGCCGCAGGTCTTTGGAGCCGGGCCCGGAGTAGATGCCGATCTTGAGGCCCTTGGAGTGGACGTAATCGGCCAGCGCCTTCATGTCGGGGAACTTGGCGTTGGTGTGCAGCACGCCGCTCGCGTCGCGCTCGCCCTCCCAGGTGTCGTCGATGTTGACGTAGATGTAGCCGGCGTCCTTCATGCCGGTGCGACACAATCTGGTCGGCGGCGTCGCGGATGTCCTTGTCCGTGACCTTTTCGGCAAAGTAGTTCCAACTGTTCCAGCCCATGGGCGGGGTTTGGGCCACCTGCACCTGCGGCTGCGGCGCGGCTGGCGATTGGGAGGAGGCTGTGAAGGAGGCGAAGGCGAGGGCGGCAAGGGAGAGCGAGGCGAAGATGCGCATAAGTGATCCTCTCTGAAAACGATTGCAGGAGAATTCTATGCCGGTGAGGCGGAGGGCGGCAATTGGCGGTGCGGCATTAACGAATTAAGGAGGATCAGCACAGATTCTTGCCGTAGAACCACCATTTCCTCAGGGGCTAAAGCCCAGTCATTTTGTGGGCTGTTTACGGCACGACTGGAGTCGTGCCCTTTCAAAGCAGGAGTATATTCTCCTTAACCTTGCTCGAAGTGAAGAAACTCGAAGGG
The DNA here is from genome assembly GCA_963799145.1 of uncultured Acidobacteriaceae bacterium. Classification (GTDB taxonomy): domain Bacteria; phylum Acidobacteriota; class Terriglobia; order Terriglobales; family Acidobacteriaceae; genus Telmatobacter. The sequence goes on along the minus strand of CAWCWQ010000259.1, from coordinate 7,569 downwards.
AGAGGGAATGCCAAGGTCGCGAAGAGAGTTTCTCACTTACAGCGCAATGGGCCTGATGGGAGCGGCGATGAAGGCCCCGGCCGCGCAGGTTACAGCCGCGCAGAGCACGGATCTGCCCCCCGGCGCTCCCTCGGCATTCGGCGCCTCGCCGCCGGTTGGGCCGGAGGTATCTGCTGCTACATTTGCCGAGGCCGAGAAGCTGGTCCAGGTGGAGATGACCGGCGCGGATCGAGCCATGGCGGCAAGCAACTGGCGCATGCAGATTGCGCCGCTGTACGAGTTCCGCACCGGGCCGCGCAAGATTGCGCTCGAATCGACCGTGGCGCCGGCCACGCAATGGAACCCGTCTTCGATAGGCGCTTCCGCGGACAAGCATGGCAGCGCGGCGGCCAGCAGCTTCATCCCCGGCACCGGCAAGGCAGCGCCCATGCCTACGAGCGACGACGAGCTGGCCTTTGCTTCGGTGGCGCAGCTTTCGCGCTGGATTGAGAGCCGCCAGCTCACATCCGAGCGGCTGACGGAGATCTACCTTGAGAGGCTCGCCCGATTCGACCCCAAGCTGCATTGCGTCATCACGCTGACGCGCGACCATGCTCTGGAGCAGGCTCGCCGGGCGGACGCCGAGATTGCGGCCGGCAGGTATCGCGGGCCGTTGCATGGGATTCCGTGGGGCGCGAAGGACTTGCTGGACACCGCGGGCATACCAACTACCTATGGCGCGGAGCCGTTCCGGAATCGCATTCCGGCCGCGGATAGCGCGGTGGTGAAGCGGCTGAATGCCGCGGGAGCCGTGCTGGCGGCCAAGTTGAGCCTGGGCGCTCTGGCGCTGAACGATGTCTGGTTTGGCGGGCAGACCATGAACCCTTGGCTGCTTGAGGAGGGCTCCTCCGGCTCGAGCGCCGGGCCGGGCGCGGCCACCGCTGCGGGCCTCGTGGGCTTTGCCATCGGCAGCGAGACGGGCGGAAGCATTGTGAGCCCCTCGATGCGCTGCGGCGTGACGGGCCTGCGCCCGACCTATGGCCGCGTGGCGCGGACAGGAGCCATGACGCTGTGCTGGTCGCTGGACAAGCTTGGCCCCATGGCGCGCAGCGTTGAAGATACGATGCTGGTGCTACAGGCGATTTCAGGACCGGACGCCGGAGACGTGGCCAGCGTGCCTAGCACGCTGAACTTCAATGCCGGCGCGGATGTTGCCGGGCTGCGCGTTGGCTACTTCCCGGCATGGATGAAGGAGCCGCCGGCCACGGATGTTGACCGGGCCGCGCTGGAGACGGTGAAGAAGCTCGGCATGAAGCCGGTTGCGGTTTCGATTCCCGACTGGCCTTATGACTCGCTGGAGCTGATCCTGTTTGCCGAGGCCGCGGCGGCCTTCGAAGAGCTGACCCTGAGCCACAAAGTGGACGAGCTGAAGGCGCAGGTTCCCGACGCCTGGCCGAATGTCTTTCGCCAGTCGAGGTTCTTGTCGGCCGTGGATCTGGTGCAGGCAGATCGCTTCAGGCGCAAGGTGGCGCAGCAGATGGCGCTCCTCTTCTCTGAAGTGGATCTGCTGCTGGCGCCGTCACTGCGCGATGAGATGCTGGTGATTACGAACTTCACCGGGCATCCCTCGCTGACACTGCGCGCCGGATTTGTCGAGGTCGCAGAGGCGCGGAGCGACTGGGCTCCCGACCCGCTGCATCCGCTGCCGAAGTTCTCTCCGCCGCGCCGCGTGCCCCACGGGGTCACGCTGATCGGCCGGTTGTTTGACGAAGGCACACTTGCGGAGGCGGGCATGGCATTGGAGAATGCGTTTGGCGTGGCGGCCGAACGGCCGGCGGGATTCTAGGGCGGGCCTCAGCTCTGGAGGGAGTGCGTCGCGGGAAATTGAATTGAGGAAAGGAACTGGGTTTTCAAATGATGCCAGACGTGACCGAACTGTTTCTAGACTTTTCGCGAAAGTGGCTGCTGGAGCAGTATTGGCCGCGGCTGCGGGCGTGCGTGGAATCGCTGACGGATGAGCAGGTTTGGTGGCGGCCGAACGCCGCCTCGAACAGCATTGGGAACCTGATTCTGCACTTGAACGGCAACGTGCGGCAGTGGCTGGTAGACTCGTTCAACCGGTCGGAGGACAACCGCGACCGGCCCGCCGAGTTTGCGGCCGAGGGCGGTATTCCGGCCTCTGTCTTGCTCGAAAGACTCGGCGCTACCATGCACGAGTCGTCGCAGGTGCTGGCGCGGCTTAAGCAGGCCGACCTGGTTGCTCCGTACGAGATTCAGGGTTACCACGTCAGTGGGCTCGAAGCTGTCTATCAGGTGGCGGAGCACTTTGGGATGCATTACGGGCAGATCACCTATATCGCAAAGAGCCTGACCGGCGCGGATTTGGGATTCTACCGCGAGTTGAGCAAGACAGGCCGGGCGGGGTGAAGACGGAGTCTTTGAGATGGCTGTAAATTGGTTCGATTGGAGACTCCTTTGTTTGACTTAATGAAGAGGAAGCAGATTCCACGGCCTCTGGAAATCAGAGATACTCTTTTCGGCGACATGCCGATCTCGCAGTTCCTGTCGATCTCCGCAGCGGCGCTGGCTTTAGAGCCGTGGGTATCTTTTCAGGGCGCGAAGCGGCTCATCGACTCTGGAGAGCGGCAAGATGCCGCAGAGGCCCTTCAGCACACTCTGAATATGCCTGAGCTTGAATCTCGCCATTACTTGCAAGCATGGCATTTCCTGCGGGAACTAGGAATAGAACCGCCCCCAGAAAATGAGAAGACTCTCTTGGGAGTCGTTGTTGAGGTAGGCGTGGAAGAGGGCCTCGATCTGGTTGCCGCATACCCCGATCACCATGCCCGGTATTACAACTTCAGCGGCGCTGGAGTTGTCTGGGAAAGACCGAACGATCTTCTCGACAAAGCAATTGACGATCTCTTGCGAGTTGGCATGGCTACTGCGCAGGTGATCGGTATTTGGAAAGAGAGCAGGCCGCCGGCCCCAGCCGGGGGGTTGCGAGAATCAATCTGCTGACTCAGGGCGGACTTCGCTTTGGCCAAGGCCCAATAGACGCCATCGGCAAAGACCGGCTTGGCGGACCGGTGCTTGCATCTGCATTCAAATTGATGCAAGCACTGATCAGTCTGACAAAGAAGTGATACTGAGCCAGGCTGGTTATTGCGGATGGCTCCTATCTATTTCAGCGAACTCATGTCGATCACGAAGCGGTATTTCACGTCCTGGCTTGCAGCATGCGTTCGTAGGCTTCGTTGATCTTCTGGATGGGGATGACTTCGACATCGGAGACGATGTTGTGCTCGCCGCAGTAGTCGAGCATCTGCTGCGTCTCGGGCATTCCGCCGATCATGGAGCCGGAGAGCGCGGCGCGCTTGAAGATGAGGTTGCCCACGTTGCACGACCGGGGACTTGTCTGGCAGGCCGACCAGGCACATGGTGGCGTCCTGCTTGAGCAGCGCGGTGTAGGGGTCGAGGGAGTGCGGGGCCGAGGCGGCATCGAGAATGAAGTCGAAGGACTTGAAGTGGGCCTTCATGGCGTTGTCGTCGGAGGAAAGCACGACCTCGTCGGCGCCGAGGCGGAGGGCGTCTTCGCGTCTTCCGCAGGTTGGTGGTGAACTGGACGACATGTGCGCCGAAGGAGTGGGCGAACTTGAGCGCCATGTGGCCCAGGCCGCCCAGGCCGACGATGCCAACCTTCATGCCGGGGCCGACCTTCCAGTGGCGCAGGGGCGAGTAAGTGGTGATGCCGGCGCAGAGCAGCGGGGCGACGGCGGCCAGGTCGAGATTCGCGGGAACCGTGTGGGCGAAGCGCTCGTCCACCACATAGTTGATGGAGTAGCCGCCCATGGTGATGGAGCCGTCGACGCGGTCGGTGTCGGCGTAGGTGAGCGTGGCGCCCTGATCGCAGAAGTGCTCCTCGCCGCGATGGCAGGGGGCGCACTGGCGGCAGGAATCGACGATGACGCCGATGGCCGCGATGCCGCCCACCTTGAACTTGGTGACGGCGCCGCCGGCGGCCGTGACGCGGCCGACGATCTCGTGGCCGGGAACGAGGGGATAGATCGGCGTTGCCCCACTCGTTGCGCGCCATGTGCAGATCGGAGTGGCAAACGCCGCAATAGAGAATATCAACGGCGATTTCGGTGGGGCCGGGCTCGCGGCGCGTGAAGTTGAAGGGAGCAAGGGGAGATTGGGAGTCGGGCGTGGCGTAGCCTTTAGATGCGGGCATGGGAGGAATCCTTTCCGGAGTAGAGTCTACATCATTGGGGTGGGCAGGAATTGTGCTATCCCAGGTCTCAGAAGCGAGACCTGGGGCACCCAAATTGTGCGGAGACAAGGCCGTTCAGGGGCGCTGGGAGCAAGCGACGCGGGGGATGGATTGGAGGTCGGGGATGAACTCGATCTGGCCAAATTCTGCGGCTGCGAGCAGCCCGGCGATGGCTTCGGATTGGCCGTAGCCTATTTCAAGAACCAGGAAGCCGCCGGGGACGAGCGCGGTGAAGGCTTGCGGGATGAGGCGGCGGTAGATGTCGAGGCCGTCGGGTCCGGCGAAAAGGGCTAGGGCGGGTTCATGGTCGCGGACTTCGACGGCTAGGGTTTCGCGATCGGTGGTGGGGACGTAGGGAGGATTGGAGACGATGATTTCGAAACGTTCTTCGGCGACGGGGGCGAGAAGGTCGCCTTGGAGGAAGCGAATCTGATCGGCAAATCCGAGACGCTCGGCATTGGAGCGAGCGACGTCAAGCGCGGACGCCGATGAATCTATCGCCGTGATCTCTGCTTCGGACCAATCGTGGGCGATGCTGATGGCTATGACACCCGAGCCGGTGCCAATGTCGAGAACGCGCGGCGGCCAGCCGGCGGAATGAGGATCCCCCTGTCGCTGTTGCTTTTCTGCGTGCCTAAGTTGATGAATCACTCGGAATTGAAATGGCATTCTTGGCCTGTTATCGAAAGTTGGTATCAGCTGGCAAGCGCGCTCGACGAGGTGTTCGGTTTCAGGGCGGGGGATAAGGACGTCAGGCGTCACGCGAAAGGAAAGGCGGTAGAACTCGGTTTCGCCGATGATATATTGAATGGGCTCGCCGGCGTACCGGCGTTCGATCAACTCGACATAGCGACCGGCTTCACAGCCAGGAAGCCGCTCGTTGGAGTGGGCCAACAGCCATGTCTTGCTTCGCCCCTGAACGTGCAGCAGCAGCGCTTCGGCATCCAGGCGGGCGCGGTTGGGATGCGGCCCCCTGGCCAAGCGCTCTGTGCTTTCGGCGACGAGGCTGCGCAGCGTAGACAAGATCAGGCCGCCTGGCTACCGTCGGCCTTCAACTGCTCGGCCTGGTAGTGGGTGATGAGCGCATCGACGATGGGCTGCAGACGGCCTTCCATCACCAGGTCGAGCTGATGAAGGGTCAGGCCGATGCGATGGTCGGTGAGGCGGTTCTGCGGGAAGTTGTAGGTGCGGATCTTCTCGCTGCGGTCGCCGGTGCCCACCTGCTGCTTGCGCTCCTTGGCCAGCTCGGCATTCTGGCGGTCCATCTCCATCTCGTAGAGGCGCGAGCGCAGGACGCGCATGCCTTTCTCGCGGTTCTTGATCTGCGACTTCTCGTCCTGGCAACTGACCACGGTGTTGGTGGGGATGTGGGTGATGCGGACGGCGGAGTAAGTGGTGTTGACCGACTGGCCGCCGGGGCCGGAGGAGCAGAAGGTGTCGATGCGGATGTCCTTGGCCTCGATCTTGACGTCCACTTCCTCGGCCTCGGGCAGGACGGCGACGGTGACGGCGGAGGTGTGGACGCGGCCCTGGGTCTCGGTGGCGGGAACGCGCTGCACGCGATGGACGCCGCTCTCCCACTTCATCTGCGAGTAGACGCGCTCGCCCTCGATGATGGCGATCACTTCCTTGTAGCCGCCCACGCCGGACTCGGAGAGCGAGAGCACCTCGATCTTCCAGCGGTGCTGCTCGGCGAAGCGCTGATACATGCGGAAGATCTCGGCGGCAAAGAGCGAGGCCTCGTCGCCGCCGGTGCCGGCGCGGATTTCGAGGATGACGTTCTTCTCGTCGTTGGGATCCTTGGGCAGCAGCAGCATCTTGATCTCTTCTTCGAGAGCCGGTTCGCGGGGCGCAAGGGCGGCGATCTCTTCCTCGGCCATGGCGCTCATCTCGGGATCGGCCAGCAGGGCGCGGGCTTCGGCCAGCGACTGGCGAACCTGCTTCAGCTCGCGAAACTTCATCACCGGAACTTCGATTTCGCTGAGGGCGCGGCCGGCTTTCTGATACTTCTCGCGGTCGCTGACAACCTCAGGCAAAGAGAGCTGGGCTGAGAGCTCCTCGTAGCGCTGCTCCATCTGTTGCAAACGGTCGATCATGGAAGTCTCCTGCGGAAGGCTGGATCTTGAAGTTGTAAGTTGGGGAGGAAAACTGGCAGAAGACGAGTATGGGCGGCGGGCGCCGCTAGAGGAGGGCCGGGATCGGGTGGCGGAGCGTCATGCTGCTTCAATCTTAGCGCGAAAGGAGGGCGGAATGCGAATGGCCGGTTCTCCAAGCCTCATGAGAGAGGTGGAAGAACCGGCCATCGAGCCGCAAATCGAACTTCCCATCGACCGCTTGCCGCTTTATGCGCGGCGGCGGCGCGCAAGCCTGCTGCGAAGAAGCGGCAAGGCAAGGAGGCCGAGCCCGAGAAGCGACAGGGTCTCAGGCTCGGGAGTATCGGACATCTCGCCAACGGTGAAGGCGTAATAGTCCTCGTATGTCGGCGTGATGAACATGATGGGGGTAGTGGGACCGAAGGTGCCGAGAACCTCAACCACTCCGCTTCCTTCTACGCCGGAGACAACGTCGTAACCGCCTGGACCGTTCTTGTTGTCGGGACCGCTCAAGGTGATGGGAGTGCCACCAACGGAAGAGGGATACTCGGCTGAGGGGCCGCCGGAAACGAATACAACCGGATTGTCGTAGGAGAAGGACGGAACGGTGTTGCTCGTGCCACTAAACACAAAGGAGGCGTCGACGCTATCGCCAGTACGGTTTGCGCCGAGGCTCCAGATGGCAATCAGAGGGTCAGTGACGGGCTGAGAGAACCAGATGTACTGAACATAATTAGGGTGGCCGCCCAACATCGCAACCGAGTTGTAGCTTGTGGGCGGCCCGTTGACTCCCAAAAACGTGTTTAAACCGCTGGCGTCCCATACCAGGGTTCCGCTAGCTGCGCCGGGGGAGGAGCCGGTAGTCGAACCGGCTTGGGGGATGGCCTTGCCGTACACCGAGCTAAGGCCCACGGATTCGCCCGAATACGTGACCTCAATTCCTCCCAAGGAACCGGCAGCAATGATGAGCGGAGACCCGGTGGGTAAATCCGCGCCGGGCGCGCCCGTGTCCGAGGTCCAATTGGTCCATGTGTTGGCGTGGGCAGGGAGCGATGCGGCGAGGGCAAAAGTACCGAGGATGACCGCGGATAGGGATTTCTCGAGCAGAAGCTGCACTCTCACTCTATTGCCCTCCTCATGAAGCCGCGCCGACAATTTCGCACCTTCACACTGAAGATGCAATTCGGTTGCCATTCAGGCGGGTCCCGATTCCGCCCATTTCGC
>CAWCWQ010000258.1:0-16360 GCA_963799145.1 uncultured Acidobacteriaceae bacterium | reverse complement strand
CCAGCGCCCGGCGACCACATCGGGCGTTGTGGTCCAATCCACTGTCAAGTTCACAGGGCCTTGGGGGACCGGCACTGCGATCAGGCCGTCGTCGCGCTTGGGCGGGTTGACGATCGGCTGGCCATTCACCTCGACGCGCCAGGCGGGATAGCTGCGCAGACGGAGGACAAGGTAGCCGGCGTGGTCAGCGCTGCCCATGATCTCGAAATGCTCGGCATGATTCTTCGCTCGAATCGGCGATGCCGCAAATCTCTCGTCGCAACTGCCCTGCGTCGCATCCCATACCGGATTCGAATCGGGTTCCTCGGAGCCCATGCCCAACGGAGTATTGGGATCGGCGACAAGACAGGCGGCGGGCAGGCCGGTGGCGACAAGCGAATTATCGGCGCCCATCGGCTCGTACTCGCCGGTGCCGATGAAGCCCTGGCCGGAACGATACGTGCCCAGCATGCCCGGCACCGCATCTTCCTCGTCGCAGACCTGAAAGAACTCCTTTTCAGCGAAAGCGGTCATCGCCAGAAAGGCCATCGCGCAGGCGGTCACAACGGCAACGCGCCGCCAGCGCCGGGCCGGGGCGGCAGGCCAGACAGCCGAGACGAGGCAGATGGCCATCGGCGCCTCCAGCACCAGCAGCCAGCGCCAGGGAAACTGCAGAAAGCGAAGCTCGGGGAGCAGATTCCATAGCGGCCGCGACACGGGGAACTGGAGGAAGAGAACGGCTGCCGTTATGAGGGTGAAGGGAATCCACCACCGCTGCTGCCCGCGCAGGCGGCCGCGCAGCCAGCTCACCAGCAGGCCGCCCAGCGCCACGGCGATCATGACAACGGCAATGACCGAGGCCTGGCGCAGCACCGCGTCGTGAAGCTCCAGGGACGGGTCGGCGTGAACGGCAAACAGCCAGTTGTTTTCGAGCGTCTGTCCGGGGTCCTCGGTGACCTGGTGGATATCCACCCATCGCTGCTCCCAGCTGGCGGGGACGAGATAAGCAGCCACCAGGCCCATCCCCAGCACGGCGCCCACTGAGGCACGCAGAACCGGCGCCCACGAGAATGAAAGCCAGGCCAGAGCGAGCGCAACCGCGGCGAGCAGGTAGCAGGCCATTACACCGACAGTAGGGTTCGAAAGCCAGGCGCCCGCGACGGCCATAGCCAAGGGCGCGGTGGAACCATCGAGAGCGCGTCTCCAGGCGGAGCGGGCAGAAGCGGGGACGGATGGATTCCCTTCGCGCATGATGAAGAGCAGCACCAGCGGAATCCAGCAACCGCCGGCCAGCTCCGCGAAGGCCGACCGCTCATAGGCCGTAAAGAGCGCGTAGCCGGAAAACAGCGCCGCGCAGCCGGCCAGGGTGGCCGCGCCGCTCGGGAGCGCCAGGCGCGCCAGCGCCCTCGTGGCCAGTCCCGTGCCCGCCAGCAGCAGAAAGGTCATGGCGATCGGGACTAGCTGCCAGGGAAGAACGAACCCCAGGGCCGCGCCAAGCATCCAGGTCAAAGGGGGATAAAAGACGAATCGCGGTTCGCCGGCGTTGAAGTTCGCGCTGGGCGTCCAGTGCGGGTAGGGAATGCCCAGCCGCCAAGCGCTCTGCGCATCTAACCACGAGACGAGATGGAAGTCGAAGTCGTGGCCGCAGGAGTTGCCGCGCAGGCACTGCGGAGCGACAGCGACGGCGGCCACGAACAGCACAAGAGCAGGGCCAGTAAACCGACCCAGGCGGGTGAACGCCCCAGGTTTCATGGCTGAAGCCTGGGGTGCCCGAAGCCCCGCTCTATTTGAGAAAGTGCCATAAAGCCCTTCTGTATGAATATCCCACTTTAGGCGAGGTGGAGGTGCGCCGAAGGTGGTGTGTCCGGTTGACTGCGGGCCGCCTCACGGCAGCAGCCGCAGCATGTGCCGTGTCTGCGCGGCCACCGCCGCCGGGGTGAAGGGCAGCGCGAAGGTAGTGCCTCCGTAGTAGTCGGCCCACTGGTCACGATAGTACGGGCTGAACGGGTTGCCGCTCTCGCCCAGAACGATGTTCTCCGTCGAGCCGTCTATGTCGCTCCAATCCATGGTGAAGCGCTGCGATGGGCCGAAGGCGCGGCCCACCTGCTTGACGGTGGTGGTGTCGCCGCTGAGCGGCTGCGGGCCGGTTCCGGCCGCGCGGCCCACCAGTGGCAGAAATACGGCCAGCGGATGCTCGATATCGACCACATGCCAGCTTCCATAGCTCCAGCGGGCTACATCGGCCGGAGCCTTGCCGTCTTTCATGCCCTTGCGGACAGCGTCGGTCAGCAGGGCGTCCCAGTTCTTGTATGCCGGCGGAAGCCAGTCGGCGCTGGCGTGCATGACGATCTCTTCCTCGGCGAAGTTGGACTCGTCCCAACTGTAATACGCGGCATCGTCGCCCAGCTTCGGCTTCAGAATCAGCGGCCAGAAGGCATGCCGCGCCTGGGTCACGATCGATGCCGCGGCTGAATCCGTGGTCAGCTTGCCGTCCCAACTGCGCATCAGGTCGGCCGCCTTGCGCAGTTGCGCGTCCACGCCGTCGGTGTGGTCGATGGCGTAGGCGAAGCGATGGCCCAGCTCCTGGTCGACTTCGCTGTAGATGTCGGTCTGGACGGCCAGCATGTCGGCGGGCTTGAGCTGGTCGCGGCCTTGCAGCATTTTATAAATGCGCTCGGCACGGTAGGGATCGGCCCACTCCAGCGTGATCGGGTAAGGAGAGCTTTCCGTGGTCACGCGGGAGTTGGCCGTGGCCAGAAAGCTCGATGGTGGGTCGACCGCGCTGGGCAGGCCGTCAAAGGGAATATAGCCTTGCCATTCGTGGTTGGCGTCTTGAATCGGCAGGCCCACCAAGCCCGCCGGTCTCAGCGGAACGCGCCCCACGGCGTTGTAAGCGATGTGTCCCAGGTCGTCGGAGTAGACCAGACTCTGAGTGGGCCAGCACCACGCCTCGAGCGCCGCTGAGAACTCCGCCCAGTTCGATGCCACGTTCAGTTGATAGAGCGGCAGCCCATTCAGAGTTGGATCGTAGATCGTCCACTTCAGCGCCATGGGCCGCTTCTCGTGGACGAAGGTTGGATTCAGCAGCGGGCCGTGCTCCGAGGATTGCACATCGACTTCCACATCCTTGCCGCCGCGCACCTTGATGGTTTCGCGGACTACCGCCAGCGGCTTCCAACTGCCATCGCCGGCCTCATAGTTGCCTTTGCCGTCCAGCTTCTCCACATAGAGGTCCTGCACGTCGGCGTAGAGAGCGGTGAATCCCCAGGCCACGTGCTCGTTGTGGCCGGCGACCACAAACGGCACGCCCGGCAGCGTGACCCCGGCGGCGTGAAAACCGGGCGCGCTCAAGTCGGCCATATACCAGATATTCGGCTCGGTCAACCCGAGGTGCATATCGTTCGAGAGCAGCGGCTTGCCGCTGGCGGTGTGGCGTCCGGCAATGACCCAGTTGTTCGAGCCGGGCGCGCAGCCTGCGCAGGCGGGCAAGCCGAGAGCGGCGCGAAGCGCGCTGAGGTCTTCTCGGACAGGCGGCGCGGCGCTAGCCTGGGAGTTTTCGTCGTCGGAGTCTTCCGTTGGGGGCGGCATAGGGTGAGGCTGGCTCAGGTCCACCACCACGCCGGTGGGCGGATGATCGCGCCATGAGCCCACCGGATACAAATCCGCCTCCAGCTTCGGGTTCTTCAGCCGGTTGGCGATGCGCTCCCGCTCCAGCTTTGAAGGCCAGTGTTCGTCGAGTGTCTGCGCCATCGTCAGGCCCACCGACACCGAGTCCGCGCCGCTCCAGGGCTGGGGGCGATAGTGGAGCAGCCTGAACTCGGCCGGAAGCGAATCCTGGTGTTGCTGGATGAAGAGGTTCACGCCGCGCGCGTAGGCCTCGAAGCGGGCGCGGTCCTCCGCAGACAGATTCCCGTAGACCCGCTCGGCCGTCTTACGAATCTGCAAGACCCGCTGCATCCGGTCGTGGGGGACCATCGAAGTTCCCATGACCTCCGCCAGCTCCCCATTGGCGTTGCGCCGGAAAAGATCCATTTGCCACAGGCGGTCCTGGGCGGTTACATAGCCCTGGGCTACAAACAGGTCGTCCTGGGTGGCCGCTTCGATGTGCGGCGCGCCGTGGGCGTCGCGGCGAACCGTAACCAGCGCGGAGAGCCCGGACAGATGCAGGTCGCCATCCAGAACCGGCAGCGCGGCCTTCTCCGCTGCCCGCAGCCAGAGCACACCCGCAACCGCGGCCAGCAGCAAGAGCGCCAGCAGGCTGCCGGCGCACCAGAGCAGAATTCGCGGCCAGCGCCATTTGCGCCGATGCCGCGCGGATGCGGCGGGGAACACAGGCGATTGATCGAGAGGGTTGGTATCGGGCATCGGAGACCGGTCATGAACAGCATATCGCGCTGGCCGCCGATGCCCGCGGGGTAGTACGCGCACTAGCTTCTGACCGTTTATTCCTGTACGAATGCGGGTGCACCACCCTCGCGGCGTCTCTGTTTTTGCCGCTAGGGTGGGATGGACAGAATCACCCGATCAGAGACCTAGGGAGCCTGGACGAAACGCTCGCCCTTCCGCTGCCCGCCGAAATCCTTGGCCAGCTTGCAGGATTTGAGCTTGCCGCCTTCATGGAAGACGGCGCCTAGACCCAGGCCATCGCCGAAGATGCCCCCACTCATGCAGGGAACCCCCTGCACGCTCTGGTCGCCGGCCAGGTAGCACTCCTTGAGCTTGCCGCTGGGATAGAAGCCCACCATTGCTCCTTCGCCAGGTCCCAGCCAACTGCCTCCCATGCAGGTCACGCCCAGAATCGGCGCGTTGTGGCTCATCTGAATGAAAGCTGGAGTTCCGTCGGGATTCAGCGCGATGTAGGTTCCAGCCGGGATGCGTACTTCGCCAAATGCAGTCTCCACGCTGACCGTGCAGCGGTTCAAGCGGCCATCGGCGAAGAACCAGGCGAACCCCTTGGCGCAGGGGTAGCCCTGTATCTCGGTGGGCGCGTGAAGTGTCTGCCGATGCACCTCAGGTCGTGGGCCGGCCCATCCGGCGCAGGTCAGGCCGCATGACACAAGAATCAATAAGAGGCTCTTTCTCTTGGCTTTCTTTCGCAACGTAAATGTGGGCTTCATGCGGATTCCTTCCGTGAGTTTGCTACTCGCTCCACTATCGCTGTTCCGGGGCCGGAAAAGAGCTTCTGAATTTGCGATAAAACCTTGAAGAAATCCTTCGCAAAGCCTGAATTAGCAGGAATCAATGATTTGCGGGCATTGACCGCCCGCGAGTGGCCAGATGTGCGCCGACCTGGGCGGAGATCTCGCGCGCCGCCCGGTCCTGAGCGTCCCCCAACTGCTGGATCGGGTATTCGTAGCTGTCGGACCAGACCAGCTTGGCGCTATGCACGTCCACCAGCCGCGCCGTGATTCTCACCCGATCTTCCACGCGCTGAATCGTACCCTCCAGCATCACATCCATCCCCAGGATGCGGGCCATGAAGGGCATGGAAAGCCTGGCTCGCTGGAACCGGTATACCGTGGACGGCGAGAGAACGTGAACGCCATCGAGCTTGGTCAGGCGAGCCACAAGGAGGTCCGTCAAGCCGTGAGGAAACGCGCCGCAGTCCAACTCCGGACTCAGGCACTCGAAGGGCACGACCGCGATGCTGGCAATCTGTCCGCCCGAGGAAAGGTAGCGCGACGGCCGGTAGAACTGCCAGTAGACGACGGCGAGGATCAGAATCGCCGCCGCCGCTGCCAGAAGAACACCGCGCCAGCGCCAGATCGGCGGCCCGGTTGCGGAGGCGAACGCACTGCTGGCGCTGTCGGGCTCCGCCGCCAGCACCTCCGCCACAAAGCGGTAGCCGCGTTTGGGCAGCGTCTCGATGTATTTGCCGGAGTCGCTCTCGTCGCCCAGAACCTTGCGCAGTTGCGAGATGTTGCGCGCCAGGCCGATCTCTTCAACGGTCGTATCCGGCCACACCTCGCGCATCAGTTCGGCCTTCTCCACCACCGTTCCATGGCGTTCCAGCAGCACGTGCAGGGTCTCGGCCACCTTGGGAGCAAGCGGCACCATCTCGCTATCTCGAAAGAGCAGCCTCTGCCCGCAGTCGTAGCGAAACGGGCCGAAACGATACGACGGCTTGGCGGGCTGACTCATGGCGATCGGACTTCCGAATCGCAGATCGAACTGGATCGGGTAGCTTGAACAATCCTACCGCCGCAATCCAAGCCGAAGCACGCAAATCGCTTGAAATGCGGGGCTGCGATTCCGGCCGCGCGACGGTCGTTCAATCTGGCCACCGTGGTTTCGCCAATGCCAGACGGCCATACTCGCCCGACGTCTCGGCCACTAGCTCGGCGGAAGCAGCGGGCTTCTTGTGGCCATAAATCGCGAGCAGCGCCACCAGCAAAAGCAGAACGGCGCCCAGCACCAGCAGGCTGCCCTCGGGGCCGTCCGTACCGCCGCTCCACAGCGGATTGCCCGCGGGCGTGGTGGTCAGATAGTGGCCCCGCGCGGGAAGCCCGCTGTCGGCGGTGCCGTAGAAGTAGGTCTCCGCCCAGTCCCAGGCTGTGTGGCAGCCGATCGCCCACCAGGCCGAGCCGGTCAGCCGCACGCTGACGCAGAAGACAAACCCGATGGCCGCCGCGGCGAAGATGCCGATCCAGTTCTCGCCGTTGTTGCTTACGTGGATGAACCCGAAGAGCGTCGAGGTGACCCAGGCCGCCTGCCAGAAACCGGAACCCTCTGCCTTCTTCAGTTGAAGCAGTAGGCAGGGCACCAGCCCTAGGATGGCGGCCGCATAAACGCCCCAAGCGCCATCGCCTTTGAGAGCCGCCAGCGAGTCCATCCAGACGAAGACAAGGATACCCGCGCCGCCGTTGGACCGCAGCAGCAGGTCCGCGCAGACGACGCCGACGATGCTCAGCGCCCACCAGAAGTTGATGCCGCGGGTGAGGGTGAATTGGAGGTAGCAGCGAAAGCTTCCCTCCTCAAAAAGCCCAACTAGCAAGAAGGCGCATGCCCACAGCGCGCCGTACTTCAGAATTTCAACTCTAGTAAGCGTTACGGGTCCAAAATGCAGCCAGCCGCCCCAAGCCAGAGCGCCCACCAGCGCCGAGAGCGCAGCAAAACCAGTCGCAAGGCCGGATAAGAAGCGCAACGAACTTCGTGGACCGGCCAGGTTGTAGTCGAGGATCGAGCGCTCTTCGATCAGTGCCATGAAACTGCCAGCTGCCACAATCGACAGCAGCGGAATTAGTTCTGAGATGAGAACACCAACAGCCGAAAAACGAAGACGGGCGATGCCGGGATCGATCTCGAATGCCACCGTTCCAAGAACGATGGCAAAAAGCCGGTACAGGGTTACGGCAATCAGCAACAACCAGCCGACGCGCAACCCTTGGTGGCCGATGAAGACCCACTCCATATCGCGAGGTTGCTTGACGTCCGCAAGGAGTGTGAGTGGCTCGGATTCGCGGGCAGCTTCAGATGCGGACTCGCCAGGCGGTGCTTCCATGGGCACTGGTTGAATCTCCGGGTCTCGTGGCCAACTCATCGAGCCTCTTCGAAATGCAAACAGCCCAGTGTGGCCAGGCCGGTGCTGCTGGAAAGATACTCTACAAAGCCGCCGTCTGGGCAGTTCCTCGCCACCCAATGGCCGGCCTTCCGGTCCAGGACCGCTATTCCCGCCGATCCGGCCCGGCGCGAACCATCGGCGCGACCCGCTTGCCGTAGCGTCCGCGCAGTGCGTTCCAGCGAATGATGGCGATCTCTTCGAGCATCTTGATGCCGTCCTTTAGGTAGCTGATGCGGGAACGCTCGTCGTGGGCCCAGCTCACCGGCACTTCGACAACGCGAAAGCCGCGCTGGAGGGCGATGAAGAGAATCTCCGGGTCGAAGCCCCAACGCTCGATCGTCTGGAGATGGAAGACGGTCTGGGCAGCCTCGCGGGTAAAGGCCTTGATTCCGCACTGCGTATCCGCAAAGCGCAAACCCATGATGCCGCGGGTGACCGCGTTGAAGCAGCGGCCGAAGAACTGGCGGTAGAAGGGCTGGCGGTGGGTCTGGCGGCCGCTCTCTAGCCAGCGTGAACCGATGGCGATATCTGCTCCCTCGGCGATGGCTGCAAACAGGCGTTCGGCTTCTTCGATGGGAGCCGATAAATCGGAGTCGGTGAAAAGGACAACCTCGCCCAGGGCTTGCAGCATCCCGGCGCGCACGCTGTAGCCCTTGCCGCGATTGCCCGGGTTTTCGATGAGCCGAACCTCCGGTGCATTGCGGGCGAAGGCCCGGACCAGATCGGCGGTCGAGTCGGTCGAAACCGTCGTTGACCACAATGACCTCGGCGCCCCAGCCGTGCTCGCGGATGCAGGAGACGACCGACTCAAGCGTCGCAGGGATGCGCGCGCTCTCATTGAAGGCCGGGATGACGATGCTGTATTTCGGATACTGCGTCACGCGAAGGGCCACCGCCTGCCGGGCTTCCGGCCTCTGCCGGGCCCGGTTTCAAGGGAAAGACTCAGGACATGATAGCGCCGCTGGCCGGGGTTGCAGTATCGAATCTGCCGCCGTGGCCATTCCCAGCCGGTTCGATGGCGGGCAAAACCTCATTTTTCACAAGAAGGGCTTCTTTTTCACGCTCTTAGGGCCAAAATCCATTTATGCTGTGAGGGGAGGCCCAAAGGAAAATGACAAAGGCAGACCTTGTGGAGAAGGTGACAGGACTGGGCGACCTGACTCGCCGCGATGGGGAGGTCATTGTTGAGACTATCTTCGAGTCGGTGATTGGTGCGCTACAGGGTGGCGACAAGATCGAAATTCGCGGCTTCGGCTCCTTCCGCATTCGGCAACGCAATCCACGCATCGGACGCAATCCCAAGACTGGTGAACGCGTCGAGGTTCCGGCCAAGCGGGTGCCCTACTTCAAGCCTTCCAAGGAGTTGCGCGACCTGGTAAACCCGGGCGAGGCCGCAAAAGCCTCCTGAAGGCGCCGCTTCTTGGCGACGCAATTCCCACACGCCAGCCCTGTCTCAACCTTCTTTATCAGACGGTGGGACGATCTCTCTCCTCGTCCCTCGCTGCTGGAAAGCATCCAGGCAGAAGATTCCCGCCAGAAGCGGAATCAGCCAGATCACGCGGCATTCGTAGCGATCCTCCACATCCGACAGGACGCCGGTGACCAAGGCGTTGGCAATCACCATGGAAATAATCACCAGGGTCAGCCCGGCAAGCCGGGGAGAGCGCCGGCGCCAGAGAAACGGAATCAGGACTCCGATGGCCCCCAGCGAAGCGACAACGGTCCACCATTGGATGTCTGAAAGCCGATCGAGCGGAAGAGCATCGCGCGCCTCCCGGCTCTCAAGATAACTCGTTCGCGCCTTGGGAAGCACGTCATTGAATTGATCAAGTATCCACGGGCTGGAATCGAAGCCATACAAGCCGAAGGCCAGAAGCTGGTCGCGGAAGTTGGCGGCTGACTTCATGAATTGCTCGCGGGGGTATGCTCGAATCGCGGCCAATACCAGAGGCATTTCCTCGCGATCGATCTGCGCTCTTTCCGCGATGGAGCTGCTGTCGTATACCCCATCGGGCGCCCAGAGGAAGTCGTCCGGATCGCCGGTGAGCGCTTCGAGATGGTTGCAGACCGCCCAATGCAGCTGAGAGCAATGCTGTTCGAGGTACCGGCGTCCGGGGCCATCGGCGGTCACACGAGCCATTAGATAGGGGGGGCGCTCGCCGTTCAGCGAGGGCTTTCCATAGAGATAGCCGTGCAGCGCCATCTGGGCCGCCGCCGCCAGGGCGACGATCGCCGCCACTTCGCCCAAGGCCGGAAAGCGCCCAGGAAACGGCCTGCGTTCGATTGCCGCAAACAGGACCAGCAGCGCGCAAAGGCCGGCAGCCAGCAGAAAGTGCGAGGCATGGGCAGTTATGCCCCCAAAGGCGATAAGATAGAGGGCCAGCCGCTCGGCTCGGGAGAGAGTATCGCGGGCAAAAACAAGCAGATAGACAGAGAGATACAAAACCGGGCCCAGAATGTCCGGCATGATGAACGCGGCATACCAACTGGCGCTGGTAAGCAGGCTGAGCGGCAATACGAGGACCAGGTAACACGCTACGGTGTGAAGCGGCGAAATGGAACGCACGACAAGCCAGAGGACATAGGCAACCAGGAAGCATTGCAGACCAACGATGGGCCAGGGAGTTATGTTCCAGTGCCAGGGGAGGATGCCCAGGCTATAGAAGAAGGAGCGCATTCCGTAATAGTCGGAGAATCGATGCAGGAACAATGCCCGGGCCACGATGGGGCCATCGCCGAGATAGGTCATCGAATCCGCGTAAAGCAGCGGGAAGCCGTTATAGAATGCCGGCCAGGCCAGCGCGAGCGCGCCCAGCAGCACCGCCGCCAGGCGGCCGACCCGAAACTGGCCTTTCCCATTCAAGACAAGCCTCCTCAACTCAGCCTTGGCGCGCGTCACGGCATTGCACCCTACCCGAAACCTGTGTCCTGGGTCGTTCACCATCGTACCACCCAAGAGAATCGCGAATCCGCTTGGGGTTCAAGCCGCTTATGAGGCGGGGGCGGGAATCGTTCCTCCGCGGGCCTGCGCGCGACATCCACTGATTAAGGACCCGGCCCACCCATCGCGCGGCAGGCCCACAGGATGGTGATTGCCGCCGCCTCGCTGGCCTTGCAGTGCCTCCGAAAACCACCGAAACCTCATCGTGATACCCTTAACGGCGGATTCAAAAATGACCCTCCGGAACTCTGGAGATTGTTTCGGAAGAGGGCAATGGAGTGAATGGAATGCGGGGAGCGATTGGTTGGGGAGTGCTTTGCGGCGCATTGGTTGGAGGGGTTTTCTGCATGGGAAACGAATTGGCGAACGCGCAGTCCGGTCCGGCGCGGAACGCGGTCCTGGTTCTCGATCATGGCTGGCAGTTCCGGCAGGTTACGGCGGCAGCGCAGGAGGCGGAGGCGGGCTGGCTGCCGGCCACGGTTCCCGGCGACGTTCACCTGGATCTGCTGGCCAACAAGAAGATTCCCGACCCGTTCTTCCGCGACAACGAATCCAAGCTGCAATGGATCGAGAAAGAGAGTTGGGAGTACCGGCTGAACTTCGACGTAACCCCGGCCCTGCTGGCGCGTTCCAACGTGGACCTGGTCTTCGATGGCCTGGATGCGGCCGCGCAGGTCTATTTGAACGGCGTCCAGGTGCTGGCCGCGGACAACATGTTCCGCGTTTGGCGTGTGCCGGCGAAGGGCCATTTGCAGGCGGGCAAGAACCTGCTGCGCGTGGTCTTTCCATCGCCCATCAAGGCCGCGCAAGAGGTGGCGGCGGGCGACGCCTTCGCAGCCGAAGACGAAGACCGATGACAAGACCTATATTCGCAAGGCCGCTTACGAGTACGGCTGGGACTGGGGGCCGCGGTTTGTGACCAGCGGCATCTGGCGGCCGGTACGCCTCGAGGCCTGGGACAAGGTTCGCATCGCGGACTTCGCCATTCGCCAGCGCGACGTGAGCAGGGAAGTGGCGCATCTGGACGCGGAGGTCGAG
The DNA here is from genome assembly GCA_963799145.1 of uncultured Acidobacteriaceae bacterium. Taxonomy (GTDB): domain Bacteria; phylum Acidobacteriota; class Terriglobia; order Terriglobales; family Acidobacteriaceae; genus Telmatobacter. Next base: position 4,841 of record CAWCWQ010000258.1, on the reverse strand, counting down.
GTCGAGGCCTCGACCGCCGGCCTGGCGAGAGTCAGTGTGCGATATGCCGACAGCGGCAAGCCCTTTACGCTCACTACCTTAGCGAACCTGCACGCCGGGCGCAACGTGATCGATATTCCCGTGGAGATTCGCCAGCCGAAGCTGTGGTATCCGGCCGGCTACGGCGAGCAGCCGCTCTATGAATTTGCAGCGCAGGTGGGCAGGGCCGGCCAGCCAGCCGACGAGCGCAAGGTGAAGGCCGGCTTGCGCTCCATTGTGCTTCATCGCGAGCTGGATAAGTGGGGCCGGTCGTTCGAGCTTGTCGTGAACGGCATTCCCGTCTTCGCCAAGGGCGCCGACGTGATTCCCTTCGACAGCTTTCCCAATCGCGTGACCACCACCGACTACAGGCGCATCCTCGAATCGGCTCGCGACGCCAACATGAACACGATCCGCCACTGGGGCGGCGGCTACTACGAAACCGACGAATTCTACTCGATTTGCGACGAACTGGGCCTCATGGTGTGGCAGGACTTCCAGTTCGGCAACGACTGGCAGCCGGGAACTTATGCCTTCAAGCTCAACATCGAAGCCGAGGCCGAAGACCAGGTGCGCCGCCTGCGCAATCATCCCAGCATCGTGGTGTGGAGCGGCAACAACGAGACGGAGGCGGCCTTCAATTGGGGACCGCGACCCACTCTGCCGCCGGATGTGCGCCTCCTGATCTGGCAGGACTATCTGACCGAGTTCAGCGGCATCCTGCCCAGAGTGGTTGCGCGGCTCGATCCTGAAACGCCCTACTGGCCCAGCTCGCCGAGCGCCGACTATGAGCCGCTGAGCGAACACTATCAGAGCGGAGACGCCCACATATGGGATGTATGGCACGGGCGCGTGCCATTCGCAACCTACGAAACGCATCATGCGCGGTTCGTCACGGAATACGGCTTCCAATCGTTTCCTGAGATGAAGACGATCGAGGCCTTCACGCAAGCCGAGGATCGCACTGGCATTCTGACTCCGGTGATGCTGGCCCACCAGAAGAACAACGAAGGCAATTCGATCATCCACGACTATCTGCTCAAGGATTATCCCGAGCCGAAGGACTTCGCCAGCTTCCTCTACGTGAGCCAGGTGCTGCAGGCCGAGGGCATCAAGATCGGAGCGGAGCACTTCCGCCGCAGCCGCCCGGAGACCATGGGCTCCATCTTCTGGCAGTTGAACGACTGCTGGCCGGTGGCCTCGTGGTCCTCGATCGACTACTACGGCCGCTGGAAAGCGCTGCAATACTATGCGCGCCGCTTTTATGCGCCCATCCTGGTCTCGCCGCATGTTGAAGACGGCTCGCTGAAGGTCTACATCGTCAGCGACAAGACCGCCTCCACGCCAGCCACGCTGCGAGTGCGCCTGATGGACTTCGGCGGTAAGGTACTGCTGGAGGAATCGCACGCCGCGGACGTTGCGCCGCTTTCAAGCAAGGTCTATCTCGACTGGCCGCTCAAGAAACTTACCGACGCGGGCGCGGCGGATACTTCGCGCGTCTTTGTCGTCGCCGATCTCCAGATCGGCGGCGCAACTGATTACGCGATGAATGGTACGGTGATCTCACGTAACATTGTCTATCTGGCTCCGGTCAAGGAGGTTCACCTGAAGCCGGCCGCGCTCAAGGTCGAAACCACCGGCGCAAGCGGGAGTTACAAGGTACGGATAACTTCTCCGGTGCTGGCGCGCGGCGTCTATCTCTCCTTCGGCGATCTCGACGTAAAGCTCTCCGACAACTACTTTGACCTTCTTCCGGGTGAGACAGCGGAGATTACGGCTACGAGCGCTGCTTCACTCGACGCGCTGAAAGCGCAGTTGAAGGCCGTCTCGCTCACCGATGCCTTCGCAGCCGAGGTCCAGCCCGCGATCGTGTCGGCGGTTCGATAGCGCTGTGTCCATGAGATTTCGTAATTGAAGCAGAAGCCTTGGGTGCCCCAGATCCCCGCGTTTGGGGACCTGGGAAAGCACGAAATCGTCAAGGCGCTGTGATAGGGGCAAACAGGAAGCCGCGTGTTGAGCCTGGACGGCGCAATCGTTCAGTACTTCAAGCGCAGGAGGCCTTCGCGGTCCAGCACATTGCCGTCCATGATGAGCGCGGAGATGCGGCGCGCGTTCCAGATGTTCACTGTGGGATCGCCGTCCACAACGAGGATATCTGCCCGGCGGCCGGGAGCAATCTGGCCAAGCTCATTCCAGCCGAACTGGAGCGCGTAGTTGTTGGTGGCCGCTGCCAGGGCCTCGCGTGGAGAAAGGCCCAGCCGCACCAGCATCTCAAGCTCGGTATGCATCGAGATGCCGGCCATGGTTCCCGACGCCGACGCGCCCGAAGCCGCCAGGTAGTGAGGGAAGGCGCCAAAGATGGTCTCATTGACGCGCCACAGCCGCATGGCGGACTGGTCGTCCTTCTTGCGCTGGCTCTCTTGCAGATAGCGTTGCGCGGCGCCTGGCAGCCGGCGCGCCCAGAATGCCAGCGGATAGGCCGCTTCGCCCGTGCTCCTGTCCGAGGGCTGAAACATGCGAGAAGCGTCCAGAGCTCTGCGGCAGGCTCCTTCCACAGGTTGCGATGCTCCGGCAGTTGCAGGTAAAACAGGCTGAACGCCGGCATCAGCGCGGCATGGTGCTTGGCTAGAAAGCGGGCGTAATCGAGCAGATGCGTGTCGGTCGGGGGCAGCCGCTCCGCATAGTCGTAAGCCGTGTTGGCGGCCGATCCTTCGGAGTTTTCAACCAGAGGCCGTTGCAGCTCGTCGGGAATGACGCCCAGTTCGTATCGGCCCATTTGCAGCAGCGCATCCACGCCGGCCTCAACGCCGACGGTATAGGGCGTGGAGACGAACTCCCCGTAAGTGGCCAGCCCCATCTGGCGGGCGTGGGCGATGATCCACTGCGTGTTGGCAGCGGTCAGATTGTGGCCGAGCAGCAGCGCCCGCGTTCCCAGCCGCGCGGTATCTGCGAGCTGGCGCGCGGTATCTTCCGGGCTCAGCTCAGCGGGGCGCCCACCCTCTCTCAGCTTGAGGGCCCACTCCGGACGCTTGGCCAGCAGGCTCCAGTTGTCGGTGGTGCCGATCGAATCGAGCAGATAGAGGTGAGGGCTGGGGTGGACGCCGAGATCGATAGTCCCATGGCGGTAGTCGCTGCGGGCAACCACCGTGGTAACCCCCATGTAAAGGTTGGCGTTGGCCTGATCCTGCGATGCCATGCCGGCAAAGCCATCCACCAGCCCTGGGATTACGAACTTGCCCGTGCAATCGATGACGCGCGCGCCCTTGGGGATGGAGATGGCTCCACGGTAGCCCACATCCGTAATGCGCCCGTCACGCACAACGACGATCGAATCCGAGAGGTCTCTTGCCGAACGGCCCCAGTCGCTGACGTCTACCACCGTGCCGCCAACCAGCACCAGCGGCGTCGAGCCCAGCCCTTCAGACGCAATCGTGGGAGGTGCCTGCGGCCAGGCAAGAACCGCTGCCAGGGCCGCCCCACCCAATCCCGTCAGAGAGCTACGAAGAATTCGCATAAGAAAGCTGGTCTGTTCAGGATTGTCGCACAGTGGTTTAGTGAAAGCCATCAAACCAGAGGGCCGCCCTCGGTATGGGAGCAACGGCGAGGAGCGGCATCGACAGCACGGTCGCAGTCACCGCAACCTTGGATCGCACTCTCATCCGGCTGCGGCAGGAGTCTTGCTCCCTTATCGACATCAAAGAATGCCTTGCACAGGGCGAATTGGCGGGGGGAAAGAGTATTGCTTTGATAGAATCCCATCGAGGGCTTTGAATGAAGTATTTCTGCCTGAACCGCGGTGATTCGATTCCGCCGGGTGGGCCGCTCGCCGCCATGCCAACTTCCCGATCCGCTGTTTCAACTCTTATTATGCAGGTGAGGGAACCTGGGGAAGAGATCGATACGAATTCTTACGGACCGGCGAACTCCTCTTCAACCGGGCTCCGCGGCAAGCTTGCCAATTGGGTTGGTTTCTGTGAGAAGAAGCCGTTTGTGCTCTTTTGCCTTGCCCTTTCGGTGAGCGCCTTCTGCAAGCTATCTCGACTCAATTCGCGAGAGTTATGGCTGGACGAAACCTACTCTGCGTTCGTGGCGAATCTGCGTTTCTCCGAGCTTCTTCGCTATACAGCCGGGGATGTTCACCCGCCGCTTTACTATATGCTCTTGTGGGCCTGGGTTCGAATTGGCGGCGATGCGCAAGCGCAGCTTAGACTCTTCACTGCCGTACTGAGCATCTGCGCCGCCATTGGGATGTTCCTCTTGGCCCAAAGGTCGCTGGGTTCACGCTTCGGGGTCCTTGCCGCCGCCCTGTTCGCCTTTTCGCCTATGTTGTTTGTGTACTCGCTGGAAATACGGATGTATATGCTCTCACTGCTCCTTTTCATCTGCCTTCTTCTCGTGCACTGGATCGTGGTCGTTGAGCGGAGCGAGGCCAAATGGCTTGTCGTTGCATTTGGCATCCTGGCAGCGCTGTTGTTCTATGTTCACTATATTGCGGTTTTTGTTCTGCTTGGACTTTTCGTTCACTGGACAATCGCCACTTCCCTTGCACGGGGTCGGATTGCGAAACTCTGCGCCGCGGGAGCATTGACCTTCATCCTCATTTCTCCGGGAATCCCGGTTCTGCTCCAACAGCGTGCCGCAAAGGCTCGACTGGACCAAGCTCTGGAGTTCAGCCATCGAGACCCCAGCGCCCTCTCCTTCGGCATTGCGGAAAAAAGCTCGAACGACGCTGCGCAAGCGCGGGATTTAGCAAAGAGTGTGGCCGCGATGGCTGGGTTTTATCCCGCCGCATCGCCCCTGCTCTTGCTGGTCTGCGCAGTTCC
>CAWCWQ010000257.1:0-69946 GCA_963799145.1 uncultured Acidobacteriaceae bacterium | reverse complement strand
AAAATAATCAAAAAATCAAAAACAACAAATATACAAACTGTCAAACTCATCATAAGTTTATAATCAGTGGCGTCAACAGCTGCAGATATTTGGGGGGGGGGGGGGGGGGGGGGAGGGTAAAATTTCCTCCAACAAGAGGCGATTAGCAAAAAAGGTCATCGTCTCCGAGCACTGATATTCCATTATATCATTACATGATAAACAAAAATGCCTCAATTTTTTATTTAAAATATGATGATCAACATGCGTTAGAGCTTCATACATGGGACGTATCGCGAGTCGCTGTAGTTTTGCGGAGATCCAGAACGATGGAACCGCAACGGTAGACCTCCGGGCCGCCGGAGCGGCCAGTCCCCGGTTTGGCAGGCTTGCGGCGCAGAAGAGCCTCGACGCGCGCCATCAGTTCGAGCGTGTCGAAGGGCTTTGTTACATAGTCGTCCGCGCCAAGCTTGAGTCCGATGACCTTGTTGACTGTCTGGCTGCGCGCAGTGAGCAGGAGGATGGGAGTGGCGATTCCAGCGCGGCGAATGTCCGAACAAACATCGAGCCCGCTGCGGTGGGGCAGCATGATGTCGAGGATGATCAGATCGAAGGGGAGGCTGGTTGCCTTCTCCAATCCTGCGTTGCCATCCATCGCGAGATCGACGGCGTATCCTTCGCTGCGCAACCGGTCTCCCAGAGTCATGCACAATTCTTCTTCGTCCTCTACGATGAGAATGTTCTCGTTCATAGGCGCGACGATGGAGATGGCCGGAAGGGCGCCCCGGCCGTCTGCATCTCTTCTCCCTTCGCAATTTGCAGGTGCAAGGTAAACGTGCTGCCGGCGGAAAGCTCACTGAGCACTGAGAGCCTTCCGCCCATAGCTTCGGCAATCCTGTTGGCAAGCGACAAGCCGAGGCCGGTTCCATGAATCTGCGCTGCGTTCACGCGAGGACTGCGGTAGAACGGATCGAAGATGAGAGCCAGCTCTGAAGAGTCGATTCCTATACCCCAATCGACTACCGCGATACGGACTTCCCGGCCGGACCGCTGCTCCAGTGGCGTGGCATAAGCGCGAAGAGCAATCCGCCGGCGGTCGCCGCCATATTTGACGGCGTTGCTGATCAGGTTCTGCATGCACTTCGAAATGCCCGAAGCATCTCCCATGACGAGAGGGAGATCTGGCTCGACGTTTCGTTCGAGCACAAAGCCCGCTCCTTTGACCATCCCTTCAGTTTCGTTCACAACCGAGTCGATGATCGAGGAAACCTGGAGGGGCTCCAAGACGTAATTGCTCGTACCATCTTCGGTAGAGGCAAAGAGCAGGATTTCGTCTACCAGACGCCCCATGTTGCGGCTTTGGTGCTGGAGTATGGCGCCATATTTCCGCAATCCCGCTTTCCCCTCAACGAGACCGTCGGCAATGTTGTCTGCCGCCGAACTTAGCACCGCCAACGGAGTGCGCAACTCGTGGGAGACGGAAGCGACAAACTCCATCTGCAGCTTTGCCAGTTGAATGGCGCTCAACATGCGGCTTCTTTGGATGGCCCAGACGGCAGCGCCGGAGAGGAGGAGCGTGAAGCTGTGGATCGCCACTAGCCTCCAGGTGGAACGGCGCGCGGAGGCAACCAGGTTTGCCTGGCTCCGCGAAGCATCTTCTCCATAGAGGCGCTTGACCTCGTTCAAATCCTGACGGACCCGTTCGAAGGCCGGCACGCCCCCTGAAAGATCAAGACTCACAGCCTCCCTGATACTGCCCTCGAGAATGGAGGCGAGAACCTCGTCGCGGACATCGAGATAATGGGTCCAGTCGCGGGTAAGGCGATCTGCAAGCTCGGCTTCCTCGGGCCGCTTTGCCTGACTGCCGTACTCGGCAATGCCATCTTTGACACGCTGATCCGCGTTGCGCGACTGGTCGGCATATTCGACTTGGAGGTTGCTGTCCGTGGTCGTCAAAGCATATAGGGTGGCGCGGCGCGTTTCCTGGGCTTCGTATTGCAACTCCCCGATCTGCTGAAGGCCGTAGACAGTACTGGCATACATCTTCTGCGCTTCGGCGTTCGCATTCTGCAAATCGCGGATGACGATGGCGCCAATGGCCGCAACGCCGCAGCAAACCAGAAAGAGCAGAAAGGTGGCATTATGGCGCGATGCGGCACTCAGAATGCGGTCCAGGAATGGCACGAGGCGACCCGGGCGGCGGCGGAACGCGAATTTGAGATGCTTGGTCACTTCAGTTGGCCGCCTCGATCTGCACGTAAAGCTTGTATCCCTTGTCGCCGGGGAGAAGCTCGTCTACACGCACGATCTTCACGGTGCCATCCACATCGCTTGCCCGCAGATAGCCGATTGCGCCCGGAACATTGAAGATGAACTTGCGAACACCGATGGGCGTCGAGAGGATCTTGGGCGACACCAAAATCTCGCCGGTGAAGAGGCCGTGAAGGAAGTGCGTCTTCAGTTGGTCTTCGTTCATCCCGCAGACATCGCGAAGGATGGTCTTGCGCTCGGGTTCTCCAGGATCGCGCATGACGAGGGTGATGCGCCTGCCGTTTGTCCAGTGGCTGCGGTTTCCCAGAAAGACCTTGCGCAATTCGTCGAGAGTCAAATCGTCCACCGGATTCGAGCGATTGACGACGATTGCCAGCGGCTCAAGGGTCGCGCTCTGCCCTGCCATGGGCGGGTCGGGAGGGCTAGCCGGCGATCGAGCGGCAATCGCCTGCGGCCAAGCCGCCAGCGCCAGGACAATCGGAATTGTGGTCAGGCGTCGAAGCATCGGCGGAATCTCGCTAGAAGGTGAACCCAAGTTGCAGGTTGAGGCCAGTCACGCCGGGTTGGTCGCGCAAGAAGGTGTAATCGTACTGAAACTTCAGGGCCACGGATTCGCTGGCGTCGAAGCGCAGGCCCAATGAAGGCCCGTGGCGCAAGGCCACGTCCGGGAATACCGGTTCATTGTTGGCTGCATTCACATACTGATAGCGGAAATAGGGCCGGTAGACACCAAATTGTCTGGATACCTGGGTATAGAAACCCGGAGTGTTAAAGACCTTGGAACTCCCGGCCGGAGCGTGGTGGTCGAGCAATGCTTCATTGAGCCATTCGTACTTTGGACGGATGAGCACGGCGTGAGCAGCGAGGATGGTCTCTCCGATTCTGGGAGCATTGACAGGGGCAAGCAAATCTCGATAGACGGAAAAGCCCGTCTGGAGCCCCGGAACGCTTTCAGGCCTGGCAAAAACCGCGAGGTTGAAGGCTTTGTGGTTCTGATCATCGACTTCGTTCTGGACCGGCTCTTCCACCAGCGGAGTTCGCGACTCGCGGCCGTTGCCCACTTCCGCCACGTAATGCAATCCCAGCCGCCCAGAAGGAACCAATCCCGAGGCGGACACACCGACCGTGTGAATAGGCAGAATTCCTCCACGGTCCTCGAAGTCAAACAGGAAGGGCCGGCCAGTGGTCGTCTGGAGCCACGTGCTGTGGTGATATGCCGTGTTGTAGTAACCGATGGCGGTGTGTCCCCTGCCCGCGGAGAGATTGAAGTAATCGTTGTGGGAATACTGAAGGAGATAGCGCTCGATATCCACGCCGAAAGTATTCTCCGACCCACTGATCGCGCCGTAGAAATCGTTAGCTCCGGCTTCAAACACAATTTCGCTGAGGAACTTGAATTTCTCAGAGACGTCCGAGGTGACGAACAGATCGAGCTGTCCCAGCGAAAAGGAGGTGGTATCTCCTTTCTGTGTGTCGCCATGGAGTGAAACGTCACCAAAGCCGCGAATGCGCAGCAGAGTCTTGCTCAGGTCCATCCTGTCGGACATGGCGCTTTCTGGTTGTGCCAGTTCGGGTTCCTGGGGAGTGGGAGGAGGCGGCATGGAACTGACTGATTCCTGGGAAGCAGGGCCGGCGGCCGCTGGGGCGGCGACCGCTGTCGGCGCCGAGATCGCCGGAGCGGTGGAAGGCGCGGCAATCGCGGCCTCGGGCCGCTGCCTTTCGGCTTCCAGCTGACTTACCCTGGCTTCCAACCGATCGATCCTCTTGAGCAGAACCTGCAACGTTTCCTTGTCGGCGGCCGGTCCTGCTGCTGCTTGCTGGGCACAGAGGGCAGAGCTGCCCAGGAGAGCCAGGCAACTCAGAATCGAGAGCCGTCCTCCCAGTCTTCTCACAATCGCATGCATTGGACCCATTGCATCCTCCTTGTGTATCTGAAACCGCGCGCGCGATTCTCCCCGGCTGCCGCTGGTTGCGCAGTGGCGCCTCTCAAATGAGCGGGCGGTGCGCAATAACTTTTCAATGCGGGACCAACTCCGCGCCGGGAAAGGCCGGCCACCCGGGCCGGCACAGGCAGTTGAGGCACGAGCGGGCTGCTCGATGAAACCTGGCCGGCCCGCAAGACGACTCCATATCATACTGGAGTTAGTTGGCAAGACAACTTGCTGCGGAGCAACCTGGCGGGAAATAGCCAGCCGCAAGCGCCACCGCCATTGCGCGCGGGGTTCGCCTCTTTGCTAAGTCTCCTTCCGCATTGCTAGCTGCTACAGAGTCTGGGAGTTTACAAAGCTTTACCTCCGCTTTACAAGACTTTACAACTTCGTTGACATCGAGCAAACAATCGCGAATCCAGTTCAAGGTACCATCCAGCCAGTAGAAATCGTAAGAGCCGCGCCAACTTACCGGATGCATCCAGGAAGCGGATGAGCCGCGCGCGCAGTTGTCTCCGGAGCGCGTAAGACATGGACAGATGACTTAGCCCGCGGCCAGCCTGAACCGGCGCGTTGACAATCGGCCAGGGGAGACCGTAACCGAATCGTTCGAGGTGAACCAATGAAAACGACACTGCGAGTAACAGCCGTCCTGTATCTCTTGCTAAGCCTTGGGCGCGCATATGCGGTTCCGAGTTTTGCGCGGCAGACGGGGCTTTCCTGCAACGTATGCCACAGGAACCCGCCGGAGCTGACTTCCTTTGGGCGTAACTTCAAGCTAAGGGGCTATGTCCTCAGCGCCATGAAGGAAAGCGACAGGGTGGGAAACTCCAAGGATCTGACGCTCTCGAGATACATTCCGGTCTCGGCGATGATCCTCATTTCCAACACGGCATTCCAGACCAAGCAGCCGGCGAGCCAGAACAATGCGGCAAGTTTCCCGCAGCAGTTGAGCATTTTTCTTGCCGGCGGGTACTCGTCTCACTTTGGCGGCCTGACTCAGTTCACTTATACCCATGCGAACGACCATTTCGGCATGGATAACACTGACCTGCGTTACGCCAGCCAGGGAACGCTGGGTGGGAAGGACTGGGCATACGGCTTGACGCTGAACAACAATCCTTCGGTCGAGGATTTGTGGAACAGCTCGCCTGCTTGGGGCTTTCCGTGGATCTCGACAGCCTCGGGCGTAAGTCCTATCGCATCTCCGCTCATCAATGGAGCGCTGGCGCAGGATGTGGCGGGCGCGGGCGCCTACAACATGTGGGACAACCATCTGTATACAAATGTCTCAGTCTACCGCTCGGAGCACGCTGGGGCGGCGACTCCAGTTACGGGAACCGGCCAGGCGTTCAACATCAGCGGCGTGGCGCCCTACTGGCGGGCGGCCTGGCAGCAGAGCTGGGGCAGTAACTACTTGATGGTTGGCACTTACGGCATCTATGTGAGCACCTTCCCCGGCGCCGTTTCCGGGCCCGCGGACCGCTATGTGGATCCCGCCTTCGATTTTCAGTACCAGCGGCCCATCGGATCGAACCAGCTCGATGTGCATGGCACTTACATCCGGGAGAAATCGAACCTGGGCGCGACTTATGGCGCCGGCGGAGCCAGCAGCCAGTTCCATCACCTGAATACCTTCAAGGCGGATGCCACCTATCACTGGCGGGACAAGTGCAGCGCAACCGGTGCTTTCTTCTCGACAACCGGGCCTGCCGATGCGCTGCTCTTTGCCCAGGCGCCCCTGACCGGCAGCAACAACGGCAGCCCAAACACCAGCGGCTACATCGCGCAGTTCGCATATTGGCCGGTAAAGAACATCGACGTCAACGTGAATTACAGCGGCTACACCAAGTTCAACGGCGCCAGCCAGAACTACGACGGCGCCAACCGCAACGCATCCGACAACAACACCGTATATATGGCGCTGTGGCTCCATTTCTAAGCAGGCGCCAAGGAAGAGAGGAAACCATGACTCACTCAGGCGAAACAAAGACAGAATTTGAAGGCTGCGCGCAGTGCGCGGCCAAGAATCCGGCCGCGGTAACAAGGCGGTCGATGCTTGGCACTCTTCTGGGCATCGGCTCATCGACCATGGGAGTCATTCTCGGCGGATCGTTGTTCCGGTTCGTGACTTATCCAGTTTACGCAAAGGACTCCGGCAAGCAGTGGTCCCATGTGGGGGATGCGAGCGAGTTTGCCGGCAGCAAAGGGCCGGTGGCCAAGACGATCGCTTTCACTGTTCGCGACGGATGGCGAGAGGTCGTCTCGACGCAGTCGGTCTATGTCAACCGCTCGGCGGACGGCCAGCTCCAGGTTCTGTCTGCTATCTGCCCGCATATGGGTTGCTCTGTCGCGTGGCAGGCCAGCCAAGGCAAGTTCGTTTGCCCGTGTCATGGCGGCCAGTTCAGCTCGGACGGGCAGCACATTGCCGGTCCGCCACCGCGTGGGCTTGACAATCTACCGACTCAGGTCAAAGACGGAAAGCTGCAAGCGCAATTCGAGTACTTCCGTTCCAACGTCCCCAACCAGGAAACGCTGAGCTAGCAGAGGCGAGGTAAGACCGTGGATAGAGAGACAAGCGCGGACGACCCCCAAAGCGCGGGCCTTGCGGCCCGCATGTTTCACTGGTTCGACAGGCGGACCGGCGTACAGGAATTTACCAGGAAAGTGCTCGACGAGCATATACCGGGCGGCGCTCGATTCGCCTATGTCTTTGGCTCCGGCCTGCTGTTTATCTTCCTTTTGCAGGCCGTCACCGGCGTCAGCCTGGCTCTCTACTACACGCCGACAGCGGAAACGGCGCATACCAGCGTCGCCTACATTACCAAGCAGGTTGCGGGCGGCGCATTTCTGCGCAGCCTGCACTCTTATGGCGCCAGTGCGATGATCATTGTGCTGGCGCTGCACTTTCTGCAGACCTTTCTCTACGGTTCGTTCAAGGGCCGCCGGGAACTGCTTTGGATATCGGGCGCGCTGCTCTCCCTATTGGTGCTTGGGATGGGCTTCACGGGGTACCTGTTGCCTTGGGACCAAAAGGCCTACTTTGCAACCGCCGTGGGAACCAATGTCATGGGCCAGGCGCCGATCGTCGGCACCTTGCTTACCCGCCTGGTTCGCGGCGGGGACACCATCGGCACGCTCACCTTGTCGCGGTTCTATGTGGCCCACGTCTTCCTGATACCGGCCACGATCTTCCTCTTCATCGGCGCCCATATCCTCCTGTTTCGCAAGGCGGGTCCGGCCGGCCCCGTCAAGGAACACCCCATCGCTCCGAAGCTCCCGCCGGAGCACTTCTATCCGCGCCAGGTCTTTATGGACATGGCCTTCGTGCTGCTCATCATGGCGGCTCTGGCCGGTCTTTCCTACTTCCATCCAGCGACGCTAGGCCCCATCGCGAACCCCGCGGACACTCATTTTCTTCCCCGCCCCGAGTGGTATTACCTGCCCATGTTCGAGTGGCTCAAGTTCTGGGAAGGTCCGAATGTAGTCATCGGCGTCATGGTCGTTCCCGGCCTTCTGGCAATGGTCTTCTTTCTCATGCCCTTCATCGACTACAAGCTGGAGCGCAGCCCGTGGCGCAGGCCGATCCCTGTGTTAGCCGTCGCCATCGTAATGCTCGGCATGGTCTACCTGGGGATAAAGAGCCGCATCGAGGACCGCCAGAACCCGGATATCGCCGCGCAGCTCGACCTGCAGGAGGAGCAGGAGAAGGCTTACAGCGCCGCCCCGTTTGAGCCCTATCTCGAGTCGCCGGGCGGAATGGAAGCGGCTGCCGCCCCGGCTGGGCCTGTGAGCCCGCTGGTGGCGGTGGGCAAAGGCGTCTTCACCACGCGTGGATGCATCGGTTGCCACGGCAGCGCCGGCATGGGCACCGCGGCCGCGCCCAGCCTGGTGGGCGTAACGCGCAAATTCCACGAGGCAGATTTGATTGCCTTGCTTCATAACCCCAGCCCCAAGATGAGGGCTGGACGGATGCCCGTAGTGGACGCGCCTCCGAGCGAGATGTCCGCGTTGATTGCCTACCTAGGGGTGCTGGGAACCAGCGCCGCCAATGTGGCTCCCATTTACAGTTTGCCGGCGCCACAGCAGGACGCCGGCCACGTGCAGAACGCTTCCGTGTACGGAAATGCGAGCCGTGCGATTGCAGACACACGCGAGGGCGCACCCGCGAAACTGATACCTTCGGCTGCGGCAGGCCAGCAGATGTTTCAGGAGCACGCGTGTTTTGCCTGCCACGGCCCGGCCGGCGCTGGGGGACGCGCACCCGCGCTTGCACCTTTGATCGCCAAGCTATCCGATGCTCAGGTGATGCAGGTCATGGAGAATCCGACCGCGCGGATGAAGGCCGGAGGAATGCCGCCCGTGGCGGATTCTCCGGAACGAGTCGGCGCGCTGGTTTCCTACCTCCGCACCCTGCCGCTTCCTCAACCCGGCAGACAGGCTGTTTCGGAACAGAAGCTACCGGAGGAGGCCTCACAGCCGGAGGCGCGGCCCACGCCCCCAGTCCAGGTCGCCGAAAACTCGCCGCATGAGGACCCGGCGGTTAATGCGATACCGGGCAGGCCCGCGGCTGTGAGCGATGCGGCGGTCGCCTCAGTTGCCACCCAGCCCAGCCCCGGCCGTGAGCTCTTTATGACGCGCGGCTGCGTCGCCTGCCACGGGATCAATGCTCAGGGAACGCGGATTGCACCCTCGCTCATTGGCGTGGCCGACAAGTTTCCGGGCGACAAGCTGCCCTATCTGCTGCAGCACCCCACCAGCAAGATGCGCGACGGAGGCATGCCCGCTGTAACAGTGAACGATGTCCAGATGACCGAGCTGGTAGCGTATCTTTCCAGCTTGCAGGCGGCGCTGCCGGCGCAGCCCAAGACGCAGGCGGTTGCCGAAGTCCGCGCTGCCGCTGCGCAGCCGAATCCGGCACCGGTTGCGGCGAGTCACACGGCGCCGGCGCCCGAGGCAGCAGAGTCCGCGCTCAACCCGCTGGCCGCGCACGGCAAGCGGATATTCCAGCGCAACGCCTGTGAATCCTGCCACGGCGTAGGCGGGCTGAATGGGACGGTCGCGGCTCCTGGGCTGGCCGGAACAGCGTCTCTGCTTCCCGAACCGGCCATCGAGACGCTGCTGCGCCACCACACCGCTCGGATGGTGGCAGGCGGCATGCCCCCGACCAACTTCAATGCGCAGGACTTGAAGGCAATCGTGGCCTATATTCGCTCGTTGACGGCTGCTACGCAAGAAGGAAAGCTCGTAGCCGCTGGGATGGGGAGCGAGAAGAACTGACTCGACCCTCCCGGGGAGGGAATTCCCAGCCGGTTCAGAGGCCGGATTCGCTTGAAGCAGCTTCGCGGCCGCGGGTGAGCAGGAAGTAGACCACAGGTGTAACCACCAGGCTGAGCAGCATGGAGATGCCCAGGCCGCCGATTACGGCAATGGCCAGCGGCTGCAACATCTGCGAACCCGCTCCGAGCGCAAAGGCCAGGGGCAACATGCCGCAGATGGCGGCAATAGCCGTCATCACAATGGGTCGCAAACGCCTCTGCGCGGCGTGCACCATGGCCTCGGTGGCAGTTGCGCCCTGGGCGCGGAACTGCTCGTCGGCATCGAGCAGCAGAATGCCGTTCTTGGCCACGATTCCGATGACCATGATCAGCCCCATGAACGAGGCGACGTTGAAGGTGGTCCGGGTGACCAGCAGGGCGAGAATGACGCCGGAGATGGAGAGCACCGATGAGGTCAGGATGGCGATTGGCGCCGGGAAGTTGCGGAACTCAGTGAGCAGCACGCCAAAGACCAACGCCAGCGCCAGCAGCAGCACGCGGAGCAGATCGTGGAATGACTTTTGCTGTTCTTCGTAGGTTCCACCGTACTCGACGCGTACAGACGCAGGCAGGTGGAGGCCGGCAACCGTCTGGCGCACCCGAACCATCGCGCTGCCCAGGTCCGATCCCTCCAGGCGGCCGGTAACCACCACCAGCCGTTGCAGGTTCTCGCGCCGAATCTCGTTCTGCGGCGGCAACTGCTCAACATCGGCCAGTGAACCGAGGGTTGCCGTGTGGCCTGAGCCGCTGTTGAAGACGGTATTCTGGACGGCCTCAAGCGAGGCGCGATTCTCATCGCCGAGACGCACGCGAATGGTGTATGGCCTGCCGTTCTGAATCAACGGGTCGGCGGCTGTCACGCCGTCGAGGATTGCGGTTGCATCCAGAGATATCTCGGCAGGCGTAAAACCTAGCCGGGCGGCGACGACTGGGTCGATCTGGAAGTTGGTTGCCGGCCCGCTGATGGTGTTTTCGATGCCATCCTGCACGTTGACTACGCCGGCGATTTTGCCGATCGCATCGCCAACCCTGGGACCGAGCTGCTCCAGCATGGCCGGATCGTCGACGAAGAGTTTGATCTGGATCGGCTCCGGCGCATTCGACAGGTCGCCGATCATGTCCTGAAGCACTTGAGTGAATTCGATGTCGAGTTCCGGCTCGGTGGCCTTGATCTGGGAGCGGACATCCTCCATCACATCGTCGATGGCGCGGCTGCGCTTGGCCTTGAGCTTCACGGTAAAGTCGCCGGTATTGGCCTCGGTGACAGCGGCCAGCCCCATCTGCAGGCCGGTGCGGCGCGAGGTGCTCTCCACCTCGGGGGTTTCGCGCAGAATGCGCTCAACATGCTCGAGAACCCGGTTGGTCTCGGCGAGCGAACTGCCCGGAGGCATGATGTAGTCCAGGATGAAGCCGCCCTCGTCCATCTCCGGCAGGAGGTCGGAGCCTAGCGCCTGATAGCCTGCCCAGGTGGCCAGCACCAGAACCAGGCAAATCCCACCGAGCCAAAGCGGCTTGGCCAGCGACCAGTCAAGCAGCCGGCGATGAATTCGGATGGCGAAACTCAGCAGGCGGCTGGCTCTGTGCTCTTCCGGAGTTTCACCGTTGCGACGCTCCTTTATCAACACGAGGCTGAGCCCCGGCGTCCAGGTGAGGGCCAGCACAAGCGAGGTGATCAGCGCCGCGGTCATAGTAATGGCCAGCGCCCTGAAAAAGCTGCCGGTGACGCCGCTAACCACGACCAGCGGCAGAAATACAACCACCGGAGTAATGGTGGAACCGATCAGCGGAGTGGTGATTTCATGCAGAGCCTTGCGCACCGCATCGGCGGGCCGCTCGCCGCCATCGCGGTGGAGGACGATGTTCTCCACCACCACGATAGCGTCGTCGATCACCAGGCCGATGGCGGCGGCCAGGCCGCCCAGCGTCATCAGATTGAAGCTCTCGCCAATCAGCCAGAGCACCAGCACCGTGATCGCGATGGTGACGGGAATGACCAGGCCGGCAATCAGCGAGGAGGTCCAGTCGCGCAGGAAGAGAAAGAGAATGATGCAGGCCAGGATAAGCCCGATGAAGATGGAGTCGCGCACGCTTGAGATGCTGTCGCGCACAATCTGCGACTGATCGTAAAAGGGTTCGAGGTTCACGCCCGGCGGCAGCTTGCGCTTGAGTTCCGCCACCTGCGCGGCCACCGCATCGGCTACGGCTACCGTATTGCTGGAGGGCTGGCGGGCGATATTCAACAGCACCGCGTCCTTCCCGTTGGCGGTAACCGTGGTATAGACCGGCATGGTGGCCTGCTCCACCTGAGCCACGTCGGCCACATGCACCGGAGCGCCGGCCGGCGTGGTCTTCACTACCAATTGGCGCAGCTGCTCCGCGTCGTGAACCTGCGCTCCCACCAGCCCCAGAATCAACTGATGGTTGGCCTCGTAGAGACCCGGCGAATCCACGATGTTCGAGGCCTGGATGGCATTGACCAGGTCGGTGATGGTGACGCCCGAGGCTTGCAGCAGGGCCGGGTTGGGAACCACATGAAACTCCGGCACCTTGCCGCCCTGCACGGTCACGGTGCTTACGCCATCGACGCGGTTCAACGGCGGCTTCAGATCGTAGGTGGCGATCTCCCATAGCTGGGTCTGCGGCACGGTATCCGACGTGAGGCTGTAGCCGAGGATCGGAAAAGTCGCAAAGGTCAGCCGGTTGGTGGTGATCTTGGCCGTGGCCGGCAGTGTTTGCTGCACCTTGTTCAGCGCCGCATCCACCAACTGGAGCTGGTGAAACATATCCTGGTTCCAGTCGAAGAAAAGGCTGATCTCCGCCGACCCTCGGCTGGTGGTGGAGCGCACGATCATCAACCCAGGCACGGAATTCACCGCGTCCTCTATGGGCTTGGTGATGGTCACCTGCATCTGTTCCACGGGCATTACGCCGTTGTCTACGCCGATGACCACGCGCGGAAAGTCCGTCGCCGGAAAGACGGAGATCGGAACCTGAAAGGCCAGGTAGATGCCGGCCACGGTGAGCACGGCCGCAAAGAAGAAGATGGTGCGGGTTGAGCGGGCCAGCCAGAAGGGCTCGTGGCCAGCCGCTCTGCCGGAAGGGACGCCGGAAGCTCCGTCGGCCATCAGTCGTTTCCCCCGCCAGCGCCGGATGCCGGCTTCCGATCGTCGTCGGCGGGCGCGCCCACTTTGACCTTGGCGCCATCGTCCAGCCCATAGGCGCCGCCGGTAATCACCAGGTCGGCCGGTGCAAGGCCCCCGGTGACCTGCACGTCCTGCGCGTCGGCGATACCGAGGGTCACCGGTTTGCGGTGCGCCGCTCCGTCCGTTCCCACCACCATCACGGATTTGCTGCCATCCTGCGCGGTCAGAATCGAGGAAGCGGGAATCTTCCATGCATGAGCTTCGGACCTTCCCGCGATGGAAACCTTCACGGGCGTGCCGACCTTGAGAGTTCCAGCCTGGTTGTCGATCTTGAGCCACACCTCGACGGTCGTGCTGCCGGGGTCAAGCGCCGGACTGATCAGCGCGACCTTCGCGGCGACAGGCTCGGCCACGCCGGGCACGCGAACCAAAGCCTCATCGCCGAGCTTCATGCGCTGCGCCAGACTCTGCGCCAGGTGCGTCTTGGCCAGCAGGCTGGATGTATCCATCACGGTGAGCAGCGGCGCGCCCGCGGCGGCGGTTTCGCCCGCAAAGAGAGAGCGGTCGGTGACCACTCCATCGATGGGGCTGCGAATCTCCGAATAGCTCACCTGGGCTGCCGCACCCTTGTACTTGCCCTCCGCCGAGGTCAGCTGCCCCTGTGCCGACTTCAGCGCCGCCTCGCGGCTCACGCTGCGCACAGACTCCAGATGCCTGGCCGCCGCATCGTAAGCCGCTTGCGCCTGTACCAGCGCGGCCTGCGCCGTATCCAGATCGCGCCCCGGAATCGCTCCCTCGGCAAAGAGCTCCTTGCGGCTCTTTACGATGCTCAGGTTCAAGTCCAGATTCGCCTTGGCCTGCGCCACATCGGACTCGGCCTTTTGCGTGTCCTCCGGCACCTGCGCTTTGGTTGCGGTGGCAAAGGCGGCTTCGGCCGCCATGTACGAGCCTTTGTTGTCCTGTTCAGCCGCGGCCAGGTCGCTGTTTTCGAGGGTAGCCAGCAACTGGCCCGCCTTCACCCTGGAGCCCCGCTGCACATAGAACTGCCGCACCGGAGCGCTGATCTTGGGCGCGATGGCCGCCTGCGCCAGCGGCGCCAGAATCGCGTCGGCGGCGATATGCTCGACGATCGAACCTTGCTCAGGATGCTCAGCCTGCACCGTCACCTGAGTCTCGGGCGCGGGCTCCTTTCTGCACCCCGGCGCCAGGACCATGGGCAGCGCCACGACGCCCAACAAAAGCCAGCGGGGCTTCGGCAAACCAGCATTTCCACACCAATTCGCGCTTCTCTTCATGATCGTCATTGGCTCACATCGTCCCCGTCAGCGTTTGCAGATCGGCGCGCGCCGCCTGGTAACGCACCAGCCCACCCTCGCGCGCATTCTCCGCGCCCACATAGGCGTTCTGCGCGTCCACAACCTCCAGCACCGAGGCCTCTCCGCCGGTATAGCGCAGCTTGGTCAGCCGCAGGCTCTCTGCCGCGGTGGCGACGCTTGCGTCGAGCGAGGCAAGCTGGTCGCGCGCAGCCGCCGCCTCGGAATACGCTTCATCCAGCCGCGCGATCAGCCGTCTCTGTGCAGCCGTCATCGCCACCCGCGCCGCGTCGCGCCGTATCTCGCTCTGTTTGATCTTGTGCTGGGTCGAAAGCCAATCCCAGACCGGAATGTCGAGGGTCACGCTGGCCGAGTAGCCCAGATTTTGCACGCGATCGGGACCATTGACGGCAAACTGCGGCGCATCGATGCCGTAGGTCACGTTGAGCCCCAAATCGGGCAGATAACCGGCCCGCGCCGCCTCTACGTCGGCGTTGCTCACGTTAAGCGAGGCCAGCGCGCTCTTCAACTCGGGATTGTTCTTGGCGGCGGCTTGCTCGACCTCGGCGCGCGAAGGAAGCTGTTCCATGCTCTCCGGCGCGGCGAGCGCGAACCGCGTGCGCGGATCGGGAAACAGCAGCACCGCCAGCTCCAGACGCGCCTTTTCGGCAGCCACTTTTGCATCGGACAGATCGCGCTCCCGCTGCTGCTCCGCTAGTTGCGCCTTGACAACGTCGGCATGAGCAGCCTCACGCGCTTGCTCGCGTTTGGATGTCAGGCCGGTGAAACCGGCGGCCTCCGCATGGGCTCTCTCCGCCACCGCCAGCTTGTCGTCCGCCGCAATCAAGCCATAGAAGAGGCCGGTCACCGCCGCCACCAGGCCGCGCCGGGCGACCTCCAGCTCGGCGGCCGAGCGCGCCGCTTCGGCATCCGCCCGCCGCAGGGCTGCCAACCCGCCCAGCCCAAGCGTCTCGTTGATCACCGCCTGGCTGGCATACTCGCGCACTGCGTTGTTGGCGATGAACCTTGGCGAAGGCTGCGAGCCCACGCCTTGCCCTGCCTGGTTCTGCTGGCCGTTGGATTGCGTGTAGAGCGCCTGATTGTGGTAGACCACGTTAGGCAGCAGACCGGCGGCGGCGATCGACCGGTCGATCGCCGATGCCCTGCCCTCGGCCAGCGAGGCTGCATAGGCCGGCTCATTGGCCTCCGCACGCCGGATCGCCTCATCGAGAGTGATGGGCTTGCCGGCGGTTGAACTGGTCCGGGCTGGCGGCCTCGCTCGACGCCTGGCCGCGGGCGCTGGAGAGGCTTGCCAGCGACATGAGCAAGAAGCAGATTGCGCCGCGCAGAAGTCCTGAACGGCGACAGCAATGCCACGGCGAGGTGTTGCGCCTCTTAGTCACACTTTGAAGCATAATGCAACCGGGCCGCTGAATTGGCAGCCGGTTGCATCAACGCAATTTCTTGAGAGGCATGAAATAGAGACGAGACGCTTGAGGCCCGCGAGGAAATCGGCCCCCGCATCCGCCTGCCGAAGCTCCGATGGCGTTGCCAACCCAGTGCCTATTGCAAATGAAGGCTCACCTTGACCTCCGCGCCGTCATAGGCGATCTCCTTGTCGGCAGCGCCGGTCACTTCGCCGCCAATCCCGTGTCCGCTTCCAACCACTACGATCCGGAATGTGCGCTTTTCAACCATCCCCGGGAAGGAACCTACGCGCGCGCCGATCGCCAGGATTCCGGCGCTTTCGTCCCAGCGAATGGGGATCACGGAGTGCTGCCCCTTCTCGTAGTCGTAACTGTCGCCCGAGTCTTCGTAGAGATCGAAGCTGCCGTCCGCTCCGCGATAGATTCGCAGTTCGATAGGACCGCCGAGGTCTTGCGCGGCGTATTCGATCTCCGGCCCCATGGGCACGACGGAGCCGGCGCGGACAAAGAGCGGCAAGCGATCGAGCGGGGCCTCGGCGTCGATTTCCTGGCTGCCCTTGACCTGCTGGCCCGTCCAGAAGTCGTACCATGCGGGCGAAGGAGGCAGGTAAACGCTGCGCCGGGTAGCGTTGGCCTTGAGCACCGGACTAACCAGGAGGGCGGGGCCGAACATGAACTCGTCGCCGATGTTCCAGGTGTTTTCGTCGCTGCGCCAATCCATGACGAGGGGGCGCTGGATGGTGTAGTCGGCGCTCGATACCTTCCAGGCCAGCGAGTAGATATAAGGCATAAGGCGATAGCGGAGCTTGTCGAAGCGGATGAGCGCGGGCTCGACCTTGTCGTAGGTCCAGAGTTCGTTGTGGGGGCGATGGCCGTGGGTGCGGAAGATGGGGCAGAAGGTTCCGAACTCAAACCAGCGCGCGTAAAGATCCTGATAAGCGGGCTCCTCCAACGATCCCGGATAGGGAGGCCAGTAGCCGCCGATATCGGTAGTCCAGTAGGGATACCCGCTGAGCGCAAAGTTCAGTCCCGCGGGTACTTGATGCGTGAGGGCCCAATAGGTGCTGAAGACATCTCCCGACCAGACGGTGGCGCCGACGCGCTGCTGCCCTAGAAACGCGGAGCGCGTGAGCAGGAAGACGCGTCTGCGGTCCGTGTCGGCTCTCCAATGATTCTGCACCCCGAGCGTGTGCAGCAGCGGGAATACATTGGTGTACTCCGCTCCATTGCCGATGGCAAGCTGTTTGTTGCGCAGGATGGCGTCGCCCATGTGCGGCCAAAATTCTTCGGGCTCGGCGCTGTCGAGCCAGAAGGCATCCCATCCCTGCGCAAGCAGCTTGCCGGGGAGGCGGTTCCAGTAGATGTCGCGCGCCTCGGGGCTGCTGGGGTCGTAGACGTGCGCTCCGGGGACCATGAGGTTCTTCTCGTCCAGCGTCTTGTAGGTCTCGGACTTTGGATCGAGCATCCCCCAAACGGAGATCATGGTGTGCACATTCTCTTTGTGCAGTGCTTCGAGATCCTTCGGCACATCGTGGTAGTTCGAGTTGAAGTCGGGATCGCCCTCGTTCTTCCACCAGAACCAGTCCTGCACCATCGTGTCCAGCGGAATGTGCTCCTGGCGATAGCGCTGCGCGATTGCTGCGATCTCGTCGAGCGATACATAACGGTCCTTGGATTGAAAGAAACCATAGGCCCACTTCGGCAGCATCGGCGCATGCCCGGTCAGGTTGCGGTACTCGTGGATGACCGCGTCCATCTCCGGGCCGTAGAGGAAGTAGTAGTCGACCGATTTGCCGGCCATGGAACTGAAGACGATCTCGGTGGGAAAGCGATTGTCGACGTAGGTGAAGGCCGCCGTGTTCCACATCAGCCCATAACCCTTGCTCGAAATCAGCAGGGGAATTGCGACGTCGGTATTGTCCTGACCGAGTTCGACGGTTGAGCCGCGGTAGTTGAACATACCGCTCTGATGCTGCCCGAGACCGTAGAAGGCCTCGACCGGAACGGGGGAGAAGCGGTCGGTGATGCGGTAGGTGCTCTGGCCGTTCACCTGCACCGGCTCGTAGGTGCGGGGCAAGCTGTTTCCCTCGCGCAGCAGATTGTCGCCGTTCACCGTGTGAAAGGTAAGATTGCCGCGCTCGAGGCCGAAAGACACTTCGATCTTGTCGGTTCGAATCTTCGCCGTCTTGGCGTCTTGCGTGAACTGAAATGGAGCGCCTGGGCAGGATTGGCCGGCGTCGAGCATCCATGGCTGCGGCCCCGTCTGCACAGTCGCATTGGGCCGGGCAAACACGTGGATCGCCGAAGCGCCGCATACTGTGATGTCGAGCGTTTCGGCCCCCACCGTGGCGTGCATTCCCTGCTGCGACTGCTGAGCGGTTGTCGGTTCCAAACCGGGGAGGCTCTGACCGGGCATCTGGGCCATGCCGTTGGCTGCGGCCCCGAGCAGGAAGACGATCGGCAGGCATCGACGGACAACAGGCGAAGCCATTGGCATTGCGCCAGCTTCAGAAGACTGGAAGATCATCGCATTGCACCTTTCCTTGCGCACAGAGTTACATGAGTTCAGCGATCGTGAATGTCCGGTAAATTGCACTTATCCATGAAGAAATTCCGCAAGAGTCTCGAGCTATGAGCCTCCTGCAAAGTTCCTTTCAGGTAATGATTTGCGTCAGGGCACGACTTCAGTCGTGCCGTAAATGGCCAATTTAGATTCCGGCTTTAGCCGCTGCGGAATTACAAATTACTGAAGAATCCGCAGAGGCTAAAGCCCAACTTGATTGTATTGCGCTTCCGGCACGACTGAAGTCGTGCCCTGACACTCCTTGCTGTTTCAATGGAATCTTGCAAGAGACTCCTACGATTGCGGTTTGGGAGTCCCTGTCTGCCAATAGACCGCGTAACGCTGATCGCGAATCCGATACATGGGCATCAAATGGTATTTCGCGCTCTCTCCGGCCGCAGTGAAGCGCAACTCCGGCGCGGATTCGACCTGGACCCATTGTTTAGTGTCCGCATCCGAACCGGCAGCGGCCTTCGGCAGAGGATCCGCGGCGGGCAGATTCTTGGGCACCGTGTCGCCGCTGTGGATGACCCTCATGGGACCGTCGGCCGGACCCGCGCCCAGATCGGCCGCAAGCACCATCGGGCCGTAGAGCACGGCGGCCGTCGAGTCATCGCCAGGCAGAGCCTCCTGCCGCAATTCCATGGGCAGGCCGATGCTGATGGTGTCTCCGTCAGCCCAGGTTCTCCGGATGGCGAGATACGATCCCGGATCGGCCATCGCTTCGAGCGGGAGGCCGTTGATCTTCACCTGGGCGGCATTCCGTGGTCCAGCCCGGAATCCGCACGTGTATTGTGCGCGCGGTGCGACGCGAGGTCTTGATCTTGAGAGTCGTTCCCTGCTCACTCGGGAATTGCGTGACCTGGTCGATGCGCAGGCCCTCCTCTTTCCAGTCGAGGGTCGATGCGATGAACTGGTTCACGTAAACGTCGCTGCCGCGGTGGAAATAGATTGTGTCGGCGAACTTGGCAAACTCCTCCACGCCGGTTCCCGTGCAGCACCAGAAGGATTCTTCCGGCGAGTGATAGGCGCGCCAGTAGCCGGCGGCCAGCGGGAAGAAGTACTGCTTCAGGCCATCGGCGCTCTGCGTGCCGAGCCGGCAATTGAAGAGGGCGCGCTCGTAGGCGTCCATCCAGCGCGCGTCCCCGTTCCAGCCGAAGACGAGCCGCTCGAGCTTCATCAGGTTGTAGGCCACGCAGCACTCGGCGTTCGTCCAGCCGAGGGTTCCTTTGAGTTGTCCCGGCGGCGTCTTCCAATGTTCGTCGAGGCTGGTGTTGCCGATGGCATAATTACGCGCGGTGAGCACTTCTTCGAGGAAGTATTCGGCAATCTGCCTGTAGCGGCGGTCGCCGGTGACCTCGTACATGCGGGCAGCGCCGATGATCTTGGGGACGTGCGTGTTGGCGTGCAGGCCTTGGAGTTCATCCCTGCGCCCGGCGAGCGGATCGAGAAAGCCGGGCTGCTCGAAGAAGTGGGCGGCATCGAGGTAGCGGTCCTTTTTAGTCACAGCGGCGAGGTTGACGAGGACTTCGTTCATGCCGCCGTACTCGGTGCGCAGCATCCGCTGGCGCTGATCGGCGCTGATGCCCCAGAAATACTCATGCGCCCACTGGCCCATGCCTTCGGCTATCTGCAATGCATCCGAGTTGCCGGCGAGGGTATACATATCGAGCAGGCCGGCCATGATTTTGTGGTAGGTGTAGAAGGGCGCCCAGACTGACTTGCCCTGCGCCAGATGCTCGAAGAGGTCGGTGGGATAGGCGCTCAGGTAGCGGGTTCCGATCTTCTTCTGGCACGCGCCGAGACCGCCGACAAGCTCGTCTCCGCGGCTCTTGAGATCGGCGTTTCCAGAGGCGGCTGAAGCCAGCGCGACGGCCGAAAGGAAGTGTCCTCCGGCGAAATGCCCGCGCAATTCACAGGTAGGATCTTCCCAACCCTTGTATGGCGTGGCGCTGGAGGAAATGCCCGCCGTGACGCGGAAGGAATGCAGCAGCCGATCGACCGTGAGCGAGTCGAGATAGCGCGCATTGATCTCCTCCTGTTCCTTGAAGATGCCGGGAGCAAGACGGACCGAGGCGAGCGGAAAGGGAACGATCCTCGCGCTTGCATCGGAGGGAGTCACCTCGCCAAGGACTTCCATCGGCGTCAGAGAACGAATGAGCGTGAAGCCAGAAGCGGCTGCGGTGCTCGTCTTCAGGAAACTGCGGCGGGAATAATCGATCATTGGAAGCTCTCCTGTTGCCGATCTGTCGTAGGACGCCTGGAATGAACAATCCGTGATTGCTCGACGTCAGCACGGCCGCTGGCTTTCTGTCGTTCCGAGCCACGTGACTGTCCGGAAGGAACCGCCGGCCCGTCCCCAATACTGACAGAATTCATCCCCCCCCTCGGATTTGCGAAACGAGATACCCCTCTCGTCGTGACTGGCGCTCAGGCATAATTACCCGTTTGCCTGCTGGATCTGCTCATCGATCACGCGCCTCAAATCTGCTGGTGAATAGGCCGGCGACTTGATGAACTTGCCGTCCGGGCGCTTATGAACCTTCAGAATAGGGTTCCAATGGCCATCATGGGCGTTGGCTCTGTCTGGATGTACCAGCTCCAGGCCAGTGCCCCGCTCAAGCACGGCGTCGCAAACGCTGCAATGCGGCCAAGCCTTGCTCATGTTGCTGCGCTGCACTTCATCCCAGGCAGGCTGAACATTCACACCGGCGGCGTTGAGCGCCCCATAAGTGACAACAAGCTGGTCGATGCAGCCGTCAACATATTCGGCGAGGTCGGGTTTGCCGTTGGGGTCGAGCACGACACCGATGTCGTCTATGATTGCAGTCTGCTCTTCGCCGTTCAATCCGGCAATGGTCTTCGTGACCGTGCAACCGCAGCCCTTGACAAACTCAAGAGCTTCCTCAAACACCAGCCGCGCGCGAAGCAAGCGCGTGTCCGGGTCAGGAAGCTCAGGAGATTCCTCCACTTGCTGGTTGAACTGCCTCATCAACGTTACGATGTCTTGCTGCGGGCGATAGGGCTTATCGGTCATTCAATCCTCAATTCGTTGTGCCCGCCGACGGCCGACGGTTCGGGCTCCGGTTTGGCGCAAGTGAAAGTCAGTCGCGCCTGTACTCTCGAACGGTAGACTCGATGAGTCCAGGCATTTCATTCGGCAAGTCAACCTACAAGACAAGCGCCAAAACTGGTCAGATGTTGGCGCAATTGTAATCGATGCGGCATGGCCTCCGGAACCGTCCCCAGGGGTCGCCAAGCCTTCCCCAAACGCGGAGAGGCCGAACCAGCCAGGTTCCTCTTGGGGGCCCTACTATTCATTTGTACTCTTGGCTTCCTCAGTGGCTCTGGTGAATCCGAGTCTCACACTTTTACCCATCGGTATCGATGGGCATTGGCGCACTTCCCCTGAGTTGCCTGCAAAGCTCCACCAAGTACGGGTGAGTTACCAGCCGATCAAGGACTTATCTCCGGTCAACGAGGGTGCATAGTGCTGGACTGGGCAAGACGCACCAAGGGCGGCCAGCCAGATAAGGCCGTGCCGCCCTTAAGTTCTTGCCCAGTCCGCGGATATTCCTCGGCGTTCAGAGCCGCTTCGATTGCCCCTCGTTCTAGAACAAATTCCAGAGCGACTGGTTGTAGACCTCGTGGTGGAACTGCACCTCGGAGCCCTTGACGATGGTGCCCAGTTCGCGCGGCGCAGCGGTTGGCAGAGGCCTGCTTCAGCTCGGCGTAGCGGCCCTGCACGTCGGCGCCCAGAATCTTCGCGATCCACTCCGAAGACTGGAAGTCGTCGATCGCCTTCTGGATGTTGTCGGGCAGGTAGCGGCCGCCGGCGCGCAGATTCTCCACGTCGGAGATGTTGCCGTCGATGCCGGTCTTGAAGATGCCGTAGAGCGAAAGGTAGGGATTGGCGTCCGGCGCCACGGCGCGCACTTCGGTGCGCATGGAGCGGTGGTTGCCGATGGGCACGCGAACCATGGCGCCGCGATCGACGGCCGAGGCGCGAATCTGGTTGGGCGCTTCGAAGTGCGGATCCAGGCGCCGATAGGCGTTCACGCTGGAGTTGAAGACCAGGCAAAGATCCAGCGCGTGGGTCAGAATGCGGTCAAGGAAGTTCCAGCCGAATGTGGAGAGCTGTTCCTCGCCCTTTTCGTCCCAGAAGAGGTTGGTCTTGCCCTTGGAGACCGAGACGTTGGTGTGCATGCCGCTGCCGTTGACGCCGACCACCGGCTTGGGCAGGTAGCAGGCGGTGAAGCCCATGTTGTTGGCGATCTGGCGGGTCAGCAGCTTGTAGAGCTGAATCTGGTCGGCCGCGCCCACGGCCTCCGAGTAGCTGTAGTTGATTTCATACTGGCTGGGCGCAACTTCCGGGTGATCCTTCTCGTTCTGGAAGCCCATGGCGCGCTGCACTTCGGCCGAGGTGTCGATGAACTGGCGCAGCGGATCGAGCGGCAGCGAGTGGTAGTAGCCGCCCTGCGAGATGAACTCGAACTTGCCGGTCTCGTGGTACTTGCGCTCGGCGTCCTTGCCGGCGAAGAGGAAGCCCTCGATCTCGCTGGCCGCGTTCAGCGTGTAGCCGTTTTCCTTGTGCATGCTTGTCGGCGTAGCCCTTGAGCACGCCGCGCAGGTCGCCTGCAGTAAGGGGTTCCGTCCTTGTCGATGACGTTGCCGAAGACCAGCACCTTGCCGTTGCCGAAGACGTCGGCGGGCACCCAGTAGAAGGCGCTCCAGTCGATGCCCAGGCGCAGGTCGCTCTCTTTCTGGGCCGTGAAGCCGCGGATCGAGGAGCCGTCGAAGGTGAGGTTCTCGTGGGATCCGAGCAAGAACTTCTTGTCGTAGTCGAGCAGGTGAAGGCGGCCTTCGAGGTCGCTGAACAGCACGGTCACGGCCTTGATCCGCTTCTCGTCGGTCAGGTACTTCAGCCGCTTTTCGCGAATCTCGCCGGCCGCAACGCGATTGGCGCGATCAGCCTTGGCCTGCAGGTTGAGTTCTTCCAGCTCTTCGTAGGAGAGAGCCAGAAAATTGCGGTAGTCAGTAGACATGGATCTCCCTTTTGACAGAAATGGGCACGAGCGGCGCTCGAGGACGGCAGCGCGGACCGCACGTACCCTGTACCTTATTTCTAACAGGTCGGGCATAAGGGACCCGTGAGGAAAATGCGCGCAATGGGTTCAAAAGGCCAGCTTTGCTCTCTGATCGGCACAGGAGCCGCCCGCTCCTGAGCGGCTGGGGCCGTTCGCCTGCCATCGACGTTAGGCTCAATTGCCAAGCTTGTCCTCGTGCTGCCCGGCCAGGAAGCGCCTTGAACCAGCCAACTCTTCGCCCCCAAACCCCTGCTTTTGAACAGGCCGGCGGGTTTTCTTTATGACTTCCTTATGGGTTCGATCCGCTGACCGGTAATATAATCTGCTTACCCTCTCGTTCATACCGCGTTGCCAATTTTTCGCTCCCTATCCCAACGTAGCCGGTCGGGAGGCAAATCATCAAGGAGATTGGAGATGCCTAAGAGTGCAGACGACGTAATCAAGCTGGCCAAAGAGACCGGCGCGAAGATTGTGGACCTGAGGTTTATCGATCTTCCCGGCATGTGGCAGCATTTCTCGATCCCGGTCGAGGATCTCGAAGAGGATCTCTTCGCCGAAGGAATCGGCTTCGACGGTTCCAGCATCCGCGGATTCCAGCAGATCAACGAGAGCGACATGCTGCTCTTCCCGGACCCGGAAACGGCATATCTGGACCCCTGCCTGGAGATTCCCACGCTGAGCATCATCTGCGACGTGAAGGATCCGGTCACTGGGAACCCTTACAGCCGCGACCCGCGCTACATCGTGAAGAAGGCGGAAGCCTACCTCAAGAGCACCGGCATCGCCGAGACCAGCTACTGGGGCCCGGAGCTTGAGTTCTACATGTTCGACAACGTTCAGTACGACCAGAACGCCTTCACCGGCTACTACCGCATCGACTCGAACGAGGGCGTATGGAATACCGGCCGGGACGAGAGGCCCAACCTGGGCTACAAGCTGCGCCACAAGGAAGGCTACTTCCCGGTGCCGCCGTCCGATCAGTTCCAGGATTTGCGCTCCGAGATCATCCTCAAGATGAAGGAAGTCGGCATCCCCATTGAAGTCCATCATCACGAAGTGGGAACCGCCGGCCAGGCCGAGATCGATATGCGTTTCTCGCCCATGCTGAAGATGGCCGACAACGTCATGTACTACAAGTACATTATCCGCAACGTTTGCAAGAAGCACGGCAAGGTGGCCACCTTCATGCCCAAGCCGATCTTCGGCGACAACGGCTCCGGCATGCACGTCCACCAGAGCCTGTGGAAGGACAGCACCAATCTATTTTACGATAAGGCCGGATACAGCCTGCTCAGCCCGCTGGCCCTTAACTACATCGGCGGCCTGCTCAAGCATGCCCCGGCGCTGCTTGCGCTTTGCGCCCCCACCACCAACTCCTATCGCCGCCTCGTTCCGGGCTACGAAGCGCCTGTCAACCTGGCCTTCTCGCAGCGCAACCGCTCGGCCGCGGTGCGCATTCCGGTGTATTCCAAGAGCCCCAAGTCGAAGCGCCTCGAATTCCGCTGCCCCGATCCCTCGGCCAACCCGTACCTGTGCTTCGCCGCTCTGCTGATGGCCGGGCTGGACGGAGTCAAGAACAAGATCGATCCAGGCGAGCCGCTGGAGAAGGATCTGTACGAACTCGAAGCCGAAGAAGCCGCCAAGATCAAGAGCACGCCGGGTTCGCTGGGCGAGGTTCTGGACGCGCTCGAAGCGGACCACGACTTCCTGCTCGAAGGCGGCGTCTTTACCGAGGACCTGATCGAGACCTGGATCAGCTACAAGCGGGAGCGCGAACTGGCGCCGGTTAATTTGCGCCCCGTGCCATACGAGTTCTTCCTGTACTTCGATCTGTGAGGCGCGGGAAACTGCGCGCTTGAACTTGAGTTTCTTTTTCAACTCCCGGGCCGATGGATGCCATCGGCCCGGGATTCTTTTTGCGGGCGCCCAGGCGCCAGGAGCGTATTTACAAGAGCTCTCCCAAACGCCACCTTCTCCCAGTCAGACCCCCTCTCTGCGGTACTCTGGTTGTTCAGGAGATTCTTCGATCCGATGCTCAAACTGCGCCGCCTTCCAATCGCCCTTCTGGCCGTTCTCGCTCTTTCGCTGCCCTGCGTACACGCCCAGCAGCCCGCGCCCAGCGCGCAGCCGGAGGACTTCGCCCGCGCGCACTACACCAAGTACGAGTTCCGCATTCCCATGCGCGACGGCAAGCGGCTTTTCACGGCGGTCTACGTGCCCAAGGACGCCGCCGCCGGGCCTTACCCCTTCCTGATGGACCGCACTCCCTATAACGTCGGGCCCTACGGCGAAGACAAATACCCAGCGCGCCTCGGACCCTCGGATGAGTTCGAGAGGAGCGGCTACATCTTCGTTTACCAGGACGTGCGCGGGCGCTGGATGAGCGAGGGCGACTTTGTGGAGATGCGCCCGCACATCGACGTGAAGAAGTCGCCGCAAGACGTGGACGACGCCAGCGACACCTACGACACCATCGAGTTCCTGCTCAAGCACGTGGCCAACAACAACGGCAAGGTGGGCATCTGGGGCATCTCGTACCCAGGGTTCTACACCTCGGCGTCGATCATCGACTCCCATCCCGCGCTGGCTGCCGCCAGCCCGCAGGCGCCCATGACTGACCTCTTTCTGGGCGACGACAGTTACCATGGCGGGGCCTTCATGCTCTCGGCCAACTTCGGCTTCTATGCGCCCTTCTTCCATCCACAGCAGAACCCGCTGACGCCCAAGCCAACGGTCGAATTCGACTTCGGCACCCCGGACAGCTACAAGTTCTATCTTCAGGCGGGCAACATCGCCAACCTGGACAAGCTCTATCTGAAAGGCTCGAACTGGCTCTTCAACGACCAGGCCAATCACTGGACCTACGATGCCTACTGGCAGTCGCGCGACCTTTCGCGCCACATGAAGAACGTTCACTGCGCGGTGCTGGTGGTGGGCGGCTGGTTCGACGCCGAAGACCTGAGCGGCCCTTACAAGACCTTCAACGCCATCGCCAAGTTCAACCCGGAGACGCCCGCCACGCTGGTCGAGGGCCCTTGGGTCCACGGCGGCTGGGCGCGCGGCGACGGCGATCACTTGGGCGAGGTCGAGTTCAACTCGAAGACCGGCGAGTACTTCCGCGCCAACGTCCAGTTCCCCTTCTTCGAGCACTACCTCAAAGGCCGGGGCGCGGCGCAGCCCAAGGCCGTGGTCTTCGAGACCGGAACCAACCTCTGGCGCAGCTTCGACGCATGGCCGCCCAAGGCCGCCCAGCCCAGGACCCTCTACTTCCACGCAGGCGGCAAGCTCAGCTTCGATCCGCCCGCCGAGACCAAGGGCGTGGATGAGTACCTGAGCGACCCGGCCCATCCCGTGCCCTTTGTCGGCTACACCACGGATACCGTGCCCCAGCGCTATATGGTGGACGACCAGCGCTTCGCCGGAACGCGGCCCGACGTGCTCGTCTACCAGACGGAACCGCTCGAAGAAGACGTGACCATCGCCGGCCCCATCTCACCCAAACTGAAGGTTGCCAGCTCCGGCACGGATTCCGACTTCGACGTGAAGCTGATCGACGTCTATCCCGACGACTATCCCGACCCGGCCGACAGCTCTCACGGGAACAAGCGCATCCTGGACGCGCCGCCGCTGCACATGGGCGGCTATCAGCAGTTGCTCCGCGGAGAGCCTTTCCGCGCCAAGTTCCGCTCGAGCTGGGAGAAGCCCGAACCGCTCGTGCCGGGCAAGGAGGCGGAGATCGACTTCGCGATGCCGGATTTATTTCATACCTTCCGCCGCGGCCACCGCATCATGGTGCAGGTGCAGAGTTCCTGGTTCCCGCTCACCGACCGCAATCCGCAAACCTTCACCGACATACCGAACGCCAAGCCGGAGGAGTTCCAGAAGGCGACAGAACAGGTATTCCGCCAGAAGGACGCTGCCAGCGGCGTGGAAGTGCTTGTGATGCCGAGGCCGTGAGACGCGGACGCATTCTTCTTCACTCTTCTTTGTGAAGATAGAACAACAGCCGCGTCAAACTACCCAGGATTATTGCTTCACCCGCACCTTTGGCTCGGCAGACAACCCCGGCCTAAGCTCGTGTGTGGGGTCTTCGTTCTTGAGGTCCGTGAAGTCGATCCGCACGGGGACGCGCTGAACGACCTTGACGTAGTTGCCGGTGGCGTTCTCCGGCGGGAAGAGCGAGAGCACCGAGCCGGTGGCGCCGCCGATCTGGGTTACCTTGCCGTGATAGGTCTTGCCGGTCGAGTCCACTTCGATTTCGACGGGCTGCCCGGCAAGCATGTGGCGCAACTGGGTCTCCTTGAAATTGGCGGTCACCCAGAGGTCTTCCAACGAGACCAGCGTGAGCAGGTTTTGGCCGGGGGCGACGTTCTGGTCGATCTCGACGCTCTTGCGGGTAACGATGCCGGCCGCCGGAGCAACGATCTTCGTATAACTCAGGTTGAGCTTGGCCATATCCAGCTGCGCCTGGGCCTGCTGGACCTGCGCCTGAGCCTGGCGGGCGCGGGCGCTCTGCGCGGCGACCTGCTGAGGGGCGGTCTGGGCTGATTTCAGCTGCGCCTGGGCCTGCGCCAGACGCTCGGTGGCTACCTTCACGCCATCGGCGGCGGCGCGCTCCATGGCGCGGGCGTCGGAGAGCCCGGCTTTGGCGGCGTCGGCAGCGGCAACGGCGGCGTCAAACTGCTGCTTGCTGATTACATCCTTCTCGACCAGCGGCTTGTAGCGCTCGAGGTCGGCCTGCGCCTTGACGTTGTTGGCCTTGGCCTGGCCCACGCGATCATGGGCAGCCTGCAACTGGTTCTGGGCCTGCTCGATGCCGGCCTGCGTGCCGCTCACGTCGGCCCCGGCCGCGCTGAGGCTGCTGCCGGTGTTGACGAAAGAAATGGGCACGGCCACATTGGCCGCCGCGGCATTGGCCTGAGCGCTGGCGAGCACGGCCTCGGCATTCTCCACGGCAACCTGGTAGTCCGCGGGGTCCAGTTCGGCGATTACGTCGCCCGCCTTCACCACCTGGTTTTCTTGTACATCGACCTTCAGAACCTGACCGCCGATGCGCGAGCTGACCTGCATCAGATGGCCGTTGACCTGCGCGTCGTCAGTGTTCTCGGTGAAGGTTCCGTGCCACCAGAACGCGACCGCGACGGCCGCAAGGACCAGAACCACGACCACGACGATGGCCCGGCGCCGGGATGGCGGCTGCACGACCTCGATGTCATCAACCGGCTCCGATTGGACTGGTGTTGGAGTAATATCCGCCACGTCTACTTTCCTCCCAAATAGTTCTTGTAGTCTTCTGCCGCGCCCAGGGCGCGGGCCAGGCTGAGCTTGGCCACATTGTGCCGGTAGAGGCTGGCTACGTACTGGCTGTCGGCCTGGGCCACGGATTGCTCGGCCTGGCTGACGGCCAGATTGTCGCTGACGCCGTTGGCGTAGCGCTGCTGGGCCTCGCTGAGAGCCTCATTGGCCAGCTCGACACTCGATTTGGCCACCTCAACCAGCTTCTGCGCCGAGGCAATGTCCAGCAAGGCGTCGCGAATGTCCGCGTCCACCTGCGCGTTCTTGTCGCTCAATTGGGCCTGCGCGGCGTCCAGTTGAGCCTGGGCGATCTGCGCCTCTCCGCGCAAGGCAAACTCCTTGAAGAGCGGCGCGCTCAGCGTGCCCGTGGCGTCGCCCGTGCCGTGAGAGTGAGACAGCGTGGTGCCGATGTCGCCATAATCGCCATTGAACTGCAAGGTGGGCAGCCGGTCGGCGGTCGCCGCCTTGCGCTGCTCTTCGGCCGCCTTGGTCCGCTCCACTATTGCCGCCAGATCCTTGCGGTTGGCGTGACCCCGGCGAATGGCCGCGTCAACATCCAACTGGTCGAAGGCCTGGTAGGGCGCCTTGTCGGCGAGCGTAAAGCTCTGCGCCAGAGGCAGGCCGATGGCGCGCGCCAGCGCCAGCTTGTCTTTTTCGAGCGCGTTGCGCGCCACGATCAACTGCTGATCGAGGGATTGGGAATCCACGCGGGCGCGCAGCTCATCGAGAAGCGGCGCCGTGCCCGCCTGGTGATTGGCGACCGCCTGGTTGAGCGAGATTCTTGCCGTGGCTGCCTGCGCTTCAACACTTGCGACTTGCGCTTCATCGGCCAGGGCCAGCAGAAAAGCATTACCCACTGTGAGCACTACCAGCTCACGCGCGTCCTCGGCGGATAGCTGGGCGGCGGCAAAGTTATGGCGCGCTGCCAGATAGTTTCGCAGTGAAGCAACGTCTACCAAAGACCAACTGAGCGAAGCCCGCAGATCGGTAAAGCCGAAGGGCCCGATAATGGCGGGAAAGCCGGGAATGCGCAATCCCTCGGCGGGCAGGTCAACCTGCATCACGGTCTCTTTGGCGCTGGCACTCACCGAGGGCAGCAGCGACTGGAGCTGGCTGAGCCGCTCTCCGCGCGCCCCCGCCGTCTGCGCGCTGCTCAGAATGACGCCCAGGTTCGCCTTCAGGCCGCGCTGGATGGCATCGTCCAGAGTGAGCGCGATGGGCTGGTCTGTGGCTTTGCCCACGGCCACGCTGCCCTGAAAGCTGGTGGCGGATGCCGACGACGACTGACTGGCCAGGCCAGGGCAGCGACTGCGCACCCGATCCGCGGGAAGCCATGACCGCGAGGCCCACAAAAAAGGCGCAGAAGCAGAATCGGATCGTATTCGTTTTGGAATACACAGACGGAATCAAAGTTCTTCCACTCACTCGGAAGTGCTGCAACCCGAAAGCGATTACTCCTGATGGATGCGCGGCAAGGGCGGCAGGGTTCTCAATACAAGTGTATCGGAGAACAGGCCGGAGGCGTTCTTGAGCCACATAAGGCGGAGGCTTTCGGCCTGAAAAAGGCTCACCGCGCCGTCGAGGCTTGAATCAGCTGCGAAGCCAGCGAACAGAGCGCCTGGCGGCAGAACTCACGCACCGCTTCCTCGCTCCATCCGGCAGCCTGCGGGCCGCCGTGGGCCGCAAGCAACCCAGCGGTCTCTGCCGAGGTGAGGCCAGCCACCGCGCGCAGCACAAAGATGGTTCGCGGCACAATGGCCAGGCCGGCCAGCCAGTTCTTCACGCGATCTCTGTCCGGTCCGGCGAGCATCCTGAGCAGCTCTTCGCCCGATTCCCGCGCCGCATCCAGATCGTCGTCCTCAATGCAGGTAGACGCCCGCTCGAGGCCTTCGGGCGCCGCCAGAGCGCCAGGGTCGCGCAGCGCGATAGTCTCCAGGGCCGCCGCGCACAACGCTCTGCGGCTGCTCTGGCACGCTTCGACAGGGTTCTGGCATGCCGGAACCTCCGCGTTGGCGATCGCCGTCTCCACCGCGCGTATGCTATGTTCACCCTCGCCGAGCAGCATTGAAGCGATGCTGTAGAGTCCGGCGGCAATCAGAAGAAACATATCGTCCATGCCGCCCAGCGCCTTGGCGACTTCCGCATCGTCCTTTGGCTGACCGTCCATTAGGTCGTACACACGCTCCGAAAACTCTTGAACTCCGGCAGGGAGCGGCCGCGTTGGGATCAAGCTGCCGCCCGGAGCACCGTTCGGCACTTGGCTCGGCCTATCGTTCAAGACGTTCGATTGGTGAGGCATGGCGGCTAACTCCTTTCCGAAGGTAATCTAGCTGAGCCCAATCTTTATCCTCAACCCGGCGGGCCGGAGAGTCAATGCGCGGCAGCAATGTGGGCAAAACCTGCCCTGTGGAACCTGCCTCGGAACCTGTTCTATCCACCGGCCCGCGGTTCAATCGTCAGCCAAGCGCCGAGCCGAGCCCAGCGGTTGCGAACGATGCCGCTCACAAACTGTCCCGCCGCCCTCAGGCAGAGAAGTTTTCACATCGCAGCCCAAGCACCCGCCCGCATCTGCGAGAATGTGTACTTGACTATGAATACGGAAAACCTTCTCTCTCTGAAAGACGACATGGTGGCCTTCATTGAAGGCCACGGACTCCACCGCCTGCCCGGATACGTCACCGAGGACATCGCATCTATCGTTTGGGAAAGCGAGGACAACCCCGACTCCTGGAAGGACTTTGTGGAGATGGCCAAACGCGCCGGCGCTCCATTTGTC
This sequence comes from uncultured Acidobacteriaceae bacterium, assembly GCA_963799145.1. Classification (GTDB taxonomy): domain Bacteria; phylum Acidobacteriota; class Terriglobia; order Terriglobales; family Acidobacteriaceae; genus Telmatobacter. The sequence goes on along the minus strand of CAWCWQ010000257.1, from coordinate 38,846 downwards.
ACCTTCAGCGAGATGACGCTGGAGCGCGAAGAACTCGAAGCCCTCATCGAGGAGGCCGGCGAGATGAACTTCCCGGATGAAGAGGCGAACGAACTGGCAGAGGCCGAATGGCTGCGCAAGTTTGCCGGTAATCTTGGCTACATCCAGCTGGGCTTCGTCTATCAGGGGGTGGTCTTTCTGCACGAAACCACCACCGAGTGGTATGAGCGCTACCAGGCGCTGCTTGAAGACCTGGAGGACTTCCAGGACATCGTCATCGACGACGCCCACGGCGGCGAGATCGACGAAGACGAGTAAGCCCGCGTGACTTCAGCCAGCCCGGCAGGCCCGGTATCAGGCGCCCCGGTCCAGTCCCGCTCTCCCAACCCGGCCCTTTGCCGCGGCCTCCGCCAGCGCTGGACCATCTCTGAACCGCATCCGGAAGCAGCTTCGGCCCTGGCCAAGGCCGCCCGCCTGCCTCAGGTGCTTGCCGAGTTGCTGGTTGCCCGCGGCGTCACCCAGCCCGCTGAAGCTTACGCCTTCCTCAATCCCGAGCCGGCTCATCTCCACGATCCCTACCTCATGCTGGGCATGAAGGAAGCCGTGGAGCGGCTGGAGCGGGCCATCGCCGGCCGCGAGCCGGTTCTGCTCTATGGCGACTACGACGTGGACGGCACCACCGCCGTCGTCCTGCTCAAGACAGCCATCGAGATGCTGGGCGGAGTGGCGCGCTTTCATGTGCCCCACCGCCTGCGCGAGGGCTACGGACTGCAATCCAGCGTCCTTGAAGCCGCCTACGCCGAGGGCGTCCGCCTGGTGATTACTGTGGACACTGGCATGAGAGCCTTCGCCGAAGCCGAGACCGCCCGTAGGCTTGGTCTGGATCTCATCGTCACCGATCATCACCTGCCGGAGGCCGGCGATGCGGTTCCTCATGCGCTGGCCGTCCTGAATCCCAACCAGGCCGGCTGCCCCTACCCGGAGAAATCTCTCTGCGGCGCGGCCATCGCGATGAAGCTGGCGCAAGCCGTTCTCGAACGGCGCGATGCCGCTCGCACGCGCGAGAAGACCCTGCCCAGCTTCTTGAAGATGGCGGCCATCGCCACCATCGCCGATGCCGTGCCGCTGAGCGGCGAGAATCGCGTCATCGCCGCCCTCGGCCTGCGCGAACTGCGCAAGCCCGTCGGCGCCGGCCTGCGCGCGCTCTTTGCCGCCGCCGCCCTCGATCCCGCCGCCAAGCAGCTTACCGGCTTCGACGTCGCCTTTCGCCTGGCCCCGCGCATCAACGCCGCCGGCCGCATGGATGTGGCCTCCGAGGTCATCGAACTCTTCACGACCCGCGACCCTGCCCGCGCCGCCGAATTGGCCGCCAAACTCGAGCGCCTGAACCGCGAGCGCCGCGACATTGAGGCCACTGCGCTTGCCGCGATCGAAACCCGCCTGGAAGCCGATGCCGAGCTTGCCGCAGACCGCCTGCTCGTCGTCGATGGCGACGGCTGGCATCGCGGCGTCATCGGCATCCTCGCCTCCCGCGTCGTCGAGCGCACGGCAAAACCGGCCATCGTGGTCAGCATCGAAGACGGAGTCGCCCATGGCTCCGGCCGATCTGTAGACGGTTTTCAGTTGCTCAACGCCATCGAAAGCTGCGCCGATCTCTTCACCCGCTTTGGCGGCCACGCCTTTGCCGTCGGCTTTGCCCTGCCCGCCGATGCGCTGCCGGAGCTGAAGCGCCGCCTGCAACTCTATGCCAATGAGCATCTGGCCGCTCGCGAGCCGGAGCGCCTGCTGCGCATTCAAGCCGAGTTGCCGCTCGACCGCATCACACCGGTGCTCGTTGGCTGGCTGCGCAAGCTCGAACCCCTCGGCCACGGCAACCCCGAGCCCATCTTCGTGGCCCGCAAGGCGCGACTCCTCGCCCCGCCCCGCAGGATGAAAGACCGCCATCTCCGCCTCGAACTGGCCCAGGAGCCGGTCCTCTCCGGCTCCAGCAGCGCCGTCCGCGCCGTCGGCTGGGATCTGGCTGCCCGCGCCGCCGAGCTTGGCCTCTTCAAGGGAAGTCTTATCGACCTCGCATACCGCATCCGCGAAAACGACCATCCCGAATTCGGCGGCCTTGAGGTCGAGATCGCCGGTATAAGGCTCTCTCAGGATGCTCCCAAACACACCGAGGCCCACGGCTGACCGTGGGCCTCGATGGTTAGCAGCGAAGATCCGCGCTATCTGCGGTTGTGTGAAGCGTTGTTGGAAGTGGTGTGCGAAGAAGAGGTGGACGTTGCGTGCGAGGTCGAGGCAGTAGCGTGCGAGCCGGAGACCGACGCGTGCGAATTGTTAGCCGAATAGTGCGTGGCGTTGGTATTGTGCGAGGTTGACCCGCCAGTGGAAAACTGCGTCGCGGAATGGGATGTACCGGAGCCTGTCAACCCTTTGTTGGCGTTCATCGTCCCCATCGTATGACTTCCGCTGGTCAAGCCTCCGCTTCCGACCGTCCGAGTGCCTGTTCCTGACGTCGTGCCTCTGGTTATTCCGCCATCGGTCGCGTGAGTACCACCCAACCGGGAGCCTGTGCTTCCGCTCAGATTCCCGCCGGTCGTCAGTCCGTGCGTTGTCGTCCCACCCCCGCCGTTGTTCATGTTGGAGGCCCCGTGCGTTGTCGTCCCACCCCCGCCGTTGTTCATGCTGGTGGCCCCGTGGGTTGTCGTCCCACCCCCGCCGTTGTTCATGTTGATGGCCCCGCCGGTCGTCGGTCCGTGCGTCTGCATGGTGGCCCCGCCAGTCGTCGGTCCATGCGTGGTCGTCCCACCCCCGCCGTTGTTCATGTTGATGGCCCCGCCGGTCGTCGGTCCGTGCGTCTGCATGGTGGCCCCGCCAGTCGTCGGTCCATGCGTGGTCGTCCCACCCCCGCCGTTGTTCATGTTGATGGCCCCGCCGGTCGTCGGTCCGTGCGTCTGCATGGTGGCCCCGCCAGTCGTCGGTCCATGCGTGGTCGTCCCACCCCCGCCGTTGTTCATGATGTTGGCTCCGCCGGTCGTCGGTCCATGCGTTGTCATCCCGCCGCCCGCTCTAGACGACGTTCCCAGCCCAGTGTTCGCGCCGCCCAGGTGGGCACCGGTACCCATGCCGGTCGTATTACCACCCAGGTGCGTGACCGTGCCGGTCGTTGCACCCCCGGCTGTGGACGACGTTCCCAACCCCGTGTTCGCACTTCCGAGATGGGTGCCCATGCCAGTCGTATTACCGCCCGCATGTATGCCGTTGCTGTTACCTATTCCTTCAACTGGTCCACCACCGGAGATAGGCGTTGTACCGCCCGCGCGCGTTCCAGTTCCGGTACCGATCGTCGAGCCCGTGCCCAAATGCGTTCCAGTTCCAGTGCCAGTACCCATCCCCGATCCAGTGCCCGTTCCAATGCCGGTGCCGATAGTTGAGCCGGTGCCCAAATGTGTCCCAGTTCCAGTGCCGGTGCCGACAGTCGAGCCCGTGCCTAAATGCGTTCCAGTTCCAGTGCCGGTACCTGTCGCCGATCCAGTCCCCGTTCCGGTCCCGGTGCCGACAGTCGAGCCGGAGCCAGCGCCCGTGTGTGTTCCCGTTCCAGTGCCTGTTGTCGAGCCGGTGCCGAGATGCGCTCCCGCTCCAGTTCCGGCGCCGGTGCCAGTCGTCGATCCCGCGCCCGTTCCGGCGCCGGTGCCAGTCGTTGCGCCAGTGCCCAAATGCGTTCCAGTTCCAGTCCCGGTACCGACGGTCGAGCCGGAGCCCGTGCCCGTGCGTGTTCCCGTTCCAGTGCCTGTTGTCGAGCTGGAGGAGGAACGCGACGTCGAAGTTGAGGTTGAGGTAGTCGTGGAGCTTCCCGTACGCGTGAATGCTCCACCGCCGCCAAGCGGCCTGCCGACCACCGGATTCGACGGCCGACCGCCGTTGTGCGAAGACCATGAGCCGGGGTCCGCTTTAGCGCCACCCTGGTGCTGCGACTGCACACCGGTAGGACCCAGATGGTGCTCGCGGCCCGCGATTCCCTCTCCGGGAGTCGGGTCGTGGTGAATGCCGCCCGGACCGCCGCTATAGCCTACATGGCTGTCCCTGGCGACGTAGCTTCTCTCCACAACTTCCCGGTCCACATACACCGAGTGAAAGCCCACGCCCACATGCATGACCGCGGTGTTATAGGCGAAGACGCCCCCGCGCCACTCGCCGCCGGCAAAGCCGATTCCCCCATAGCCGAAGCCGTAGTTCACGCCGCCGTAGTAACCCACGTGCGCACCCCAATAGCCGGGATGGAAGACATACACTCCGTTCTCCCAGCCCCAGTAGTGGGGCGTCCAAAGCAGGCCGGGCGAGGGCGCGGGAACCCAGGTGCCGGGAACCCAATAGTAGCCGCTGTCCTGGTCGTAGGCCCAATAACCGGGCGTCCACATCATCCCTGGTTCCGGGCAAGGGGGCTGCTCGTAAACAGGCAGCGGCGGAGGCGCAATCCCCACGCCGATGGTCAATTGCGCGGGCGAAGACGCAGAGATGACGGAGAGAAGCAGCGCCAGCAGGAGCCAGCGCGAAGCGCGAAGCATTTTCATGGGAAGACCCTCTCGATCCTTTCTTGCCTGGCCCGATGAGGGGGAGCGACTTGCGTCGGGCGGGGGCCAGGGCTTGGTAGGTTGATCCACTTTCAAAGCCATCGCCCGCGCCGGCTATCTGCCTCCGGCATCTCTCCACGAGACTGATCCTCCGCAGTTTCCGCGGAAGACCCTGGCGATAACTCAAATCGCATCTGGGGCCCGTGTAACAATCGCCATTGATTCTACGCCCCTAACAACCCTTCCAGACAGCGGAAGTTGCGCGTAGAATCCGTTTCCCATCCGGTCGAGGTTCTCCGTTCAATAGCGATAACTCAGCCCCATGCCCACGACGTGCCGCGCCTCCAGATTCACCGGCACCAGCAACACCGGGGGATAGGGCGCCGGCAATCCGGTAGGCAGCATGGCGGTGCCGATCATTCCCGCCACCTGGCCGATGCCAATATCGAAGGCAAAGTGCGGATTCTCCTGCTGCGTCACCCGCACCGCGTAGTCCAGCGTGGTGGGCAAATGCGCCCTGCCGCCCACCAGAATCGCGCCCAGGTTCTTCGAGGTCGGCGGCTCCTGCGTGAATCCGGCCGAGGGCACGATCACCGTCTTCAACAGGAAAGGAAGCGGAATGCCCAGCCCTCCGAATAGCCGTCCTCCAAACCGCGTACTCTGCCCGCCGATTCCGAAGATCGAGGCATTGGTGGCCTTCCAGCCCAGGTTCACAAGGAATGGCAACGGAGGATGCGCCCAGGTCTTGGTGGCGGCCACATACAAATCCTCGTTAGTGTATGCACTGCCGCTGCCGCCCAGCTCCTTGCTGACCGCGCTGGAAACAAAACTGTCCCCGGTGCGCACCACAAAGCCTGCCGCTAGGCCCGGCGTCCACGGGCCGAATTGGCCGTCTTTGATGGCCACAGCTTTGCCATTGAAGATGTTCATGCCGTTGTAGTTCCAAAGCTGGCTGAACGCTCCCTCGCTGGGCACGTTGCTGTCGCCGTCCAGGTGGACGCTGCGCGTGTAACCCAACTCGGCCCGGTTTGCGAATCCCTCCACGATGCTGAAGGTCTGGATATCGCCGATCACCTTCGACGTATTCACAAAGTGGTAACCCACAGCCGGATGCGAAAAGGCGTGCCCCTTGGCGCTGTAGACGACGTAAGCAGTGGGCGTCAGGAATCCGCCGGTCTGGCCCTCCAGCGTCAGGTTTTGCGCCATCAGGCGGCTAGCGGAGGGCAGCGCGGCCAAGGCGAGGCCGCAAACGGTCAGTTTGCGAAGGGTGCGAAGATTCAAATTCAACTCCAGTGGAGCGCAGTCGCCTGCCTCCGGTAGTCCTTGAAATTACACCCTTGTAACACAAACAAGGCAGCTTCGTCTTCAACTTTGTTGAAGTGGTAAACTCAGCCCATGCCGCGCGGTCTCCTCATCACCCTCGAAGGTCTCGACGGCTCCGGCAAGACCACCCAAATCGAGCTCCTGGCCGCCTGGCTCAGGAACCACAAACCGGGAGGCCCAAATCTTGCTTCTGAGCCGGGTGGCCCAGGTCTCGCTTCTGAGACCTGGGATGGAAGCAGCATTGTCGTCACCCGCCAGCCCGGGGGTACAGCCATAGGCGATCGCATCCGTGCGCTGCTGCTCGACTCTCGATCTCACGGCCTGGCCCCCATGGCCGAAATGGCCCTGATGTTCGCCGACCGCGCCCAGGCCATCGCCGAGGTCATCCAGCCTGCCCTCGATGCAGGCAAGATCGTCCTTTGCGACCGCTTTACGGATTCGACGGAAGCCTACCAAGGCGGCGGCCGTCAACTTGGTTCCGAGCCCGTCCTCGAACTCCACCGGCTCATCTGCTCGAGTCTCCAGCCCGGCCTGACCTTCCTGCTGCTGCCCAGCCTCGATTCCTCGCTCGTCCGCGCCCGCCGCCGCAATCGTCGCGTGGCCCGGCAATCCGGCCTCGACGAAGGCCGCTTTGAAAGCGAGACGGACGCCTTCTACCGGCGCGTATGGTGGAAATACCGCGAGATCGCCGCTCGTGAACCCGCCCGGGTCGTCCTAATCGAAGGCGACCTCTCCATCGACGAGGTCCACGAGAGAATCGTCGCCGCCGTCGCCGAGCGCCTTGGCAAGCCGGCCTGCGAATCGCCCGCATAGCCCACCCGGAACACGCGCTCACGCGATATAATTCCTGAAAAGCCCTCAAGACTTCAATTCATTGATTCTGCGAGGCTCCATGACATCTATCCAACGCGCGCTTCTTTCCACCGCCGTCCTTCTCGCCGCTCCGCTGCTCCATGCCCAGGCAAACCAGTTTGCTATCGAAAAGCAGCTTGGAAACCTCCGCTCCCTATCCGCGGATCGACGCACCGACGCGACCCTCAAGCTGGCTCTAGACATCCGCACCCTTCCCCCCGGTCCCGCCAAGGTGAAATTGGCGTACAGCCTCGCTGGCCTCTCGACGGAAGGAGACGCCGGCCATGGAACCCTCCAGGCTGTCGCCGATACCCTGGCCAAATCCCTGGCCGAGTCGCCGGTTGCCGCCAAGGGCGACCGGCCTCCCGCTCAGTACACCGAGTTGGCTGACATCGTCCTTCACGAGCACTTGACGATAACCCTCGACGACCCCCTCTACTCAAAAGCCCTCCAGACCCTCGGCCAGGACGACGCTGACGCCGAAAAGGCCGACTTCACCTTGAAGGATCTTCACGGCAAGAAGTACACCCTCTCTGAGCTTCGCGGCAAAATCGTGATGGTTAACTTCTGGGCCACTTGGTGCGGGCCGTGCCGCGAAGAGATGCCGGACCTCGACCGTCTCTACACTCACTTTCAGTCGCAAGGCCTCGTTGTCCTCTCCATCACCGACGAGGACGCCTTCAAGGTGAACTCCTTCGTCGCTGCCAGTGACTATCACCCGCCCGTTCTGCTCGACACAGGAGGGGCGGTCCACGGGCTTTTCCACATTGTGGGCGTTCCCAGGACCTTCATCTTCAATCGCGACGGCAAGCTGCTCGATGTAGCCATCGACCGGCGCGTCATGCACCAGTTCCTCGCCATGCTCTCCAGGACCGACCTCCATCCCTGACGGACGGATCTTCCACGGAGCCGGGCACCAGACCTTCGGCGCGCCCTTTGCGCCTTTGATTGGTGCATCTGTATTTACTGTTCCTTTTTGCCTTTCTTAGTTCTACTTGCTCATCCTCATCCGCTGCCGCATCGGCTCATTGTCCGCGTATACCCGCCACTCCTCCACCTTGCCGCCCTTGATGGAGGCCCGGAACGCCGCCGGCGTCTCCCACCGGTTCTCGTCCTTCAACCACCCATCCGGGGTGTAGGTTCCCTTCGCCAACCCCAGCATCACAACCAGCGGACCATGACTGATCGTCTCACTTACGGCAATCGAGTAATCGGGAACCATGTGGAAGTACCCAACCCATGCTACCCGCACATTCTCCCGTCCATGCATGGGCTGCCCCATCGAATCGACAAACCGGTGACTCGGCGCCATGAGCGCCAGCATCCCTTCCACATCGTGCCGGTTGATGGCACGTACAAAGTCCAGCGCCACGTTCTCCGCCGATTTCCACATGCCGACATTGTACGCGCGTTTCGCGCACTCCAGCAGGCTCTTGCGCCCGAAAGCGTTGTCACTCTGAATTCTCCCAAGAGCTGTCATCGTCGGCGGACCCGGACGCGGCGGAGGGCACATAAAAAGCTAAACTCGCCGCGAGAGGTTTTGAAGGTCGCGCGGCATCGGCGGCGCTTCCCGCTTTCAGTCGCTCAAACGCAGCCCCCAGGAAAAAGACAAATTGTAAGTTAAACCAAACAAAGGCAATCTCAAGAATTGTGCGAACCCTCCCTAGCCGCAAAAACAATGACGCGGCGAGGGTGGGGCACCCGGAGTTTCATCCCTAGCGGGTCGGCGAAGCCGGTGGACGACTACAATGAGAAGAGAACGTTGAACCCCGAGGAAAACCATGCCGCTCTCCGGAGAAGCCATTCGCCTAATGAACTACATTGACGACGTTGCCGTAACCCTGCGGCGCATACTTGCAACTGTCCCCACGCTCTCCGCCGAGGAGCGCATTCGAGTGGCCGAGCACCTGCTCAACGCCAAGCCCAACGCCGAAGACGTCGCCGAAGCCCTCTCGGCCAAGTAGCCTTTGCTTGCTCACCGTCGCCATCGTTGGAGCCGGCCCCTTAGGGCGCTGGCTGGCCCTGAGCGCGGCCCGCGCCGGCTACCAAGTCCTGCTGGAAGATGTAATGCCGGCCAGCCTTCGTCACGCCCGCGAAGCTCTGCGCCGGCAGCTCGGTGCGGAAGCCTCTGGCCAGATTGCGGGAGCGGCACCATCCATCGTCTACGCCTCTACCATCGAGGACGCCGTCCGCCCGGCCGATCTGGCCATCGACTGCGTGCCGGATGAGCTGGAGTCCAAGCTCGAAATCCTCTGGCTGCTTGACCGTATGGCCCCGCCGCGAACCGTCCTGGCCACGCCCAGCACACGCCTGTCTATCGCCGACCTGGCCAGCTGCACCAACCGGCCGGAGAAGTGCGTCGCCATCGCTGCGGAAGCTTCAAGCCTGGCCGCCGGCGCAGCCACAGAGATACTGATCCGCACGACCAGCCGCACCAACGCGGAAACAGTCGCAATCCTCGATCGGTTCTGGCGCCGGTTGGGCTTCGTCCCTACCTTTTTGCCCGATCCCGCCGAGAACTCGACTGATCTTTGATACCTGATCCCTGATCTCCGATTTCCGCATCAAGCAAGCACTTGCTTGTAATAGCTGACGTAATGCGGAACCACCAGCGTCGAGCAGAAGCGCTTCTGCGCCGTCCTCCGGCCCGCATCCCGCATCGCGTTCAGGCGATCCCGATCCTTGAGCAAGCTCAATGCTCCCGAGGCCATGGCGTCCACATCGCCCACCTCGTAGAGCAGTCCCGTAATCCCATCTTCGATCAGCTCCGGCACCCCGCCCACGCGCGTGGCGATCGACGGAACCTTGCAAGCCATGGCCTCGAGAGCCGCCAGACCAAACGACTCCAACTCGCTTGGCATCAAAAGGATATCGGCCAGCGGAAGCAGTTCGTTCACGCGCTCGAGCTTGCCCACAAAGTGAACCTTGCAGTGAATCCCAAGGTCGTGCGCCAGCCACTCCGCCGCCGAGCGATCCGGCCCGTCTCCCACTAGAACCAGTTGGGCCGGCAACTCGCGCGCCACCTGTGCGAAGATCTTCACCACGTCCACCACGCGCTTGACCGGCCTGAAGTTGGAGAGATGCATCAGGATCGCCTGGTCCGGCGCAGCCAGCCGCCGGCGCGCCTCCGCCCTCTTCGTCTCATCCTTGTAGGGCCGGTAGACATCGCAGTTGACAAAGTTCTCGATCACCTCAATGGGTCTCGTCACATCGAAGTACTCGACCGTCTTCTCCTTTAGATAGCTTGAGATACTGGTTACACCATCGCTCTCCTGGATGGCGTAGCGGGTGATCGGCAAGTAGCAGCGGTCCAGGCCGACGAGCGTGATGTCGGTGCCGTGCAGCGTGGTGACAAAGGGCAGCTTCCGCCCTCGCGCCGCCAGCATCTGCCGCGCCAGCAGCGCGCTCACCGAATGGGGAATCGCATAGTGCACATGAAGCAGATCAAGCTCATTGAATTCGGCCACCTCGGCCATACGCGACGCCAGCGCCAGATCGTAGGGCGGAAATTCGAAGAGCGGATAGCTCGACACCGGAACTTCATGATAAAAAACGCCTTCGTCGCGCCCGCTCAGCCGGAACGGCTGCGAGTAGGAGATGAAGTGCACCTCGTGGCCCAATGCCGCCAGTTCGATGCCCAGTTCGGTGGCCACCACGCCCGAGCCGCCGTAGGTGGGATAGCAGGTGATGCCGATGCGCATAAACCCTCTCATTGCGAGTGAATGAGACTGCTCGAAGATTGATGCTTCCAGATGGGGAGACGGTTCTCAATCCCGCCCATGGCGCGAGCCGGTCACTAATAGACACCGGGGATCAACCGCTTTGTCTGTTTGCTGTAGGCCGCATACTCCGCGCCGAACGCCGCATTCAATGCTGCCTCCTCCACGTGAATTCTATACAGCAAAGCCGCGGTCGTGGGCGCGATGACGGCGATGAACGCAATCCAGTTCCGCTCCTGTAGTCCGACTGCCAGAAACACCAGCAACATGCCCGTATAGGACGGGTGGCGGACGAAGCGGTAAAGGCCGCCCCGATAAACCGTTTGCGCGTGGCGGATGGCTACATTCGAGCTGAACGCCTTGCCCAGCGACAGAATCGCCGTCCAGCGAATGGCTACCCCGGCAATCAGCACCGCTATTGCCGCAACTACCAGCCCATGCCCGCCGCCATTCGAGTTTCGCGGCATTCCATGGCGGATCATCTCTCCCGCAGTGATGGCAAGCGTAATGGTCACCCACAAGACTATGGAGGATCCACGGTCCGTCACCTTGCCGCCGCCGCGCCGTGTGCGTGTTCCAACGGCGATAAGAATCTCCGTTGCAGTCCAACCGTAAAGCAGTACCTTCCACAAGAGAATGATTCCCAACTTGCCTCCATCTCCCTGATTCAACACAGAGTTTTTCGCGGTGGTTTCAGCAGGAGATACGTGATCGCAGCAGCTGGAGTTCCGTTCGCCGCCGACCTCGCAGCTTCCAGCCGGTGACCGGAGAGGCCTGAATCAGCCTCCCCCCAAGTTCGAAAAACCGATCGACTCGATCTTGTCTCCCAAGTCCATCGACGCGAGCGCTTCCCGCTCGATCTCCCGCGAGGCAAGCAGCCGTGTGTGTGCCTGCGCCAGGTCGGAGTCATTGTAGCCAGGATGCGTCACCAGTTCCCAGGTTCCCGGCGGGGCGCTGCCAAGGAGTGACTTGACCGTTGTGGAATCGAGGGTTCCGGTGGCCAGTACTCCGACAGCTCCATCGGTGGTCGCGAAATCCTCTTCGGCCACGATGCGCCGGAAGGCAGGCTCAAACCGCCCCAGCAGACTCACCTGCGCCCGCCGCAACCAGGAAGCGCCACGTGTGGCGCGCAGGCTCCACGGCGGTTCAAAGGGATTGCGCACGGCGCGAATCCCTGCTGCTCGCGCCGCTCGCAGCACCGGCCGCAGCACAGCGGGAAACATGTGGACGTGCTTGTGCGTGTCGATATGCGTCAGCGCAACGCGCCTGCTTTGTATCAGCGCGATCTGGGCGGCAGCCTCGGCCTCGATCTCGGAAGCCCGGATGCGCCCTGCAAGCAACTGCTTCAAGAACGCTCCCAGCGCGGGCTGAAAGCGCCCGGTCCTTTCATCCGCGAGCGTAGGAATCTCCGTCGCCGGCAACACGGGATAGCCATCGACCAGAACCAAGTGGCATCCCACGCCCAGGGACGGTGTCGCCAGGGCAACCTCGATGGCTTCTTCGCTTGCCGCGGCGCTCGCCATCAGAGTGGCGCTGGTCAGCGCTCCGGCCCGGTGCAGCTCCAGAATCGCGCGGTTGACCCCGGCTGTCAGCCCAAAGTCGTCCGCGTTAAGAATTAGACGCGCCACAGCCAAAGTCTATCAACTCAAGCTGCTACTCCCGTTCAATGGAGCGAGACATCACAGGGCATCGCTGCGCTGCTATGATTTAAGAAGGGTGCCATCGCCTTGCCCCCATGCGTGGGCGGTTAGCTCAGTTGGTTAGAGCGCCTGCCTTACAAGCAGGAAGTCCGGGGTTCGAGTCCCTGACCGCCCACCAAGAACCGGTTTCTTGCCTTGCTGGAGTGTTCAGATCACCGTCGGAAAACCCTATTAGTGGCCTCAGAGCATTGAGCTCGCCCCTCCTCCATCAAGGGGAGACAGGGCAAGTTCTAACTCTCGCGATCTCATGATGCACTCGAAAGCGTCCAGAAGGCCGAGTTCCGACCGGTTCGAGCAGGTCTCGAAACTCGGGCGATCATCTCTTTGGACCTCGCGCTCTGGTCAGGCATAATCCTCTCGATAACCGGTTCCAGACAAAGGATCCCATCGAATCCGCTGGGCAGACGGGCGCTCACACGCATCACTGCTCGGCAGGTCGTCTTTCTGGCCGCGAACTTCCGGTTGTCCGGGCGGCGGCAATCGCCAAATCGCCTCGGTCCAACGCAAGCGCTCGAATCCACAGCCGGCATCGGTGATTGCAGTCACTTTGGACCGCGCTCCAAGACAATACGATGGCAATTGGGCGGCACGCCGCCTGACGCTTGAAAGGGAAGGAATCGGCATGAATCTGGGCTTCATTGAGAGCAAAGTATACGACGAGATTTCAGTGGGCGACACAGCCTCGACAGAGCACGTCCTCACCACGGATGACGCGATGGCTTTTGCCTCGATCTCCGGATTCCATTCCGTTCTGAACTCGGATGAGCTGATCGATCGCGCCGGGGGCATACCTCCGACGGGACCGAACATGTGGTGCGCCTCGCTGATCTCCGGGCTCTTCAGCATGAATATCCCCGGGCCTGGATGCACACTGACGAACATCTCCCTCTCGTTCCATAATCGTATCCGTGTCGGAGATCTCATCCTTGTCAAGGTGCGGGTCACGGGGAAGGACGATTCCACAAAGATCGTTACATTCGATTGCGAGGCAAACAATGGCGCCGGCACATCGATCTTTTCCGGCACGGCTACGCTTCTGGCGCCTCCGGCAAAACTGCGCTGGTCTACGCTACCCGTGCCCAAGCTCATTGTGAATGAGCCCTATCGCCGCTATCAGGGGCTGATTGCCCGTGCAACTTCCAGACCGGCCGTCAGGACCGCGATTGTCTGGCCGTGCGACGAAGTATCTCTCGGGGGCGCCATTCAGGCATACCTGGATAAGTTGATAGTCCCGGTTCTCGTGGGATCTGAGACGAAGATTCGCTGCCTCGCGGAAACCATGCAACTTGACCTTGGGGCAATCCAGATCGTTGACATTGCCGAAAGCCGCGCGGCCGCCATGCGGGCCGTCGAGATGGCTCGCAAGAACGAAGTCCAGATGCTCATGAAGGGCTCGTTGCACACCGACGAACTCATGAGCGCCGTGGTTTCGCGCGAAGGAGGAATGCGCACCGGGCGGCGCATCAGCCATGTATTTGCCCTGGATGTGCCGTCCTATCACAAGACGCTCTATGTTACCGATGCGGCCATCAACATCCAGCCGGACCTGGAGACCAAGATCGACATTCTGCAGAATGCCATCGACATGATGCTCAAGCTCGAGGTCGTGAATCCGAAGGTGGCAATCCTGTCGGCGGTTGAGTCGGTAAACCCGGCCATACCATCCACGCTCGATGCCGCCGCCCTTTGCAAGATGGTCGATCGCGGTCAGATTACCGGAGCCATAGTCGATGGTCCGCTCGCATTCGACAATGCCATTTCAAGCGATGCCGCGCGCATCAAGAAGATCAAGTCGCCGGTGGCGGGAGACCCGGATCTTCTCATGGTCCCAAATCTGGAAGCCGGAAATATCCTCTTCAAGGAGCTTCAATACCTGGCCGGAGCCCTGGCAGCGGGAGTTGTTGTAGGAGCTAAAGTTCCGATCGTTCTTACCAGCCGCGCCGACGGGGAATTGGCCCGAATGGCAAGTTGCGCCCTCGGCGTCCTGCTGGCGAAACCTGCGCCTGAACTGAGGCTGGCATGATAGGCGGCGCTCGGCAAACCGTATGGGCTCTCCGCCTTGCCGGCGGGCATTGAAGAAGATACGTCGAAGATTGAGAATTGGTGAAGATGGGTATCCATCTACAGCAGTTTGAGCCGTCCTGGCAGCGGCTGTATGTCAAAGCACAATCACTGCCGATCCATCCGCGGTCTCATGCTTCACTGCTTCGAGCGCCCTGTTCGCGTCCTCGAGGCTGAACGCGGCGACACTAGGACGGAAGTTCAATTCGTGAGCCAGAGCGAGGAAGTCGCGCGCATCCCGCCGGGTCATGTTGGCCACGCTGCGCATCTGGCGCTCGCCCCAGAGCAGCTTGTCGTAGTCGAAGGCCGGCATCTGGTCCAGGTGAATGGCGTTGATGGCCACCACCCCGCCTTTGCGCAGAGCGGCGAGAGCGCTGACGACGACCTTTCCGCTGGGGGCGAAGGTGATGGCGCGATCGAGCTCGGCAGGAGGCTTGGCCTCTTCGTCGCCCACCCAGGTGGCGCCGAGCGACTCAGCGGCCTTGCGGTGAGACTCACCGCGGGTGACGACATAGACCTCGCAATCCCAAAACTGGAGGATGCGAATGGCCAGCGCCGCCGAACTCCCGAAGCCGAAGAGGCCGACGCGCTCTCCGCGCTGGACTCCGGCAACGCGCAGGCTGCGGAAGCCGATGATGCCCGCGCAGAGCAGCGGGGCGACGTGGGAACCGTCCATGCCAGCCGGCAATGGAATTGCAAAATCGGCGCGAACCGACGCGTACTCCGCGTAGCCGCCGTTCACGGAATAGCCGGTGAATACGGGATGATCGCAGAGGTTCTCCATCTCGTGGCGGCAGAACCAGCAATCGCCGTCCACTCCGCCCATCCAGGAGACGCCGGCGCGGGTACCGATGGGCAGATCCGGGGTTGCGCCTTCGACCACTTCACCCACGATCTGGTGACCGGGGACGATGCGCGGCCGGATGGGCGGCAGATCGCGCTCGACGATGTGGAGATCGGTGCGGCAGACGCCACAGGCGATGACCTTGAGCAGCACTTCTCCGGGTTGCGGCTTAGGCCGCGGAAGATCTTCGATCGAAACCCAACTTCCGGGACTGCGCGATTTGGAATCGAATACGGCTGCTCGCATCACGGATCCTCGGGCCACTCTCTTGCGCCTTGTGTCGCTTTCAATGCACGCAGGAAGTCCGGCCGGTCCGGTACTTCCTGCGTACTCCAATACCCTATTCGGGCAGCGCGATCTGGGTTTCGATATTGAAGTGCCCGCTCACGGCTGGCGCTCCCGTATCGGGCTGGCCTCCGCCGATGCTGATGGTGTATTCCCCAGCGGCGATGATTGGATTACCTGCCTCGGTGACCATACCCAGATCGCGATCCTTCAACTCGAAGTGAACCTTCTGGCTCGCGCCCGCTTCAAGATGGATGCGCTGAAATCCGCGCAGAGCGATTTGCGGCGCGCCTTTAACATCGGGGAACTTGAGATAGACCTGGACGGCCTCATCTCCCGCGACCTTGCCGGTGTTGGTCACTGTGACGTCGGCGCCGACAGGCTGTCCGGCAGCTACAGCCTGCGTCCGGAAGATGCAGGTCGCTGTAATTGAAGGTTGTGTAGCTGAGCCCATAGCCAAACGGGTAGAGCGGCTTTCCCTTGAAGTAGCGATAGGTCCTGGCCTCCATCGAATAATCCTCGAAGTTGGGCAATTGGTTGACGCCGGTGTAGAACGTAACCGGCAACCGTCCCGCGGGATTGTTCTTGCCGCTCAGCGTTTCCGCGACAGCCGCTCCGCCTTCCTCGCCGGGATACCATGCTTCGAGAACCGCGTTGGCGTGCTCGTTGATCCAGTTGACGGCCAGGGCGCTGCCATTCATCAGAACGACGGCGAGCGGCTTGCCGGTAGCCGCCACAGCTTCAACCAGTGCTTCTTCCGGCGCGGGAAGATCGATGCTGGTGCGATCTCCGCCCAGGAATCCGGGCTCGGTGACCGGCATCTCTTCCCCTTCAAGCGAGCTTGTGATGCCCACGACGGCGATCACGACATCGGCGTTCTTTGCCGCGGCAATAGCCTCGGGCGACGGCGCGTCGTTTACCTTGGTCCAGATCAGTTCTGCCTGCGGCTTGCCGTTCATGCTGCCGTAGTTAATGCTGAGCGCCGCTTTCCGGCCCTTCTCCAGGTGAACGCGGCCGACACCGGCGTCGGCCTCCGCGCCACTGAACATCGTCGCCACCTGCTTGTCGTCGATCGATGAGTCTTGCAAAACCCAGCCCGCGCATACCGACCAGGTAATCGCCGGTATCCGGGGCGGTGATGAAGCCTGTCCAATGCACGCCAATGGACTTCTTCCCGGCAACCTCCGGCGGCAGATTGCTGTCAGCAAGATTGACGTTGGTTTCAGTCCGGCTGGCAAGCACGGGGGCGTTCGCGGGTCCGATTCGGCCTGCCCGTGGACTCGCTGTACTCCGCCTTCAGGCCCGGCTTGCCATCGGGAGTGGTCAGCAGCACTGTCCGGCACCGATCGTCCCATCGGTGCGCAGGAACTGGGTTCCCGGAACGTAGGTGATCGCCGCGTTCGGGAACTCCGCCTTCAGGCCTTCGAGAACGGAGACGATATGCGTCGGCTGGCCGGCATAGTTGCCGATCAGCGGCCGGGTCTGGTCGGCGAGCGGACCGACGACGGCGATCTTCTTGATCTCCGGCTTGAGCGGAAGCAGGCCGTCGTTCTTGAGCAGGACCATGGACTCATTGGCGAGCTTGCGAGCCAGGGCGCGGTGTTCCGCGCTGTCGAGTTCCTTCTCGTCGATCTTGGTGTAAGCGAACCATCTCCGGCGGGTCAAACATGCCAAGCTTCATGCGCGCGGTGAACAGGCGAATCAGCGCCGTGTCCAGCGTGCTTTCAGGCAGGTAGCCTTGCTGCACGGCATCGATATAGGCCTTCTCCACCGGTTCGCCAAATCTGGTGAAGGTCGACGCACTCGTTATCCATGCCCCGGATCACGGAGATGGCCACGCCTTGCGCCTGCGTTGGACGGTAGCGATGATTGGCGGCAACGTCCCGCACTGCGTCGCAATCCGAAACCACGTACCCCTGGAAGCCCCATTTGCCGCGCAATTGGTCCTGTAGCAGGAACTGGTTGGCGCATGCCGGCTCGCCATTGATGGCGTTGTAAGCGCACATCACCGAACCGGCCTTGCCTTCCACGATGGCGGCGCGGAACCCAGGCTCGTAGGTATCCACCTCGTCGTGCTTGCTCACGTCCACATCGGCAAAGTGCCGCGTTGGCTCCGGTCCGCTGTGCACGGCATAGTGCTTCGGTGTTGCAATCGCCCGGTAGTACTTGGGGTCGTCGCCCTGCATACCGGTTACGTAGGCAACGCCCATGCGGCCGGTGAGGAAGGGATCTTCGCCGTAGGTCTCCTGTCCGCGGCCCCAGCGCGGATCGCGGAAGATGTTCAGATTCGGGGACCAGAAATCCAGGCCTCCCCTGATGCCTGTGTGTCCCTCGCGCACGTTCTGCACATGCTTGATGCGTCCCTCGATGCCGATCTGGGTCGCCATGGTGTGAATGCCCGGCGCATCGAAGGTCGCGGCCAGGCCGATCGGCTCCGGATACTCCGTTACACCCTGGTTGATCACTCCGTGGAGCGCCTCGCTCCACCATTGGTATGCAGGAACATTGAGCCGCGGAACTGCCGCGGAATTGTTCTGCATCTGCGTGGCCTTCTCCGCGAGGGTCATGCGATGCACCAGGTCGGCGGCGCGCTGCTCGGGTGACAGCTTTGGATTCATGTAGGGGAGATTCGCCGTGTCCTGGGCAACTGCGGATTGCAGAGTCATTCCAATGAGGAGCGTTCCTGAACAGGCGATGATGCCTGCAACAAATCGCGTCATGCGGTTCTTCATGCTGTTTCTCCAGGTTAGGTGGGTACAACCGCCAAACTTCACTGAGCTACTGGGAACTGGTAGATGTTCACGCTGATGGGCGCTACGGCGATCGTCGCCGGAGCGTTGCCGATGGATGACTCCTTGATCGCGAGCTGCGGCGCCTGTCCGGCTCGGTTGGTGGCGTTGACGTTATCTGCTGTCAGTTGCCACAGTGTCGCTGGCCCGGCCACATGCGCGCCGGTTACATTCAGGTCGAACTTCCGCTCAGACTCGGTCGCATTCACAACGGAGACGATCAGGTATTTGCGATCGGGACTCAGTGCCGCATACATGTCGAGAGGATAGGTAGGACTGCCGGAGCTCTTCTCTGGCTGATCGGGACTGCCGGCGGGATACTTCGGCGCCGGCTGGGGCGAATTCCCCGACAGGGCGACCGGAATGGCGCCAACGAAGCGATCGCCGTACATTTTATAGACGAGTCCCAGCCCGCTCAAGGTCGAAGCGGTGCGGTTGAAGTCGATCAATGAGACGCCAGTGGTTTGCGCCCCCATCGTAAGGAAGTCGGTGTAGCGGGCCATCTCGTTGAGGATCATCGCATAGGCGAGGGCCTGCTTGAGACT
The DNA here is from genome assembly GCA_963799145.1 of uncultured Acidobacteriaceae bacterium. Taxonomy (GTDB): domain Bacteria; phylum Acidobacteriota; class Terriglobia; order Terriglobales; family Acidobacteriaceae; genus Telmatobacter. The sequence goes on along the minus strand of CAWCWQ010000257.1, from coordinate 20,187 downwards.
CTCGCCTCCAAATGGGCCGCCGGCGTTGAAGTTGAAGTAGGCGTACTCGTCGATGGAGAGAGGTATCTTCTTCTCGGCCATCTGCGGGAAGCGCTTCTGGTATCCCTGCCATTCTTCGGCCTTCAAGCGCACGGTGTCGGCTGGATAACGGGCAAACTCGAGCAGCGTCTGGTCGATTTTTACGTACGCATCGTCGTTCGGCTTATCGGCGGCGAGAGTCTTTGCTTTCTCAAGATCCCAATGATGGCCCCCACCCGCGTACCAGTGCTCGGCGACGATGTCGAAGTTGCCCATGCAGCTCTTCAGGAAGCCGCCAGTCCAGTCGTAATCCGACCCGTAAAGAGGCTCGAGATTGCCGACATACGTGGCGCGCCGATCGGGCGGCACGTTATCGTTCTGAAGCATCATGCCCGATGCGATCAGAACAATCGAGGGATCCACAGCGCGCATGGCTTTGGCAAATTCATTGTGCTTCAGCATGAAGTACTTCAGATCCGTGCGGCCAAGCTGCCAAGTGCCCCAGGGCTCGTTGCCGATGTTCCAGAACTTGACGCGGTAAGGCTCGGGATGGCCGTTCTTCGCGCGCTTTGCTCCCATATATGTGTTGACCGAGCCGTTCATGTACTCGACTTCTTCGGCCGCCGAGTGCGAGTCGCCAAAGCCGGCGTTGACGCCGATGTATGGCTCGACATCGATGAGCTTGCACAACGTCATGAACTCGTCCAAGCCCAAATCGTTGGTCTGCATGGCGTTCCACGCATAGTCGAAGTCCGGCGGACGCTTGTCGATGTCACCAACAATGTGGTACCAGATCAAGCCAGAGGTGTAGTTGCCGCCGTACCGCCAGAAGCCCATCTTGATCTGACGCAGAAGGGCCGTAGTGTCGGGCCGGAAACCCTGTACATTGTCGGCCGGCATCAGCGATAGCGTGCCGATGTGGAAGGACCCCGTACCCGTGCCAGAGATTTCGATGACCCCGTCTGAGGTATCGGCCTTCGCTGTGAAGGCCAGCGCGAACTTCTTGTACTCCTTGGAAAGCGCCTGAATGGCGATGGTCTGGCGGTCGTTGTCCCCTGCGCCCCAGATCAGCGAGACCTTGACCTTGCTACCCGGAGTGCCGCAAAGATATATCCGCCCGGAGTACGCCTTGCCGTTGACTAGCGCAAGGCCCTCCTGCCGGATGCCGTGTGGAGCGGTGGCGTCCAGAGCGATGCGCGGGCTCTGGTCGCCCACAAACGGCCGATCCTTGTCCATTACAACCACTTCTTCGCCTCCGACTGGATGCCATTGGCGAAGCCTCATGCCGAATGGGCCGCCTTGCGGCCGGGCCGAAGGCTCGGGCTTCCTGGCTGTAATCGGAAAGTAGAACTTGCGGTCATCGAGCATCTCCGCCCAAAGACTGCTATACATCGTGCTGCCGATGTGCTCGATGAACTGGCCGTACAGGTACTTCGAGACGGGCGCCGATGCCTGTTGCGTGTCAATCGTCACCTTCAACGGGTCTGGGACAGCCGGCCTCGCCTGTTGAGCGGTGGCCGTGACCGTACTCCCAAGCAATAATGCCACTGCGGCGAACATCGAGATCTTTGCGTTCATCGTGTCTCCATGCCGATCCTTCGTTCCGGTTATTTCTTCTCTCATTTCGATCTGCGTCCGAGTCTCCATGCGCGTCGATCCCAGGGCTCGGGCGCGGATAGGCGTTGCAACGGCAAAAGCCGGGCGTCCCATCCCTCAACCTCAACTTGACAGCGAGCGGCCAGCGGTTCTAGTGTGCTGCATCGGTATACGTTTTCCCAACGAGGAACTCCTTTCTGGCTTCCCAAGAGATCTTGCCTGAGCGTTCCTCCTGCTGAATAGCGGCTTCATCGACAAAAAGAGAGAGGGAATCTCAATGGCGCAATCTGGCAATTATCATCTCATGAATCGCCGCGAGGCTTTGCTTCTTGGGGCAACGGCAGGCGTGAGCGCCGCTCTGGGGCCGGCGGCTCTGGCCATGGACAACACCAAAACCCCAGCCCAACGCAGGAGCCCGGCAACTGCTCCACGCCAAAGACGGCAGTGGCCAACACCCAATACGGCAAGGTGCGCGGCTTTGTCGATGGCGGCGTCTTCACCTTCAAGGGCGTGCCCTACGGCCAGGACACCGGCGGCGAGAACCGCTGGCTGCCCGCCAAAGCTCCCAAGCCCTGGGAAGGCGAGTACCCCGCTCTGATCTACGGCGCCAACTGCCCGCAGCATCTGCACGATTTCACGGCGATCGAGCAGTCGTTCCTTCAGGATTGGGACGACGGCTACATGAGCGAAGACATGCTCAAGCTGAACATCTGGACGCCCAGCCTCACCGGCAAGCGCCCGGTGATGGTCTATTTCCATGGCGGCGGATTCAGCTTCGGCTCGTCCTATGAACTGCCCTCGCACGAAGGCGCGCAGATGGCGCGGCATCACGATGTCGTGCAGGTCTCGGTCAATCACCGCCTCAACGTTCTCGGCTTCTTCGACCTCTCCGAGATCGGCGGCCCGGCCTACGCCGATTCGGTCAACGTCGGCATGACCGATCTGGTGGCCTCGCTTGCACTGGGTCCACGACAACATCGCCAACTTCGGCGGCGATCCGGACCGCGTGATGATCTATGGCCAGTCGGGCGGCGGCTCCAAGGTGACCACGCTGATGGGCATGCCGTCGGCCGCGGGACTCTTCCATCGCGCCTCGGTGCAATCGGGCGGCGGCGGCAATCCGCCCAGCGCGCGAGCAATCCAAGGCGCTGGCCAGGCAGGTGATGATCGAACTCGGCCTTCAGCCCAACGACATCGCCAGCCTGCAGAAGATGGACTGGGCCAAGCTGAACGCCGCCGGCAACGCCGCCGCCGCCAAGATCAACCCGCCGATGAAGCCGGGGATGGGACCATTCTCCGCGCCGGGCACGACGCCGCGCGTCGGCTTTGGACCCACCGTGGATGGCCGCATCATCACCGTGCGCTCCTTCAATGAAGCCGCGCCGGAGATCTCGAAGAACATGCCCATGCTGATCGGCTCGGTCAGCGAAGAGGGCAACAGCATGCGCTCCAACCCCACCGAGGCGGAGTGGCATCGCCATCGCTCGCCCGCGCTCTATGGCGAAGCCAAGGCAACCGCCCTGATCGCGGCGCATTGAAGAAGGCGCATCCGGAGAAGAGCATCCGCACGCTGTCCTATATGTGCGGCGGCTCCGGCTGAACGGCATCTCCATGCGCAACAACGTCGTGCGCATGGCCAAGCTGAAGTACGACCAGAAGGCGGCGCCGGTCTATCACCTACTACTTCACCTGGCAATCGCCCATGCTGGAAGATGCGGGCGCGTGGCACACGGCCGAGCTGGCCTTCTGCTTCGACAACACCAAGCGCTGCGAACAGGGCACGGGCAACACGCCCGAGGCGCAGGCGCTGGCCAAGAAGATGGCCACGGCCTGGGCCAACTTCGCCCGCACCGGCAATCCCAGCCAGCCCGGCCTGACCTGGACGCCCGCCGACCCGGACCGCTGCCAGACGATGGTGTTCGACAATCAATGCCGCATGGTCGACGATCCGGAGGGCGAAATGCGCAAGATCCTGCTGAGCTGAGAACATACAGCCGGCGCTCGCTATCGCAGCGGCTTCGATTTCGATTCGGCGCAAGCGGTTACGCGAGTGCCGGTTGACATCCCCCGCGGGGAGCGCCTGGGGGATGCCAGCCATCTGCGGCCGTCAAGGCGCAACATAGCCTGGGGTTGCGCCGATGTTGGCGGGCAGAGTCGCGCCGCGGCCCGGCTCGGCGGCGGGGCCGTTGTCCACGTCCTGATAGCCCTGGAAGTTATAGGTTCTCGATCCCGAGCCCGCGAGTTCGAAGGCCAGGCCGCGATAGGCCGTCAGGTCGGTCAGACTGGGCTGCAGCGGCGCGGTAAGCGCATTCTGCCCGTTGAAGACGCTGCTTCCCGTGTCGCCCCACGTGCTCGGCGCGGGATTGGTCAGCGCGCAGGTCGAGCCCCCATTGCAGCTCACCGTCCAATTGCCGCCGTTGACGGCCACGGCGCCATCGTCGCCGCTAGCGCCCGTGGGAAGCAGGCGGAGGTTGCTGACCGTGTAATTGAACGAGTTGGCAATCGGATCGAGGGCGAAACGTGATCGCCGACACTTGCGAGAGATCCATCGGCGCCTGATTCTGGCTCCATACGCCTTGCGCCATCTGCGAGAAATCCACCTCGACACGCCGCGGGCCGGGCGATGGCGTCAGCGTGATGAAAGCCGTGTAATAGGCGAAGTCGGGAATAATGCTGGCGGGTTGCACTAGCGCAACTTCAATGGGATACGGCTCGCCCAGCAGGTTATGTTCCGCAATCCCCGCCGACCAGTCCGCGCCAATCTCCGTCGCACCAGGAACAAAGTTGATTCCCTGGTGCTGCACGTCGAGAAAGGTGTTGTTTTCGATGGTGTTCACGTCGGTGATATTGGTTCCGCTCCACAGAATCTGCTGGGCGAGATTGTCGTGCAGATAGAAGTTATGGCATCCGGCATCGAGATAGATTGCCGCTCCCCAGCGCGCCTGGTTGCCTTGCAGGATGTTATAAGCGATCTCCGTGCCCTTGCCATCCACGCCCCAGGAGTTCAGGTTGCCGCAATCCTCCATGACGAGGCAATTACTCGTGACCAGATTGTTGAACACCTTCGATTGGCTTCCCATGGTCACGCCCGCCAGTGCGGTGCGCTGGATGGTATTGTTCTGGATCAACTCCTGAGTGCCGTCCACGGAGACGATGCCGGCATCGTTGCTCCAGGTCAGTCCTGAATCCTGAATAGTCACCTGCCTGACGGTGTTGCCGGAGCCGGCCAGATGAATGCTGGCGCGCCCGGCGAATTCGATCAAGCCGCCATCGATCAGATTGCCCGAACCGGAGACGTCAATGCCGCCATAATACTCGGGAGAAACATTGTAACCATCGTAACCGCGTATCCAGTTGGGCGCGTAGAGCTGGAAGTTCTTGATGGCGCAGGAGGTGCTGTTCTGCAGGTTGAACCATCCGCCGCGCGCATGCAGTCCGTTGACGGCGATGTAGGATTGGCCGCTCAGATTCAGCACGGCGGAAGCGGTTCCGGCCTCGATGCGGCCAGCCGGCGAGGCTCCGTCCTGCGTCCAGACGTAGAGCATCTGCGCGTTCGGATCCCAATACCATTCGCCGGGAGAATCCAGCAGGTTCAGCTTGCCGTAGACAAAGAACTTGTTTCCGCGCTGTGGCACTAACATAGACCAGGCGTTGATCGGCGAGACCCATGACAGCTCTCCGGTGGCCTGGCTGTCGGTGGAGATCTGGCGGTCATAGCCCACCCACGCCTCCCCCGCCATGATGCGAATCCACGCGCCGGTAAGATCCACAGGAGGGAGATTGGCCTTTGCAAGCGAAGTGGAGTTACCTGCGTCGGCGGTCGCATAAGTCATCCCCGCAAGGCTCTCAATCGGCGAATTCGGCCAGCGCGCCTCGTTGAGCAGATGGCCGTCGGAGAAGACTTGCATCGGCTGGGAGGGCCATGGCGCCGCGTAGATGGACCCGCTGGAGAGCGTCCAGGGGCCGTTGACCGGCTGCGCGCCGATCAGCGTCGGGGTTTCGCCGGAATAAGCGGCCAGGGTAATGGGCGCGCCGGCTGTGCCGGAGCGCGCGACGGTAACGCTCTCGTGATAGTTGCCCGCGCGCAGGACGAGCGTGTCGCCCGCCAGGAGCTTATTCACCCCATGCTGCACGGTGGCGAATGGCTGCTCCAGCGTTCCCGCCGCTGAGTCGCTGCCCGAGGGCGAAACGTAATAAGAGATGGAAGAGTGCGCAGGCTTGGCCGTCGCCTCCTTGGAATTGCTGCTTTCACCGGCAGCGTTATAGGCAGAAACGACGTAATAGTAAGTCGTACCATTGCTCACCGGGGCGTCGGCATAGACGGCCGCAGATGGCGAGGCCAGCACCGCGTACGGTCCTCCGCTGGCGAGACCGCGTTTTACGTGGTAACCGCTTGCGCCCGCGCTGACACTCCAACTGAGCGAGACCTGCGCATCGCCGGCCGAAGCCGTCAACGCAGTGGGTGCCGCCGGAACCTGCTGGGTGGCATCGGAACCCGACGACCGATTGCCGATCGCTGCCTGGTAGTCGGTTCCGCAGCCCACCATGCCAGAGATGACGAACATTATGACGAATCCGAAAAACCTTCTCATTGTCTAGCGCCTCGCAGGAGTCGCCTCCACCTGCACACAGCACCGATTATTCATGGGCACTGGGCAGTTCTCCCGAAGTTTGTGACGAAGACGAACTCTTGAGGGACGAAAGCGCCTTGGCCGAGTACGATTCCGATTACATTGCGCCAGAGGCGAAGCGGACGAAGGATTCCCGATAGGTGTGACTGAGCTTCAGCGAGACGCCATCCTTGAGGACAATCTCGTACTCGCCTCGTCCGGCGGGATGCATCTCGCGGATGGAGTCCAGATTGACGATCGTGGAGCGCTGTATGCGCTGGAATCTGGCGGGATCGAGTTGCTTCTCAAGGGTGGTGATAGTCTGACGCAATAGATAAGACCGCTCGCCAACATGCAATGCGACATAGTTGCCTTGCGCTTCGATCCACGCGATCTCGCCGGGGCGCACAAACAAGGTCTTGTCGCCCGACCTGACGAGAATGCGCTGCAATGGCTGAGGGCGGGCACGCTGTTCGTTGAGAATCCGCAACAGCGCCGCATTCACTTCTTCCCGCTTCCGATAGGTTATCCGCTGTTTGGCGCGGGTCAGCGTCCGCTGAAAGCGCTCGCGGTCAAATGGCTTCAGAAGATAGTCGATGGCGTGAACATCGAATGCCTGCAATGCGAATTGGTCGTAGGCCGTGACAAAAGCGACGTTGGGGATGGCGGCCGGCTCCAACGCGCGCAGAACGCCAAATCCGTCGAGATCGGGCATCTGTATGTCGAGAAAGACCAGCTCGGGCGCGGCAGACTCTATCATCTCGACGGCTGTGTAACCGTCACCGCACTCGCCGATCACATCGATCTCTGGGTCTTCGACGAGAAAAGTGCGCAACATGGCGCGTGCCAGCGGCTCATCGTCAACGATCAGCGTGCGTATCCGATGCGGATCCATTCGCGGGTTGCCTCCTTTCGGTCAAGGTATGAAATGGAATCTCGATCTGGACGCGGAATCCGCGGAGGGAGACGTTTTCGAGCGTCAGATGCTGCGCCGGGCCATAGAGTTGGCTGAGGCGGGCTCGCGTGTTGGACAGGCCGAGACCGAAAGCAGCCGGGAGGTTGAGACGGTCCTCCAGAATCCCTGGTCCGCTGTCTTGCACTGTCAGCACGAGACGCTTGCCGTCGCGAACGGCGCTGACAGCGATCTCTCCGCTAGAGCCGTAGGGTGCAATGCCATGGCGCACGGCATTCTCGACAATGGGCTGGAGAATCAGTTGGGGCACGGCGGCATCGAGAATCTCCGGCGCTGCTTCCACGCTGAAGCACAACCGGCTGCCGAAGCGCATCTGTTCGATGGCCAGGTAGTGCTGCAGGAACTCAAACTCCTGCCGGAGCGGAACCTCCTGCCGATGAACATCGCGCAATGTCATGCGTAGAAAGTCACCCAGCAACGCTGTCATCTTCTGCGCCGCGTTGCTGTCAATCATCTGCAATGAAGAGATCGAGTGCAATGCGTTGAAAAGAAAATGGGGATGAAGCTGCATCTTGAGCGCGGTCAGATTCGCGTTGGCCAGTTGCGCTTCCAGTTGTGCGGCGCGCAGCTGACCCTCCTGAAAGCTTCGATAGTAAAGAAAGGCGTGGGTCGCCGCAGCGGTCATGGCGTAGGCGAGCACCGCCATCAGCAGATCCTGCATATACCAGTAATGCAGATAGGGTAGCAAGGACTTGGCCACCTCAATCGCCCAGCGCGGCTGTGTCGCCAGCGAGTAGACAAGCACATAGGCGTAAGGATGGGCAACTCCCACACCGACAGCGACGAGGGAATGAATGCAAATATTGCGCAATTTGTACCCCGGAGCCGCCGGCAGCATCTGCGCCAGTGCAATGGCCAGGGGAACGATGGGCAGAAACAGATACCAGAGTAAGAGTGCGTGAGCAAAGGCCACGCCCCAGCTATGCTGCCCGTTGTCCACGCTGATGATTTGCACCGCGTTGATGGCGCCCAAAAAGGTGGCCGCCGCAAAGGCATAGAGAAAGACGGACAGGCGCGAGGGCGGCTTGGCTACATCAACCGCCCGGAGGGCGCTTCGAACCTTCCGGTCGTCAACCATCTCCATGCGGTGAAGGCCTTTCCGGCGCCGATTTCGACCAATCCATGCTCTCGTCCGGGGAGCCTTGCGAACGCCGCGACGGAACTGGTTTGCCGTGACCCGGATTATAGCAAGCCTCTCCATGTGCGAAGGTATCGTGGGCGGTTTTCACAGATTGTCCAGATTGTGTCTGGACAATTGCAGAATCCACGACAGCTTCGCCAGGGTCGACCTTGCCCTTTGCGTCTCTGTATTCTCGCTGCGAATGCCGGAGGATGCGATCGGCGCGCAATTCCCAGGATCGTTCGATTTCAGGGATTGCCGACCAGAAGGAAGTGAACGTGGAAAGAACGTCTTCCAGGGCAAGATATGGAAGCACCAATCCGGCCCGGGACTGAAGAACGCCGGACAAATTGAAGCCGATCCATCTAACTGGTCAGTGCTAAGTTCCCTCTGTCTCATGCGGCGATCTCCGCGGCGCAGTTGTTGGATTGCGAGGCGTTGTTGTGCTCCGTGTAGCGGCGGAGAATAATTCTCAGTTTGTGCGGGAGCGCCGCAGCCTGGAGAAATTCCGGCAGTGTCGCGCGCAGCGCGCAGGCCACGACCAGTTCCGAGGGTGGCATCGCGGGATTCATGGTGCGCAACCAACTGCGGAAAAGGCGCCAGACCTCGGCCATGTGATTCAATGCCAGGTGCTGAAGTAGGCGGGTGGCCACGGTCTCCGTAGGAATTCTATCAAGTTGAGGGTGCCCCCGGTCCCTCGCACTCGGGGACCGGGGAGGAGAGTTGCATAGCCGATCGCGCATCCGTTTGCAGACAAAGGATGCGCGCCTTTCCTGCACCGCGAGAATACTTCAATTGTGAATACATGAACAGTGAAATGTGAGCTTCCCTCCCCGGTCCCCAAAAGCGAGGGACCGGGGGCACCCTCAGTTGGTTTGGAAATGGACTATGGGACCGGGGCCACCCGCCGACCGTTCCCTGTCCGTTGCACAAGATTATGCCCCGCCGGCGCAAAATGGGGATAGAGAAACTCATGAAAGAAATCGCCGCAGGAGTGGAGGTTGCGTCCGCGTTCCCCGGATCAATCTCTCAGGAACCTGCCCGATCCGCATCTTCTCCTGATTACCATTTAATTAATACCCCCCACCCCCCCCTATATTTATTTTCAAAACCTTGCAGATAATTTCCAAACCGCCGTGTGCCCCAGGTCTTCCGCCGTGGCGGACCGCGGCGGAGAGACCTGGGAATCTTGTCCTTGATCGCTTCGGCTTATATTATTTCTGCTCCGAAGCCGGCTGCTTTGGCATCGGGATTGTAATGTCGATGGGCTGCGCAGGCCCCAGCTTCAGGTCGTCCAGCGGCGGCTTGATCTCCGGGCCGTTGCCCACTACCAGCACGGCTAACTTGCCGGGGTGGATGTACTTTTTGGCCACGCGATCCAGATCGGCCAGAGTTACCTTTTCGAGAGCCGCCTTGTAAGTCTCAAGATAGTCGGCCGGATAGCCGTAAAACTCCAGCCTTACCCTCTCGGCGAGCACCTTCTCCCTGGTGTCGTAGCGGAAGAGGAAGGAGTTGAGGATGTTATCCTTGGCGCGGTCCAGCTCGGCCTGGGTGAAAGGCCGTGTGTTGAGGCCTTCAATCTCGGCAAGCGCTGCCCTGGTGGCCTCTACGGTGGAGGCGCTCTTGGTGAGGACGTTGACGTGGAAGGTGGCCGGATGGTCATAAGCGAAACTCATGCCGCCGCCGACCGCATAGGCCAGGCCCAGCTCGGTACGCACCTTCTGGAAGAGACGGCTGGCAAAGCCTCCGCCCAGGATCTCGTTCATCATCGCGATCGCGGGTACGTCGGGGTTGTGGCGGTCGGTGCCCAGGCCCACGATCTGCACGTTGGACTGATTCACGTCTTCCTTGTCGATGAAGGAGAGGCCGGGTTTGGGTCCGGCGAAGTCGTCGTGGCGGGCAGGCGCTGGAGTCACGCGAGGTAGTCCTTCAAATGCCGCGCGCAGCTTGGCCTCCATGGCCGCCGGGTCGAAGTCGCCCCCGACACTCACGATCAGTTTGCCGCCGCCCTCTTTGCCGCCGACCGTCCGGTCGTGCCAGGCCTTGAGATCGGCGACGGTGACCGCGCCGATGGTGGCCAGCTCGGGCTGGCGGGTGTAGGGGCTGTTGGCTCCGTAGACCAGCTTGGCCGATTCGCGGGTGGCGATCTCCTCCTCATCGTCGTTGCGCCGGACGATGTTGGTGGCCGCCTGCTGCTGGGCCAGTTGCAGCTTTTCCGCTCTGAAGTTGGGATGCAAGAGCAGATCCAAAGCCAACGAAAAGACCTGGTCCGAATCCCCTTTGAGCGAGTCCCAGGAGACGGCGGTAGAGTCTACGTCGCCCGCGGTCTCGATGTGCGCGGCCTTGGCCTCGAGCAGATCGTCGAGGGCGTCGCCGTCCATCTTGGCGGTTCCGCTGGTCCGCCAGGCCTCGCCGTAGAGTTCCACCAGGCCCGTCTTGGCCGGGTCTTCGTCGCGCGAGCCGCCGGGAATGAGCACCGATCCGGAGACGAAGGGTAGCTCGTGATCCTCTTGCAAGAAGAGGACGATGCCATTCTTGAGCTCGATGCGCCTGGGCTGCTGGGGCTTGAAGTCATGCAGCTTGGGGATGGGGATTTGCTCCCAAGGCCTAGCTTGTTGCGCGTTGAGGGAGAGGGGCGCGAGAAGGGAGGCACAGACCCCAATGATCGGCATGATGCCAGAGAGATACTTCCTGAACAGGCTCTTCATTTCGCGCCTCCGTCTTTCTGTCCCGCCGCTTGCGGCGCGACCGGCGGCGCCGTCTCAATCCAGGCCTCGGTGCGGTTGCTATCGACGAAGACCTTGTTGGCCACGCGGCGAATGTCTTCCTTGGTCACCTTGTCTACCCGGTCGAGCTGTAGAAAGAGCTGGCGCCAGTCGCCGTATCGGGTCTGGTACTCGGCCAGATTGTTGGCCAGCCCCTGATTGTCGGCCAGGCCGCGTAGCAGGTCGGCGCGGGTGCGGGTCTTGTACATGGCCAGCTCGTCGCTGGTGACATCGGCGGCCTTGAGCTTGTCGATCTCCTTGTGAATGGCGTCGCGCATCTCGGCCGGCGTGTGGCCCGGCAGCGGAACCGCGTAGAACAAGAAGAGGCTCGGATACTTGTTGCCGGGATAGGGGCTTGCGCCCGCGGCCACGGCGGCAATCTGCTGGTCGCGGACCAGGCTGCGATAGAGGCGCGAGACCCGGCCGTTGGAGAGGATGTCGCTGATGGCGTCGTAGACCGCGTCGTCGGGGTCGCGGTAGTCGGGCCGATGGTAGCCTTCGAGATAGATGGGCTGGGTAGCCTCGCGAATGGCCACCGTCTTTTCGGCAAACTGTTTGGGCTCGACCGTGGTCATCTCCTCCGGCTTGGGCCCGCCGGGGATGCGGCTGAAGTAGCGTTCGAGAATGGGCATCGCCTGGGAGGCCTTGACGTCGCCGACGACGGCCACCACGATGTTTGCGCCGACGTAGTACTTCTTGTGGAACTCCATGGCCTCGGTGGCGTCGATTTGGCCCACCTCGCTGGGCCAGCCGATGTTGCTGCGGCCATAGTTGTGGGCCACGTAAGCGGTGGCCAGGAACTGCTCGCAGAGCCGGCCCTCGGGGTTGGAGTCGGTGCGCATGCGCCGCTCCTCGATCACCACGTCGCGCTCCTTGTAGAACTCGCGGGGCACGGTATCGGCCAGGCGGCTGCTCTCAAGCCAGGCCCAAAGCTCCAGGCGATTCTCCGGCATCGACCAGAAGAACATGGTCTCGTCGAGGCCGGTCTCGGCGTTCAGTCCTTCGGCGCCGTTGCGCTCGGCCACGTCGGTGAACTGGTTGGGGATGACGAACTTGTGGGCCTCGGCCTGGGCCTCTACGAAGGCCTTCTTCAGTTCGGCCAGTTTCTTTTCGTCGCGGCCCACGGCCTTCAGGTACTCGGCCTCGTAGGCGTCGTTGGCCGCCTCAACTTTGGCGAGCGCGACTTTTTCGGCAGCGTAGTCCTTGGTGCCGATCTCGCTGGTGCCCTTGAAGGCTAGATGCTCGAACATGTGCGCGAGGCCGCTCTCGCCCGAGGGGTCGTTCACGTCGCCGGCGTCGACAAAGGTGGAATAGCTGAAGACCGGCGCCTCCGGCCGCTCGCAGACGATCAGGGTAAGGCCGTTGGGCAGCACCTTGGCGGTGATCCGCTGCTCGAAGCCCTTCAAATCCTGGGCATTTGCGCCCGCTGCGGCCATGGCCACGGCCAGCAGCGCCAAAGCCCCTTTACCTATCAGGGAAGAAACTCGTTTTTGCATCCAATCTCCTTGTTCGAGAGGCGCGCGACCGCACCGCCCGCACTCTTCCAAGCTAGTGCCCGCCACCGGGGAGGGTCAAACCGGAGGGCGAATCGCTTGACTTGACTTCAGAATATGTATTGTGTATTAGTACAGTAGACACTTTTGATGAACCTGCGCATCAACTTCTCTTCCGGCGTGCCCATCTATCAGCAACTGATGGAGCAGATCAAGCACGCGGTGGACACCGGTGCAATCCGAGGTGGGGAGCAGTTGCCCACCATCCGCAAGATTGCCGAGGAGTTGGCCATGAATCCCAACACCGTGGCCAGGGCGTACCGTGAGCTGGAACGCGAAGGAGTCATCGAGGTTCGGCATGGATCGGGAGCCTATGTAGGGATGCCGAGCACGTCTTCCGTGAAGGTCGCGGGGATTCGCAAAGCGGCTGAAATTCTGCGCCCACCAATGGAGCGCTGCCTGGCGATCGGCCTGTCGGAATCGGAGCTTCGCAGGGTTTTTGAAGACGAACTTTCGCGGTTGCAGGACGAAGCGGCCGCTGAGCGGAGGGGCAATTGAACGACATGATCATCGCCGCCGACGGCCTATCGAAGAGTTACGATGGCAAGCCCGCCTTGAGGGGCCTCCGGCTGGAGGTTCCGCGCGGATCGATCTGCGGTTTTCTGGGCCGCAACGGCGCGGGCAAAACGACCACGCTGAAGCTGCTGCTGGGAATGCTGCGGCGGGATGCGGGCAGCATCCGGCTGTTTGGCGAGGCGGTGGATTCGGAAGCCTCTTCCATGGCGGCGCGGCGGCGGCTGGGCTTTGTCAGCGAGGACAAGGAACTCTACCCTTTCATGACCGTGGACCAGACGATCCGCTTTACGCGCGCTTTCTTTCCGGGCTGGCGGCGCGATCTGGAGGAGAAGTACCTCGATCTCTTCCAATTACCGCGAAAGAAGGCGGTGCCGAAGCTCTCCAGAGGGAATGCGGACGCAACTGATGCTGCTGCTGGCCATGGCGCGCGGCGCTGAGTTGCTGCTGATGGACGAGCCGACCAGCGGGCTGGACCCGGCGATGACGGAAGACGTGCTACAGATTCTTGCCGATCTGGCCGCCAGCGACGGAACCACGATCTTCTTTTCGTCGCATCAACTGGCGGAGGTGGAGCAGATCTGCGATCGGGTTTGCATCATCGACCAGGGGCAGGTGGTGATCGATGGCGTGCTGGACGACCTGAAGTCGGAGTACCGGCGGATTCTTCTGGTCTTCGATGGAACGCCGCCGCGTGAGCTGGCCAACCTGCCGGGCGTCGATCATCTGCGGCAGCGTGGCAGAACGGCGTCGCTGCTGGCCCACGGGGATGTGGATGGCCTAGTGGACCGCGCCCGCGAGTTGAAGCCAAGCTCGGTGGAAGTGCGGCCGGTAACACTGAAGGAGTTGTTTCTGGATCATGTTAGGGGGGAGTAATGCTCTGGTACAAGGCTTGGCTTGAAACGCGCTGGCGCTTCTTCTTTATGGTTGGATCGATTCTGCTCATTTGGCTCACGCCTCTATGGTTGCCTTCTTTCGGTTTCCGCCTGCCTCAGGGAATACCCGCGTCGAAGATATGGATGGGGGTTCACCTTGGCTCGGTCCTTCTCTACATCGTTGCGGCGAATTTTCTGGCCGGCTCCGGCGTCAACAGTCAAACTACTTACGCCGCAACTTCGGGGTTTCACGGCTCGATGCTGTTTACGCTTTCGCTGCCGGTTTCGCGGCGGCGCCTGCTTTTCGTCCGGGCGGGACTGGGCGCACTTCAGACGAGCGTTCTGGTGGCCCTCATGGCCGGGTATACGCTCTTCCAGCGGCCGGGAGGCGCGAGCGCTCTCGAGGCCGTCGAGTATATCGCCCGCGCCATCGCCTGCACCATGGCTGTCTATGCCCTGTCGGTGCTTATGGCTTGCGTGCTTGACGAGATGTGGCAGTTCTACGCCGCCACTCTCTTCTGGATGGCATTCTATTTATTGCAATCCAGATTCGCGGTCTTATCGTGGCTCAGCCCGCTGCGCGGCATGACCCTGTTCTCCTATCCTGTCACCGCGCCCGTGCCGTGGGCTCCGATTGTGGCGTCGCTAGCGTTTGCAGGCATTCTTCTGTGCGCATCGGCGCTGGTGTTGCAGCGAAAGGAATACTGATTGCGTTCGCTCGCGCGGCGGGCGCCGCTCGATTCTTGGTACCATGGAGACTCCATGGTGCAAAGCCTGAGAAGCCGCCGCCGCATGGCCCCGCTCTGGCGGGCTGCGATCGAGGTTGCGTTTATCGTCTTTCTGTTTTATTCCAACCTGTTGATGGGCGAGTTTACGGTTGCGAATGGGCAAGGGAAGAGCTTTGAGTTTGCTCTTCACGACATCTTCACAGGGGTGAATTTTGCCATCGCCATGGTGTCGGCGCTGATCGGGTATCTGGTGTTTGAGTACCTCCGCAAAAAGCTTTAGCACTGCCGGTCCTGCTCGTTCATTCGCCCTCCTTGACCCCAGCCCTCGCTCCTTCGTATGCTTCAATGGTTTCCGAGTGGCGGATGATTCTAGAATCGAACCCGGGGACGGAGAGTGCTCATGAATCCGGCTATCCTTGTGCTTCGCATCCTGCAACTTGCTTTTGTCGTGTCTGTATTGTTGTTTTATTATGTCCTTCTTGTCGTTTGCCCCGCACTACAGAGCGTGAGTGCTTACCTCCAATGGGTCATCGTGTGCTGCGCCATCGCATCCGCTATAGCAGGCTTCATTATGCAACGCGTGATACTGAACGCTCCCGACCGGCTCAATTCATTGGGTCAGACTTCAACCCCTCGGGGTCGATGGTTGACGGGGCACGTTCTCCGATTTGCAACGGCGGAATCCGTAGCTTTGTTCGGATTTGTTCTGCGCATGATGGGCAGTTACTCCAACGTAGTCATAGCCTTGTTTGCGGGCTCTCTGCTTCTTCTTTTGTTCTGGCAACCAGGACAAGTTCCCGCCGCGATCGAATCGCAAAGCCCTAGACGCTGATTGGGCGGAGGCAGGGGCGGTTCTCATGAGGATGACTTCCCCGATTGCCGCACCGCTTCTAATACGCCGCGCCGCAGTGCTGGGGGCGGGAACGATGGGTTCCCGCATCGCCGCTCATCTGGCGAACGCCGGAATCCCGACGCTCCTGCTGGATATGGTTCCAGCCGGCGAGGAGACCACGGGCAAGGCCGCTGGCCGCACTCGATGCCCCGATCATCGAGCAGTACCTTCTGGACCTGGAGCGGGAGGCGTTTCTCTCGCTGGCGGGGGAGCGCAAAACCCAGCGGCGGATCGCCTGCACGCTGAAGACGGGAAGGCGCTGTGGAATTGACATACATACGTATGTATGAGAAGATGGTTGATCGAGAGGGGAACCATCATGTATCACGACCCGAAGACTGTACTTTCGCCAAGAAACAGGGTCAGGTCCGTGGAAGTGATCTATGACAAGGGACCTGTTGAATTCAGTTGGTCAGTTGCGCGGCTGGGATGGGATGATTCGCACGCTGTGGGCATTCGTTGGAACGGAGACAAGACCAGCACCAGAGGCTTGCCCCAGGCGCGCGGCAACCCCACATGGTTTGTCATTCCGAAGGAACTGGAGGACGCAGTGCTCAATGCCGCTCAAGAACGGAGCCGGACGAAGCAGAAAGATTTGGCAGACGGGTATCGCATGATGGCCGCCGACCGGGAACGAGAGATCGAGGCGGAGGAATGGGCGGAGGCGTTGATTGGCGACATCGATTGAGCGGGGCGAAGTTTATTGGGTGAATTTTGAACCCAGTTTGGGCGGAGAGATCAAGAAGACCCGACCGGCAATTGTGCTGTCGAACAATGCGGCAAATACCTTCTTGAATCGAGTCCAGGTCGTTCCGATCACGTCAAATACGGATCGCCTCTATCCCGGGGAAGCCTTTGTCAGCCTAAACACTGAGAAGCGGAAAGCAATGGCTGATCAACTGACCACGGTCAGCAAGCAGAGACTTGGTACTAAGATCGGGATACTGAGCGACGACGACCTAGGAGGGGTGGAGGTTGCGGTTCTGCTTCAACTGGGTATTGATTGCTCCTGATTGTTTGCCATGGTTCGTGCTGGTTTTAGAACGGGGGGTTGGTTGCTGGCTGGGTTGCTCTCCGCCTGCGCGCTGATGCCGGCTCAACAACAGCCGCCCACCGCGCAGCTCATGGAATCAGGCCAGGTTTCCGTCGCCGGGCGCGCAACCCCCTACCGCATTCTCCACTTGCCCGTCAGCTCGTTTCCCGAGCTTCCCGCCGGGGTTCAAGCGCTGCTCAACCGGCGAGGCTGCATGATTCCGCAAACCTACGCCGCGCACCATCCGGAGAATGTGGTCCACGCCAGCCTGGAGCGCGCGGGCTCCTCCGACTGGGCCGTTCTCTGCTCGGCCGGAGGCACGGTCTCGCTGATGGTCTTCTTTTCAAGCACTCCGGCCCGAGAAGCCGTGCTGGCTTCGGCGCCCGAAACCCAGCGTCTGCAAGCTCACGACCCGACGGGCGTTCTCGGCTTCAACTGGGGCATCGACCCTGTATCGCCGGCGCAGGTGCGCGAGGCCCAGGCCGGCATGGAGCCCCGGCCGCTGCGCCTGGACCACGACGCCCTGGCCGATTCGGTCGTCGAGCATCGCACGGTCTATCGCTTTTATTCCCGGAGCGCATGGGCGTTGCTTGGAATGCCGGACGATTGATCCGGCCGATAGCGAATGACACAAGATGAATATCGATGTTGCTCAGGCGGATCGATTGTGCTGGCAGAGCATGCAGAAGTGCCGGAGCTAAGTCGATATTCAACAAAACAAGAGCAGCCGAGAGCGATCCCGGCTGCTTTTGTGCTTCCGATTCCGATTCAAGCCCGTCTCCAGGCCGGCTGAGCTATGCCTTGGCGGTGGCCAGCGCCTTCAGCCGCGCGTTCAGGCGGCTCTTGTAGCGCGAGACGGTGTTGTCGTGGAGGATGCCCTTCTGCACGCTCTTGTCGAGGGTGGAGACGGTCTCGCGGTACTGCGCCTGAGCGGCGGGCACGTCCCCCTTGACGAGAGCCTCGCGCAGGGCGCGCAGTCTGGTGCGCACGCGGCTGCGGTTGGCGCGGTTCACTTCGGAGCGGGTTACGGTCTGCCGGGCGCGCTTGAGCGCCGATACATGATTTGCCATCGATACTTCCTTAATCTTCGGTGTGGTCTGCGGGCAAGAATGCAAATTCGCCGCATCCCTCGCAATTCCTTAGTCTACGGGAAGCGGAGCAGCCGGTCAACTCGGCCGCCCGCGCCGGACGCGCTTTCACCGCCGGAAAACGAAGCGGATGAGTTCCTCGCCCGCGCTGCTGTAAACTCGGCTGCATGAGTACGCTGCGAATTGCCGGTGTGATTCCGGCGCGATTGGCCTCTACGCGGCTAAGCCGCAAGGTGCTGCGCCCGATTGCGGGCCGGCCGATGGTGGAGTGGGTCTGGCGCGCCGCCATGGCCAGTGGGTTGATGGATCCGGTCGTGGTGGCGACCGACTCGGAGGAGGTAGCATCGGTTTGCAGGGAGCGCGGGATTCCGGTGGCGATGACCTCGGCGGAGTGCCCGAGCGGCTCGGACAGGGTGAAAGAGGCGGCGCGGCAGATCGACGCAGATGTTTACGTCAACATTCAGGGCGACGAGCCGACGCTGACCGGGGAGTTCTTCCCGCCGCTGCTGGAGCTGTTTGAGCGAACCGAAGTACAGGTGGCGACGCTGGCGGTTGCCTGTGCGCCGCTGGAGGTCGCGGACCCGAATGCCGTGAAGGTGGTTACGGCGCTGGATGGGCGGGCGCTCTACTTTTCGCGGGCAACGATCCCCTTCGACCGGGACAAGGGGGGCTTCAGCGGATACCGCAAGCACCTGGGGATCTATGCCTATCGCAAGGCCGCGCTGGAGCGCTTCGCGGCGCTCGGGCCTTCGCCGCTGGAGCGCGCGGAGCGACTGGAGCAACTGCGACTGCTGGAGAACGGGATTGGGATTTACGTGGCGGAGGCTCCGCGGGACACGATCGGCGTGGATACGCAGGCGGATCTGGAGCGGGCGGAGGCGATGCTGCGAGCCGCTGCTGCCCATGCCGCCGGTTGACCGCTTGCATCGTGCGGCTTGCGGCTGCGATGATCGCTTCGATCTTTGCTTGAGAGAGGTTCATCGCATGAACAAGCACCTATTTCTTTTGTTGGCCACTGCCGCTACGTTCTGCCCAGGCGCATTGGCCCAGCAGCCCGCCTGGCAGCCGGCGCCGGGCCATCTCACACTACCTCTTTGGCCGGGCGCGGCGCCGGGCGCGGCGGCGAATCCGGCCACCGAGATCGACACCAACACCGCCAAGGACGGTCTCATCGCTGGACGGCCCATCGTTCGCCTGACCAACGTCTCCACGCCAACCCTCACCCTTTACGCACCCAAGGGCAAGAACACGGGCGCGGCGGTGGTGGTCTTCCCTGGGGGAGGCTACAGAATTCTGGCTATCGACCTGGAAGGCCAGGAGGTATGCGACTGGCTGAACTCGGCGGGCGTTACTTGCATCCTGCTCAAGTACCGTGTGCCGGACACGGGGCCTTACCCCAAGTCGCCGGCGGCCTTGCAGGACGCACAGCGCGCCGTTGGCTTGGTACGCCTTCATGCGGCCGAATGGCAGATCGACCCCAGCCGTATCGGGGTGCTGGGCTTTTCGGCGGGCGCGCATCTGGCGGCGGCGCTCAGCACGCACTTCGACGAGCGCCTTTACACCCCCGTGGATGCGGCAGACAAGCTGAGCTGCCGGCCGGACTTCGCCGTCGTCATCTATCCCGGCTATCTGGCCCTGGCGGACAAGAACTTCGCCCCCAATGCAGACATTAATCCCACCGCAAACACACCGCCGTCGTTCATCGTGCAGGCAGAGGACGATCCGGTGCACGTGGAGAATGCGGTGGTCTACTTTCTGGCGCTGAAGAACGCCAAGGTTCCCGCCGAGCTGCACATTTATGCCCAGGGTGGACACGGCTACGGCTTGCGCCGCACCGCGCTTCCGGTGACCGCCTGGCCGGAGGGCGTCGAAACCTGGCTGCGGACGATCAAGGTGCTGCCTGAGAAGGCCGCACAGTAGGGTTCTACAATCGTTCTCATGCTGCTGGCCGTCCTGACCATCTCCGACCGCTGCTCGCAGGGCCTGCTTCAAGACACCGCGGGTCCGGCTGTGGTTGCGCTGCTTAGACAGCAGTGGCCGGGGGCAGAAATCCAGACTGGCCTCTTGCCGGACGACGAGGATGCGATTGCGGCAGAACTGGAGAGGTTGAGCAGCCAGGGCGCCGCGCTGGCGGTCACCGCCGGCGGTACCGGATTGGGTCCCCGCGACCGCACCCCCGAGGCCACGCGCCGGGTGATCGATCGCGAAGCGCCGGGGCTGGCCGAGGCGATGCGCGCTTATGGGGCGGCGCTCAATCCGTACGCATGGCTTTCGCGGGGAGTGGCCGGCCTGAAGGGAAGCACGCTTATTGTCAACCTGCCCGGCAGCCGGCATGGCGCCGAAGAAAGCCTGAGTTCCATCATTGGCCTGCTCAAGCATGGTTTAGCAAGACCAACCGAACCGAAGGTAGACGTACATATAAC
>CAWCWQ010000256.1:0-20129 GCA_963799145.1 uncultured Acidobacteriaceae bacterium | reverse complement strand
GTTGGTTCGCGGCTCTAATGCCCCCTAAATCGCGAAACACAGGCGTTGCCACTTTCAAACCCTCACTGCGCTCATCGGCAGAATTCCGCCAAACGATCGCCTCAGCACGGAGATGATTCACTTAAATCGCATCCCTTATTCGGCGAGCAGCCAGGATAAGGTTGGCCTCTCATCATGCCGCTCCCTCAGGCGCGGCTCCGTACAGACTTCCGCATTAAACAGATTACGGCCAAACTCCAAAGCGCGGCCATACAACTATCATCTCACTCTATGAGATGCGCGTGTTACCAGTTTACCACAAAGGTAGTAAGCGCAGGGGTACCTCAATGCGGTATTTTGTACAGGTCATACTGGCTTTCAAAACAGAAGCAGTTTCAATAGGGATATGCACTCCGCGCGCCGTCGACGAGAGTCCGTTCGCCTGTTGGAGCGCTCGATCGCTTCCCCGTTACACTGAAAGCATGGTTCGCGAACTTCGCTCTCTTCCCGTTGAACGGCTGAAACTGCTGGTCTTTGATCTGGATGGCACGCTGATCGACTCGGCGCAGGACTTGTGCAACAGCGTGAATGCGACCTTGATTCACTTTGGCCGCGCGCCGCTTGAGGATGCGACGATCGCAGCCATGATCGGCGATGGGGCGTTGACGCTGATGCGGAGGGCATTCGCGCCAGTGGACGAGGATCTGCTAGGCCGGGCTCTCACCTGGTTTCTCGACTACTATCGCGAGCACAAACTCGACTACACCTACGCCTACGATGGAGTTCTTGAGGCGCTGGCGGCGCTGCGCGAGTTGCACGACCTGCCCGGCGGCGCGGGCCGGGCGATGGCGGTGCTTACCAACAAACCGGTTCGTCCGGCGCGGGACATTTGCGCGGCGCTGGGCCTTGCGCCTTATTTTCTGCGCATCTATGGGGGAAACAGCTTCAGCACCAAGAAGCCCGATCCGGAGGGACTGCTGGCGCTGATGGCCGAAGCCGGCGCTCAGCCAGAAGAAACAGCGATGATCGGCGACAGCAAGGTGGACGTGCTGACGGCGCGCAATGCGGGGGCATGGTCGATAGGCTGCACTTTCGGCCTGGCGCCCGAGACCCTGGCGGCCACCCAGCCGGATGTGATGGTGGATTCGCCGGCGGAATGGGCGGCGGTGCTCAATCCCACTCGGATCGCCTGACGGCGGCATCGGCACTGTCGCGCTTTCGCGGCCGGCTCCGGAACTATTTGGCCGGTTTGGCCGTAGTATTCGGAATGAGGCCCACCATGATCCAGCGAATTCTTGGCGTTTGCATGCTCGGCGCCGCTCTTGCGGCCGCGCCGACTCCCGCCCGCGCGGAGCGGGATGCAGTCCAGTTCTTCTCCGACATTCGCGTGGCGCCCGACGCCACGGTGCATGACGCCGTCTGCTTCTTTTGCAGCGTTAAGCTCGAGGGCGAAGCAAAAGGCGACGTCGTCGTCTTCTTCGGGAACATCCATATCGCCGGCAAAGCCGGCCACGACGTTGTGAACTTCTTCGGCAAGGTCTCTGCGGACGACAATGCGAAAATTGGCAACAGCCTGGTTGGCTTTTTTGGCTTGGTCAAGCTGGGCGAAGGCGTCTCAGTGGGCAAGGACATGGTGACCATGTTCGGAGTGGTGCGCGCGCCCGAGTCGGTCGCGGTCGGCCAGAATCGCGTCGCCATGCCGCCCTGGATCTTCCTCGGTCCCCTGATTCTCGTGGGCCTATTTGCGATCCTGATCGTCCACGAATACCGGGCCGGCCAGCGGCGGCGCATCCTGGCCGGCTATAGGTAGAGCCCACCTCCACTTCACCAGCCGGTTTCAGAATGCGATGAACTGGCCCTGCCGGTCAATCGGTACTGTGACAATGGCAATATCGCCGCCCGGTCAGCTTCAACCGCCTGCCGGAATCACCGGCGGCCTAAACCGAAAGTCGGAACCGCCACTTATAAATCGGCGAAAACTGCCCGAACAACCGGGACCACCGCAAAATTCCTTGCGAGTAGGCGAGGGAGCATTTGCATGATGGAGGCCTGCACGGGCAACGGCGCCGCGCACTAAGCAGCGAAGTATTTATGAGGCCAAGGAGCTTCCTTTTGCGCCACCGCGACCCGCGAGAACAAGCTCTTAGAGCACTTCTCCTATAGGTATAGAGTCTTGGGTGCCCCACCCATAGGCGCTGTGTCAAGAATTCGGAGCGGCGTTTTGTTTGGCTCAACACCCAATCAGCGGGGTAATCAAAGTGATAACCGCGCAACGCTTTGGGTTGCCGATCGGTTATCTTAGCGCTTATGGGCGCCCCAACCTCGCCGCGTTCTTGTTCTTGCGGCTAGGGTGGGACGTAAACACCCATTACAGCAACAGGAGAAACGCTCTAATGACCAATCGAGGCAACGGCGAGCCTGGCCGCGCACAAGTCTGGCATTCCCTCACTTGACGGTCTTCGAGCTATTTCAATCGTGCTTGTCTTGGCGGGACATGCAATCGCCGGCGGTCCTCGTTCCTTCGGCTTTAGAGCCTTGTTCTTGCACGCGGACCTCGGAGTACGTGTTTTTTTTGTCATTTCTGGATTTCTTATTACTAGCCTCTTGCTCAACGAGCGCGCTCAGTCCGGCAGTATCTCACTTAGGCTTTTCTACATCCGCCGCATGTTAAGAATCCTCCCGGCCTTCTTTCTATTCGTTGGTTGCGTGGCGCTCCTGAATGTTTTTGGCGTTGCGCCAGTACCAAATGGATTGTGGGTATACGTTCTGACGTACACGGTCAACTACTCCCCAATTGGCGCTTGGGTCCTCGGCCATCTCTGGTCATTATCGGTGGAGGAGCAATTCTACCTTCTCTGGCCGCTGGTCATGAGAAGCGTTCGGTTGAGAACATGCGTGGCTGTAGCGACCATTGCAATTCTCGCCTGTCCCTTCACGCATGCTATTCACAAGCTAAGCGGCATGCCGCTGTTGACGTATGGCTTTGCACTCCGTTGTGGGCCAATTGCAATGGGTTGCTTGCTTGCGATGGGCGCTCGCAGGGTTCGAAGCCGTATTCTTTCCTCAAGGCTCCTGTCAGACGACCGGAGTCTCCTGTTTGTAGTACTCCTCATTGCCCTTCTTGACGCTATTCCAGTCTACTTAGCGGCTCTAAGTGTGGTTCTCGAAATCGTCAATAGCGCCCTGTTGACGGCCTGCGTAGCAAGGCTCGTATTTCTTCCCAAGGGAGCAATAGGCCGCATTCTCAATTCTGCGCCATTCGTTACAGTCGGCAAGCTCAGCTACTCACTGTACCTGTGGCAGCAGCTATTCTTGAAACCCGATGGCAGCGCCCCAATTTCTATTCCCTTTCCCATCAATCTCGTCGCATCCCTTGCAGTTGCGTCAGCTTGCTACTGGGGCTTGGAAGTCAGGTTCTTGGGGTTACGAAAGAAATTCCGCGCGCAGCCGAAACCTGTCGTGCCTGTCGAAGTGTCGGCGGGCATTCTATGGAAATAGAACCGGCAACGCGGCGCGAAGTCTCAAGAGGCAAGGATTTTGAGACAAGCGCGGAAGGCCCGACCCGCCGGAAGCTTTTCTTTCTTGTCCGAGGCCATGGACCGGCGACCCCGGCTTAACCGAGGAAGAAATGGAAGAACAATTCCGCGAGGGACATCGAATGAAATACGGTTATACGCGGGTATTGACCGAGGACCAGATCGCTGACATGCAGCTATCCGCCCGGTGCATAGCCGAGTTCCCAGGCCGCCACTAACGCTGTAGGCTGAATGCATGGATGAACCGCAGACTCCGCGTCCCGAAGGCCTCACTCTCCGGGGCTTGACTCCACAGCCCAAAACCCAAGCTTCCATAGGTACGCGCCCGCTGCGCATCGTGCTCCCGGGCGGCAGCGGACAGGTGGGCCAGATGCTGGCGCGCCATTTTCAAGAGCGGGGCCACAACGTAACCGTACTGACCCGTGGACCTTATTCCGCTCCCTGGCAGACAGTTCACTGGGACGGCGAGCACATGGGCGATTGGACCGAGACCCTGGAGGGCGCGGACGTCTGCATCAACCTGGCCGGCCGGAGCGTGAACTGCCGCTACAATGCGGTGAACCGGCGCGCCATCTACGAGTCACGCGTTCGATCGACGCGGCTTCTAAGTCAGGCGCTCTCAAGACTCGACGATCCGCCGCGGTTGTGGCTGAACGCTTCGGCGGCTACCCTCTACGAGCGCGCCCTTGACCCCAACGGAGTCGATCCGCCGATGGATGAATCCTGCCCCGTCGGCGGTGACGAGCCGGCAGACGGTTCCGCTTCGAAAGCCCCGCGATGGCGCGGTGGGCGAGAGTTTTCAAAACGCGTCGTGCGGGACTGGGAGGCCGCGTTCTTCGAGCACGAGGCGCCGCGCACCCGCAAAGTGGCCCTGCGCAGTGCCGTCACCTTCGGCCCAGCGCCGGGCAGCGTCTTTGCCGTGCTCTCAAATCTGGTGCGGCTGGGGCTGGGCGGTAAGCAGGGCAGCGGCAGGCAGTTTGTTGCGTGGATTCACGAGGCCGACTATGCCCGCGCGGTGGAGTTCATCGTCGCCCACGAAGAGCTTGAAGGGCCAATCAACATCGCCGCGCCCAACCCGCTGCCCAACCGCGAATTCATGCAGGCGCTGCGCGATGCGTGGGATGCGCCCAATGGCTTGCCGGCGCCTTCGCTCTTCATCCATGTCGGTGCCTTCGCCATGCGCACCGAGGCCGAGCTGGTGCTACAGAGTTGTCGCGCCGTTCCCGTCCGCCTGCTCCGGGCCGGCTTCCAGTTCGAGTTTCCGGAGTGGCCCGAGGCCGCCGAAGACCTGGCACGGCAGTGGCGGCAGAGGCAAGATTGAGCGAACTACTTTGCAGGCGGGGTTATGTCGGTCACCGGCAGATCCCAGTGGCCAAGCAGAATCTCAAACCGGCGCTGCTCTTCTTTCTGATAAGTCGCCTGGTCGGGCCATAGCTCCTTGATGAAGGCCTCTTCGTCGGGGTTGGCGGTGGTGGCCACGGTGGAGTTCTTGTAGCGGATGGTCACGCGATAGTCCCAGCGGCCGTCCTCGGTGGTGTGGTAGGCGGGCGACTCGATCTTGAGCGAGAGGATGCGGCCGGTGGCCTGGATCTTCTGGAGCAGCGGGTAGTGGTTCTTGAGGAAGAGAGCCGTGAACTCGGCCTGATGGCCCCACTGGCACTTGTAGTAGTACTCGATGGTGTAGGGCTGGTCGGCGCTGACCTGCGGCGGCGCGCCCTGCGCCTTGAGCGGGGCGGCAAACGGGGCGGCGAAGAACACGGCGAAAACAGCGAGAAGAATCCTGCGCATGGTGCCTCCTTGATTGAGAGCATTGTACCTTGGAGGCGCTTGCGGCGGCTTGGCGGAACTCGCGGCTTGCGATCTCAGATGGCGGGAGGACCCCGCAAGACCGCCGACTTATCCGCCTTGACGCCCTGGTTCCTCCGCTTCGCTCTGTTCCCATCGTGCGCTGGCAGAAAGAAATATTCCGCACGGAGCAGGTGGCGCATCTCTGAGGAGTAATAAGACTGCGTGCCCGGAGTCGCCCGCGCTTCCTGAGTTTCCTGGTTACAAATCGCTCCCATCTCTTGTAGAATCGGTGGCATGAAGGGTAACCCGAAAGTCATCGAGCAGCTGAACCGCGCGCTTCGCGAGGAGCTAACCGCCATCAACCAGTACTTCGTTCACGCCGAAATGTGCGAGGACTGGGGATACGACCGGCTTGCCAGGCAAATCAAGTTGCGGTCCATCGCCGAGATGAAGCACGCCGAGTGGCTGATCGAGCGCATTCTGTTTCTTGACGGCGCGCCAAGCATGGAGCCGTTGGCCTTGTCGATCGGCAAAAACGTCAAGGAGATGGCCGAATCGGACCTGAAGGCCGAGCTCGGAGCCGTTGCCCTGTACAACGAGGCCGCCCGGATTGCGGCGGACGAGAAGGACAACGGCTCGCGCGATCTTTTCATCAAGCTGCTCAAGGCCGAGGAGGAACACCTGGACGAGCTCGAAGTCGAGTTGCACCAGATCGCCGAGCTGGGCTACGAGCGCTACTTGAGCACGCAGACCAGCGAAGCCAAGTAACTTGCTCTCAGATTGCAGAATTGAGACCCCGGGCCTCTCGGCCTGGTGCCTCGAATTCTAGAGCAGTGGTTCGCTTAAGCTGGAGATCTGCGTCAAGCAGAACAGCGCGGCCCAAAGTTCCTGCACCTTGTCCAGTGCCACGGGAATCCAAACCTGCACAGGAGAGATCCCCCATGCCTCAGAAGATCGCATTCATTACCGGCGGAAACCGCGGGCTCGGCTTCCAGACGGCACTCGAACTCAAGGCTCCCGGCACAAAGGTCGTGATCGGCTCCCGGGACCTTGCACAGGGTGAAGAGGCCGCCGGTAAACTCCGCGCATCGGGCGTTGACGCAGACGTGATTCAGTTCGACATCACCAAACCCGCCGATTTTCAGGCCGCGTACGACTACTTCGACTCGAAATATGGCCGGCTTGACATTCTCGTCAACAACGCCGGAATCGCCGGCGGTACGTTCCCCGGCACAGGCCCCGAACACTCCGCCGCCGAGGTTCCGATGGATCTGCTGCACAAGGTCTTTGAGACCAACTTCTTTGCCCAGGTGGCCCTGACCGGCGCGATGCTGCCGCTGCTGAAGAAGAGCCCCGCCGGCCGCATCGTCAACCTCTCCAGCATCCTGGGCTCTCTCACCCTGCAGGCCGACCCGCAATCGCCCATCTACAACTCCAAGTCGTTTGCCTACGACGCCTCCAAGACGGCGCTCAACGCATTCACCATCCACCTTGCCTGGG
This sequence comes from uncultured Acidobacteriaceae bacterium, assembly GCA_963799145.1. GTDB lineage: Bacteria > Acidobacteriota > Terriglobia > Terriglobales > Acidobacteriaceae > Telmatobacter. The sequence goes on along the minus strand of CAWCWQ010000256.1, from coordinate 13,326 downwards.
AGCTGCGCGACACACCGATCAAGGTCAACTCGGGGCATCCCGGCTGGGTGAAGACAGACATGGGCGGGCCGCAAGCCACGATGGAACTAGGCGAGGGAGCCAAAACGAGCGCGGCGCTCGCCACTCTAACCGACGACGGACCGAGCGGCGGGTACTTCCACCTGGGGCAACCGCTGCCCTGGTAGGGACAGTGGTCAGTGAGCAGTGAGGATTCGGGTTTATGTGGAACTGAAGACGGATGGTCGCGGGTCGTGGTTTCCCACACTTTCACGATTGAATGGTCCTTTGCAAATGGGTGGGTGGCAGGCATGGCTGCGCGATAAGATGAGTCATGCGCCAGTTCGCTTTTGCCCCGCTCGCTTTGGCCCTGATGGGCATCGCCGGTTGCGGATACCACACGCTGGGCGCGGCCACGCATCTGCCGCCCGACATGCACACGCTCTCGGTGCCGGTCTTTGCCACGCGCACCGAGACCTATCACACCGAGACGGCAATGACCGAGGCGGTGATTCGCGAGTTCGCCACGCGCTCGCGCTTCCGTGTGACGCCCGACGAGAACCCTGACGCCGACGCCGTCCTGCGCGGGACGATTCTCAAGGAGACGGTAGCGCCCCTCACCTACAACTCCTCTACGCAGCAGTCGTCCAGCTTCCTCATCACCATGGTGGTCTCCGTCACGCTCACCGGCCGCGGCGGCAAGATCCTTTACGAGAACAAGAACTGTGTCTTCCGCCAGCAGTACCAGGCGACCGCGGACTTGCCGGCCTTCTTGCAGGAGAACCCGGCGGCCGTGGATCGGCTGAGCCGCGATTTTGCGCGGCAACTGGTGGCCGATGTGCTGGAGGGCTTCTGAGCAGCCAATCGATGCCCCTCCATGGCGGCGTCACAGGATGCGCTGAAAAAGCCAGGCTCTGAACGCAACGCACCCCTTCACTCGAACAAATCTTTCACAGCAACCACCGAAACCCGTATCCTCCTAATAGCAGGTGCTTTCTAGTCAGCTCCTTATGAACCTCCTTGCCCGCATCCGCGACGACATTCGCTCCGTAATGGAGCGCGACCCGGCCGCCCGCTCCGGCCTGGAGGTCTTCCTCTGCTATCCCGGCCTCTGGGCCGTCTGGATTCATCGCATCGCGCACGGTCTTTGGCGCGCCAAGCTGCGCCTTCTGGCGCGGCTGCTCTCCCAGGTCGGCCGCTTCTACACCGGCGTGGACATTCATCCCGGCGCAACGCTGGGCCGGCGGCTCTTCATCGATCACGCAACCGGCGTGGTGATTGGCGAAACCGCCATCGTGGGCGACGACGTGACCATGTACCAGGGCGTCACCCTGGGAGGCACCGGCAAGGGCCACGGCAAGCGCCACCCCACGGTCTGCGACCGTGTCTTCATCGGCAACAACGCCAACCTGCTGGGCGACATCACCATCGGCGAGAACTCGCGCGTGGGCGCAGGCTCCGTGGTGCTCTCCGATGTGCCCCCCGATTCGACGGTGGTCGGCGTTCCGGCGCACATCGTCTATCGCAATGGCGAGCGCGTGCTGATTACCGATCCCCACGACATCAAGGATCCGCTCTCGGACGCGCTGATCGCCCTCTCGGCGCGCGTCGAGGAGTTGGAGGAACGCCAGGGAGGCAAGCCGCACCCTGCCGAGCAGTTCACCGCCGAAGAGGCCGAACGCGCCGCCTACCGCAAAAAGCTGGACCGCATGCGCGAGTACGTTTCCATGGGCGAAGGGATCTAATCCGGTTTGTTCGCCACGGCAAGCAGGGTCTGGAACTGCGGAGATTCAGGCTCCTTGTGAACCACCGAAGTTTGTACCTCGGTGAAGCCCGCCTTCTCCAGCATGACTTCCAGTTCCGGCCCGCTGAAGCCCAGCCATTCGTCGGCGTAGAGTTCGCGCGCCTCCTCGAAGCGGTGCTTGACCAGATCGAGGATCGCCACGCGCCCCGCGGGCCGGAGGATTCGCCAAGCCTCCTGAATGGCCCGCTCGGGATGCAGTGCGTGATGGAGGGATTGGGAGAAGAAGACCAGGTCGGCCTCGGCGTCCTCGATGGGAACCTCCTCCATGTCGCCGAGCCGGTACTCGACGTTCTTCACTCCATGCCGGAGGGCCTGCTCGCGGCCCACCTCGATCATCTTCGCCGAGGTATCGACGGCGATGACCTTCTTCGCGCTCTGTGCCAGCAGCAGGGCAAAGGCTCCCTCGCCAGCGCCCAGATCGGCGATGACCATGGGCGGCATCAGCCGCAGCAGCGCCTCGGCCACGCCCTTCCACGATTGGCCGGGAACGTAGTCCTTGCCCAGGCGGCCGGCCGCGCTGTCAAAGAAGCTGCGCATCTTGTCCTGGCGCTTCCTGACCACGCTGCGGATGGCTGCCTGGTCGGCGGCGGCCTCGGGGATCTCTGCCGCGGCGCGCGCCAACAAGTCATGCAGAAAATTACTCGCAGTAGGGGTCTTAAGAACTGACCATCCCTCAGGGCCTAAAGGCCGGACAGGTTTTCTCGCACCATCGGCACGACTGAAGTCGTGCCCTTTCATGACTTCAACATCTTCCACGACCTGGCTGGCAAGTCGGTAGAGGCTGCTTTTCCCCGTGCGGCGGTCTTCCACCAGGCCAGCCTGCTTCAACTGCGACAGGTGCGTGGAGATGGTGCTCTGGCCCATCGCAAGAATCTCCTGCATCTCGGCCACGGAGAGCTCCTCGCCCCACAGAAGCAAGAGAATGCGCAGGCGGTTGGGGTCGGCGACGACGCGAAGAATTTTTACGATTGACGGCATGGCGAATCTCTGATACATATCAATATATCACGATTTGACGATATAAGGAGAATCCAAATGGCAACCTCAACCCTCGAAGTCGCGGAATTGGAATGCAAAGTGGCAGACATGGCCCTGGCCGATTGGGGCCGAAAAGAAATCACCATCGCCGAGCAGGAGATGCCGGGCCTGATGTCGATCCGGAACAAATACGCTGCGGCCAAGCCCCTGGCCGGCGTGCGCATTACCGGATCGCTGCACATGACCATTCAGACGGCGGTGCTGATTGAGACACTGGTGAGCCTGGGCGCGACGGTTCGCTGGGCAAGCTGCAACATCTTCTCCACGCAAGACCATGCGGCGGCGGCCATCGCGGCCACAGGCGTCCCGGTCTTTGCCTGGAAGGGTGAGTCGCTGGAAGAGTACTGGTGGTGTACGTATCGGGCGCTCGACCACAAGGATGGCTTAGGGCCGCAGCTGGTGGTAGACGATGGCGGCGATGCAACGCTGCTCATCCACAATGGCTATCAACTGGAAGAGGGTGACAAGTGGGTCGATGGACCTTCGGAAAGCCACGAAGAGCAGGTCATCAAGGACTTGCTGAAGAAGGTTTATGCCGAAGATCCCCAGCACTGGCACAAGGTGGTGAAGGAATGGCGCGGCATCTCGGAAGAGACCACGACGGGTGTTCACCGCTTGTACAAGATGCTGGAGCAGGGCAAGCTGCTGGTTCCGGCCATCAACGTAAACGATTCGGTGACCAAGTCCAAGTTCGATAACCTGTACGGCTGCCGCGAGTCGCTGGCAGACGGCATCAAGCGCGCCACCGACGTGATGGTCGCGGGCAAGGTCGCGGTGGTCTGCGGCTACGGCGACGTGGGCAAGGGCTGCGCTCACTCGCTGCGCGGCATGGGCGCGCGAGTCGTCATCACCGAGGTCGATCCCATCAACGCGCTGCAAGCGGCCATGGAGGGTTTCGAAGTTACCACCATCGAAGAGACGCTGGGGCGTGGAGACATCTACGTCACCTGCACCGGCAACGTGGACATCGTCACGCTGGAGCACATGAAGCGGATGAAGGATCAGGCCATTGTCTGCAACATCGGGCACTTCGACAACGAGATTCAGATGGACCGTTTGAACGCCGAGGCGGGTGTGACCAAGCTGAACATCAAGCCGCAGGTAGATTTCTACAGCTTCCCCGCCGGTCCGGGCCAGCCTGCCCACGGAATCTTCATCCTGGCCGAAGGGCGCCTTGTAAACCTGGGCTGCGCCACCGGACATCCGAGCTTTGTAATGAGCAACAGCTTCGCCAACCAGACGCTGGCGCAGCTCGACCTGTGGGCCAACAAAGACACTTACAAGATCGGCGTCTACGTGCTGCCCAAGAAACTGGACGAAGAGGTAGCGCGGCTGCATCTTGAGAAGATCGGCGTAAAGCTGACCACCCTGACCGCGCGCCAGGCCGACTATATCGGCGTGCCCATGGAAGGGCCGTACAAGGCGGAGAATTACAGGTACTAGTGGTCAGTTGCCAGTCGTCATTTGATAGGTAATAGCGGGTTCCCAGGTTTCAAAAACGAGACCTGGGAACCCGGCAACAGTTACAGCACATGCAGCTTGCAACGCAATTCAAACGGCAGTAAGATTGTCTTACCATGCAGACCAGAGTCTCCACTAAAGGTCAGATCGTGCTGCCGGGACCGATTCGCCGCAAGCTGGGTATCCGCGCCGGCGACCCGCTGGACGCCGGTATCGAGGATGGGCGTATTGTGCTGACCCCGCGCCGGAAGAAGACTTTTGAGCCGCGGATCGTCGAAGACCCTGTCACAGGCTTCTCGGTACTCTATGCGGGACCGGATGCGCCTGTGCTGACCAGTGAACAAGTTGCAGAGATACTCGCAGACTTTCCATGAAATACCTGCTCGATGTGAATGCCCTGATCGCTCTAGGAATCTTCCACCACGCTTTCCACGCGCGCGTGATGGCCTGGGCCGTATCCCTGAAGGATGCGCCGCTATTGACCTGCTCGATCACGGAACTGGGATTCGTGCGCGTTGCTGCGCAAGTCCCGGACTACGGCTTTACAGTCGATCAGGCTCAAATGTTGCTGAACAGCCTGAAAACAAAGAACAGTATGCCGCTCGCGTTCCTTCCCGACGGCATCGACCTATCGCAACTCCCGGCGTGGGTGAAGACCCCGAAGCAGACCACCGACGGCCATCTGCTGCAACTGGCGAGCGCCAACAGAGCGGTGCTCGCCACATTGGACCAGAGAATTCCCGGCGCCTATCTGATTCCGGGGACGGTGAACGGTGAACAGTGAACAGTGGGAAATGAACGGTTGTGGTTTCCCAAATCATAGAATCGAGACTCGGGAACCCCCGAAGGCGGCAAAGTAAGGCGGCACTTTTCGTGAAATACGATGACGCATCGTGGCATTACGGTGGCAATTTCCCAAAGGATTTGCCACCTGAGGCCGGGGCGACGCACACTGGCATGTTTGTCACCTGGGCGTTATTGTCTGGTCTCGCTGGCGAAATCTTCATTGACGATTTTCCGGACGAGATTCCCAAATTAGCATCACACTCTGTTACGCCCGGAAGGTTCTTTCTGGAGTCCTGTGATGGCAAATTCACTAATGAAGACTTGAACGAAGTAGGCAACTCATTTTCCCAAGCCTACTTTGACTTTCAGAAGGGCAAATTCCTTGCCGACTATGAGGCCACACTTGGTACTGACGTACCAGATCTTTATTACGTCAAGGATACATGGGAGAATTTCGACCATTTGAAACCCGTGCTCGACCAGCGGTTTGCAGAGTGGAGGGCGAAGTGAGTCAGTCCTCGCCGCTAAGTTTCTCTTTCGAGCTGTTCCCCCCGCGTACGCCGGAAGGCGTGGCCAAGCTGCCGTCCGTTATCGGCCAACTCGCGGCGGTGCGGCCGGACTACTTCTCCATCACATATGGCGCCGGTGGCTCCACGCAGGAAGGCACTTACGATACGTTGATGGCGGTGGCGAACCACTCCGGTGTGGAGGCCGCGCCGCATCTCACCTGTGTAGGGTCCACGCGCGCCCACATCGCCGAACTGCTCGGTCGCTACCGGCAGGCGGGCGTCAAGCGCATCGTGGCCCTGCGCGGCGACCTGCCGGCCACCGCCATGAGCCCCTCGGCTCCGGGCGACTTCCACTACGCCAATGAACTGGTGAGCTTTATCCGCCAGACCCACGGAGACGCCTTCAAGATCGAGGTGGCCGCCTACCCGGAGATGCATCCGCAGGCTCCAGTGCCCCGGCGCCGACTTCGAGCACTTCCGCCGCAAGGTGGAGGCCGGCGCCGACGGGGCACTGACGCAGCTCTTCTACAACCCCGACGCCTACTTCGATTTCATGGAGCGCTGCGCCAAGGCCGGCATCACCATCCCGGTGGTGCCGGGTATCATGCCCATCACCGGCTTCGCCAACACGGTGCGCTTTTGCGCTGGCTGCGGCGCCGATCTGCCCCGCTGGGTGCGCCTGCGCCTGGAAGAACTGGAGGACGACAAGCCCGCGCTGGTCGACTTCGGCCTGGACGTGGTCGGCCGCCTCTGCGAAACACTGCTCGCCAACGGCGCGCCCGGCCTGCACTTCTACACCGTCAACCAGGCCGTGCCCACCCTGCGCCTTTGGCAGCGCCTGGGGCTGCCCGCGCCCGCCTGAGCAAAGCCGGAGCGCACAGTAGCCCCCACCAGAACGGAGGAGCCGCAGAGAGTCAAAGAATCCCAGGTCCCAAGAACGGGACCTTGGGCGCCCAGGGCCGGTTGGAACTAGTACTTGACAATCTTCTCGAAGGAGTCGGGCTTGAGGCTGGCGCCGCCTACCAATGCGCCATCGATCTCTTCCTGGCCGATGAGCGCGGTGGCGTTGTCCGGCTTGACGCTGCCGCCGTAGAGAATACGCATGGCCGCCGCGATCTCGGCGCCCAGCAGCTTGGCCACTTCGGCGCGAATGATTCTGTGGGCGTCGGCGGCCATCTCGGGCGTGGCCGTCTTGCCGGTGCCAATGGCCCAGACCGGTTCGTAGGCGATGACGATCGGTGCGGCGGCGTCGGCCGTGATGCCCGCGAATGCCCCGGTCACCTGGGTCTTGAGCACCTCTTCGGTCTTGCCGGCCTCGCGCTCGGCCAGAACCTCGCCGATGCAAACGATGGGCACAACGCCGTTCTTCAGCGCGGCGTGCAGCTTCTTGTTGACGATCTCGTCGGTCTCGGCAAAGTACTGGCGGCGCTCGGAGTGGCCAATCAGGGTGTGCGTTCCGCCGACGGCGAGAAGTTGGCCGATGGAAGTCTCGCCGGTGTAAGCGCCCTCGGGCGCAAAGTGGATGTTCTGCGCGCCAACGGCTACGTTCGAACCATTGGCGGCTTCGATCACGGTGGGCAGCAGTACGGGCGAGGGAAAGAGGGCGATCTCGTCGCGGTCGTGGCCGGCTACGAGCGGCAAAAAGGCATCGACGAAGGCCTTGGCTTCGGCGGGGGTCTTGTACATCTTCCAATTGGCGGCGATCAGGGCTTTACGGGGCATCGTGTCGGAACTCCTCAGGGCGATTCTAGTGGATGGAATTCAGCCTCGGGGTGACGGTGGGCACAGGATTGAAAAGACGAGGAGCAGCGCCACGTCCTCCATGGCTTCCACAGGAGGGCAAATCCACATCATCCTGAACCTGGTCGGGCAGCGGCCGATCTCGATCCCTGAACCCTGCTTTTGGTGATTTGCATCACAGTATACTGTTTATTTGCGCACGTAAGGTGAAGATCGAAATGTATCTCCTCTGGCTCCGAGTTGCGGCGATTCTCTATGCGGCGGCGAGTGTCGCCGTCTTTCCGGCCGTGCTTTATGGGCTGGTGCGCTGGCGGAAGACCTGCGTCCACCTGGGCGGAATGGCGCTTCTTCTTCCACTTTGTCTCCGCGGTCGAGATGCTGGTCCAGGCGCATCGCTGGATGCCGGTGGGCGTGCGCGAGGTCGAGTCGCTGCTGGGCTTGGCCGTCGCCGCGCCTGTTCTTCCTGGTCTGGTGGCTTTACGACGCTATCTCTCTGGGAATCTTTGCCTTGCCGGCTACTTTCTTTCTGGTTTTTGTGCCCGCGCTGGGGCCGGATCGCTACACTTTTCCCTCCGCAGGGCGTGCGCACCAGTTGGCTGGTGGCCCACATTGCCGCGCTGCTGGTGGCCTATGCGGCGCTCGGCTTCAGCCTGCTGGCCTCGGTGCTCTACCTGGTGCAGGAGCGCCGCATCAAGAGCAAGCCCAGGCCGGGCGAGGACTCCTGGTGGGCGCCGTTGGACTGGCTGCCGCCTCTGGATACCCTGGAGCGCATCGCCCACGCAACGCTTGAGTTCGGCTTTCCCTGCATGACGGTCGGGCTGGTCATCGGCTCGGTGCTGGCCCAGGAGACGCCGCTCGGCGCAGCCTACTTTCTCGATCCCAAGATCATTGCGGCCTTTGTCAGCTGGGTGGTTTACGTGCTGCTGCTGCTGGTGCGGCGCAGCGCGGGCCTGCGCGGACGCAAGGCGGCGTATCTCTCCGGCGCGGTGTTTGTCGTGATGCTGGCCGTGCTGGTCTGCCAACCTCTTCAGCCACGTGCACAGGTTCGGTGCCGCAATGACGCTGGCGCTCATCGGCGTCAACCACAAGACCGCGCCCATCGAGCTGCGCGAGCGCATCGCCATCTGCCGCGAGGAGCTGCCGGAGACGACCCGCGCCCTGGCCGCCATGCCCGGGGTGTCGGAGTGCATGATCGTCTCCACCTGCAACCGCGTGGAGCTGCTGGCCGCCGTCGACTCGCCGGATACCGATCTGGCCGGTTTTCTGCATCAGCACTTCGGCCTGGACCCGGCAGCTGCTTGCGCCGCACCTCTACGAGCATCACGACCGGGAGGCGGTGCGCCATCTCTTCCGCGTGGCCGCCAGCCTGGACTCGATGGTGGTGGGCGAGCCGCAGATTCTGGGCCAGGTGAAAGAGGCCTTCGCCGTGGCGCGCGCCTCGGGCACCGTGGCCGGCCAGCTTGGAACACCTGCTGCAAAGCGCCTTTGCCGCGGCCAAGAAGGTCCGCTCGGAGACTGAGATCGGCTCCAACTCCGTCTCGATCGCCTCGGTGGCCGTGGACCTGGCGCGCAAGATCTTCGGATCGCTGGCCGGGCGCACGGTTTTCCTGGTGGGCGCGGGCAAGATGAGCGAACTGGCGGCGCGGCATCTGGTGCAGCAGGGCGCGGGGGCCATCCTGGTGACCAACCGCACCCAGGAGCGCGCGCGCCGCATGGCCGAGGAGTTTCAAGGGCAAGGTGATTCCCTTCGAGCAGCTCTACGAGGCGGCCAGCGAGGCGGACATCGTGATCAGCTCGACCGGCGCGCCGCACCCCATCTTCCGCCGCGAACATGGGCAGGCCTTTCTGCATCGCCGCCGCAACCGGCCCATGTTCTTCATCGACATTGCCGTGCCGCGCGACGTGGACCCGGCGATGGGCAAGCTGGAAGGCATCTTTGTTTACGACATCGACGACCTGCAAACGGTGGCCGCCGCGCACATGGCCGAACGCAGCCGCGAGGCCAGGCGACGCCGAGACGCTGATTGCCGCCGAGGTGGAGCGCTTCCATCAGCGCCAGCGGACGGTCAATGTGGCTCCGGCGATCGTTGCCCTGCAGCGACAGGCCGAGGAGATTCGGCAGGTCCGAGCTGCGCCGGGTGCAAGCCGCCTGGCTTCGCTCACTGCCGAGCAGGTCGCCGCCGTTGAAGCGCTGACCCGCGGGCTGGTGAACAAGTTTCTCCACCCGCCGATGCAGGCCCTGAAGCAGGCCGCGCGAGAGAATGACTCGACGCGGCTGGATGCGCTTTGCGAGGCCTGGTCGGTCTCTGCCGCCGAAATCCATGGCGCGGAAACTGAGGCTGCGGGGGCCACGGCCGGTTCAGAAACCTCCAGAGCGGAGACGGATGAAGCGGTGAATAAAGCCGATACCGGCGCGGAGAGCCGCCGATGAAACTGCGCATTGGAAGCCGCGGCTCGCAGCTGGCGCTGTGGCAGGCCAACCACATTGCCGCGCTGCTCCGCGGCCAGGGCCACTCGGTCGAGATCGAGATCATCAAGACCACCGGCGACCGGCTGCAGGAAGTTACGTTTGCGCAAGTCGGCTCGAAGGGCATGTTCACCAAGGAGATCGAGGAGGCGCTGGCCGAGGGGCGCGTGGATCTGGCCGTTCACTCGCTCAAGGATCTGCCAACGGAATTGCCGGAGCCGTTTGCGCTGGCCGCCACGCCGCCGCGTGTCGATCCGCGAGACGCATTTGTCTCGGTGAAGTATGCAAATCTGGCGGAGCTGCCGCAAGGCGCGCGGGTGGGAACCAGCAGCCAGCGGCGGCGCGCGCAGTTGAAGGCGCTGCGGCCCGACATCGAGGCCGTCGAGTTTCGCGGCAACGTGGACACGCGCCTGCGCAAGCTGGCCGAGGGGCAGGTGGAGGCGATTCTGCTGGCCGCGGCCGGCCTCGACCGCCTGGGCAAGACCGAGTGGGTGCGGGAACGGCTTGATCCCAAGGATTTCTGCCCGGCTGCCGGGCAGGGAGCGCTGGGGATCGAGACGCGCAAGGACGATGCGGCGACGATTGCGGCGGTGGCGTTCCTCGATGATCCCGCCACGCGCTTTGCCGTGACCGCTGAACGCGCGGCTCTGGCCGCGCTGGGCGGCGGCTGCCAAGTGCCGATTGGCATCCACTGCCGGACCAGCATGGAATCGCGGACCGCCGGCTGGGTTGGACTGGGCGTCGAAATCTTCGCAGTGGTTGCCGACCAGAAGACGGGCGAGGCAGTGCGGATCGTTCATCGTGCTGCTCAGGGCGATGCGGACCCGGAAGCGTTGGGACGACTGGTGGCGCGAATGCTGATCGAGGCGGGAGCGGGAACGCTGCTCGATGCGGCAGGCGGGGGCTTGCCGTGACGGCGCTCCCGTTGGCGGGCCGGCGGGTGCTGGTGACTCGCGCGCTGCATCAGGCCGGGAAGCTCAGCGACGGGCTGAGGGTGCTGGGGGCCGAGCCGGTCGAGGTTCCGGTGCTCGAAATTCGCCCTCCGTCCAGCTTCGAAGCGCTCGACGCTGCACTCCAAGAGCTCGATAGCTACGATTGGCTCATCCTCGCAAGCGCCAATGCGGTCCGCGCCCTGGCGGAGCGCGCGTCGGCGCTCGAGCTTCCTCTGGCCAATCCGCGCGGCCTGAGGGTTGCCGCAGTGGGCGCGGCGACGGCTGAGGAGGCGAGGAAGGTCGGCCTTCGGGTGTCCTTTGTTCCGCCAGCCTATACGGCCGAGAGCCTCTCCGACGGCATGAGCGCCCAGGTCACGGGAAGGAGAATCCTGATCGCGCGCGGCGAACTGGCGAGGGACATCCTCCCCGATGGATTGCGGGCTGCCGGCGCAATCGTTGACGTGGTGGACGCCTATCGAAACGTCGTGCCCGAGGCCGCGCCGGAGCAGCTTCGCATGGTGCTGGCGGAAGGAGTCGACGCCGCAACCTTTACCAGTTCATCGAGCGCAACTCATCTGGCCGAGGCAGCCCGGCAGGCAGGGATTGCGTGGCCGTTCGCGGGGGTTCCGGCGGTTTCGATCGGGCCGATCACCAGCCAGACAATGCGCGAGTTGGGCTGGAAGCCGGCTGCCGAGGCGAATCCGCACGATATTCCAGGGCTGATTTCCGCGGTGGTCCAGGTGCTTTTCCAATAGGGAGACCTGCATATGTGCCTGTTGAGCGTCCAGCGTCGCCAAGGAGCATAGACCCATGCTCCCGTTGTTCCATTTGCGCCTGGTTGCAACGCCAACGATGGGAGCAGTATCATCGCTGTCTTGAGATCCCAGCAGAGGTTTTTTGGGAGTCGAAAGGACAGCCTGTCGCGGGAACTGAAACCCCTGGCTGTGGAGGAGATGAAGCTTTCATGAACGCGCTTCGGACGCTTGGAGCAATCGTAGTTTCGTTGGCAATCTCAGTTCCTGGAATGGCCCAGATCAAACTCTTCGACAATTTCAACACCGACGCATGCGGGTTTACCGACAGCGCCACCTTCAATCTGCAAGCCCCTGCGCACCTCAGCCAGATCCAGGTGTGGTACAAATGGCGCGGCCGGGAGTCCACTGTACACTATTCGATCCTGCATAACGGCCAGTCCGTCCGCGACGGGGTATTGAGCCGGACCGAATGCGACCCCTATCAGGAATCCTGGTGCTTGGCGAACGACACTCTCGACGTCGATGCCGAACCTGGGGCCTATACGATTCGCACGGAGAGGGGTCGAGTCTGCCAGAACGCCGGCAGCGCTGGCGTCGGCTTTGTGAAGGTCTTCGGGCGTTTTGCGCAACGCGAGGCGCCGTATCGCCCTGCTTCCCACCAGGAGATTCCCGATGTCTGGCACGTCGAGGAGGGGGTCAACGGGCGATCCCTTTACATAGGAACCTGGACGCGGCGGGGACAATCGAACGTCTTCGATGCTTTGTGGCGGAACACGGATTCCGGGGGAGAAGTGAGGGACACGCTCAGGCTGGTCGAGGGCGGTGACAGGATTGTGTTCCACAGGGACGGCAACAACGGCGACTATCGAGGTCGCCTTTCAGGCGATGGCAGGCATATTGACGGGACCGCGAGCTGGTACACAGCAGGCTGGTTTTGGCGGGCCGAAGCCATGGGCGATCAACGATGAACGAGCCGCTGTTCCTGTCTTGGAGCGGCCGGCGCGAGGTAAACAATCTCCTACACAGGGAGACTGCCAGGGAAATGAGCTAGAGCCTGGCGCGGAAGTAGAAAGACCTGGGTTGGTGGGTCGGGCTAATCCGGTTCGACGATCAGTTCCACGGGCGGCTCTAGAATGCAGGCAGATGTTTCTACAGGTATAACCATGGCAAGATTCTGCAGAAACTGCGGTACGCCCCTCCAGGGCGGAGTTAGTTTTTGTACCAAGTGCGGGACAAGGGAGGTTCCGGACCAGACCGGAAACTCCGAGGCGCCGGCCCCGCCCTGCAACCAAGGCCGCACCGCCCAACAAGTGGTGGTCCATTCTGCTCATGATGGTGAGCCCAGGCCAATTGCTGTCGCAGGGCCTGAGCAAGATCTCGTGGCCCTTCGCCCTGAGTGTCTCCGGCGCTGCCTTCGCGCTCTTCTTCTTTCAAACCGGGCTTGACCGCTCCCACGCGGGACTGGTGACCACGGCGCGGTGCTGGACGCTGGCGCTTGAGGGCGCGCTCTATGGAACCGCTGGAATTGCGGCCATCGGGTTGGTGGCGTGGGCGCTCTCCAAGTTCATCGGCGGTGACCAGCCGCCGGGATGGGTGATCCGCGCCGTGGCCTTGAGCTACAGTTCCGGGCTGGTTTACGGCGGCGTTGGGCTGGTTTTCAATTTGTTCTTCAAATGGAATACGTCGCTGGCATTCGGGGTTAGCGGCGTGTTGTGGGCGCTGGGGCCGATGATGGCCGTGTTCCGCCAGATGTCCAAAGGCAAGATTGCTGGAAGCGTGGCGCTGGCTACCGTTTGCGGAGCGCTGGTACTGCTGGGCTGGGGAGCGCTGGCAACCG
>CAWCWQ010000255.1:0-20610 GCA_963799145.1 uncultured Acidobacteriaceae bacterium | reverse complement strand
GTGTGCCGCCCGCTCCTCTCGTCGCCGTGCCTCCTCGATGGATCCGCTGACCGAGAGCGACCCTCTGAGCGCCCGCCGCTCTTGCTGGCTGGCTTCGATCGCATCCTGCCCACCCAGCGCGCTTTCTTCGACGCCTGGGGCGCGTGGCGGGCAGGCCGCCCCTGGCCAAACCGCCGCACAGAGTCACTTTCACCAGGCCGCCGGCGAACAATCCGAAGTGGCGGCCTGCGCCCTCTGGTGCCAAGGCCAGCTTGCCGCCAATCCGGCTGCCCGGCTGCTGGTCGTAACGCAGAATGCGGGTTCCCAGCCCAGCCGTGGGCAAATGGAGCGGGCATTTCTGAAGCTCGCAGGCCCAGAGGACGCGCCACTCTTCGAGTTCTCGCTTGGGATTCCACTTAGCCAGGTGGCGCAGGCTCGGGGAGCGCTTCTCCTGCTCCGCTGGCTCACAGGCCCACTCGCCGAGCACGAACTCGACTGGCTCTTCTCCACGGGCCAATCGGCAGCCAGCCCGAAGGAATCCTCCGCGCTCCAAGCGCGGATGAGCGCCCTGCGCCGCCGCGGACTGGAGCGGCCCGAGTGGACCTTCGATGCTTTTGCCCGTCAGCGCTCCGGCCCCGACCCGCTGCCAACGTCGTGGGTCAACCGGATTGCCGACGCCAAGGGCGGCCTGACGGAGTTCATGCGCCGTCCGTCCGCCGCGGCGAGCCCGCTCGATTGGGCTGAACTCGTTCCGCGGCTGCTTGAGAGCGTCGACTGGCCCGGCCCAAATGCGCTGTCGAGCGCCGAATTTCAAGCCATCCGGCGTTTTCACCAGGCAGTGGAAGAGGCCGGATCACTGGGCTTCGATGGTCGCCGCATTCGCTGGGCCGAGTTCCTCTCCGTGCTGGCCCGCACCCTCGACGAAACTCTCTTTGTCCCCGAATCGCAGGAGGCGCCCATCCAGATCGCCGGCCCCGCCGAGTCCGCGGGCCTTACGGCCGATGCCATTTGGTTCCTCGGCGTCGGCGAGGAGGCTTGGCCCGCACGCGGCGCAACTCACCCGCTCTTGCCGCTCGACGTGCAGCGCCAGGCAGGAATGCCGCACGCCACTCCGCAACTCGACTGGGAGCTGGCCCAGACCGTAACGGCGCGGCTTTTGTCCTCCGCAGCGGAAGTCCACTTCAGCTACTCACGACAAGCCGAGGGCGTCGAGACCCGCCCATCGCGCCTGATCGTCCAGCTTGCCGGGGCGCCGGAAGAGCTGCCCCAAGCGCCAACCGGACACGAACCCCTCACGGTTCTCTTCGAAGATGCCAGCCGCGTTCCCTTCCCGCCCGGCAAGGTCCAGGGCGGCGCCAGCGTCCTCACCTTCCAGTCCCAATGCCCCTTCATGGCCTTTGCCACTTCGCGCCTGGCAGCGCACGGCTGGGAGCGGGCCGAGGCAGGCCTGACCCCCTCGCAACGCGGGCAACTACTCCACGCCGTGCTCCATTCCGTTTGGGGCGGGCCGCCGGACGGCATCCGTTCGCAGGGGCAACTCCAAGACCTGCAAGACCGAGGCCCATTCATTGGCGCGCACGTCCACCGCGTCTTTGAAGGGGAGTTGCTCTCCGGGCTCCGCGTGCGCATGCCCCGGCGCTATCTGGAACTCGAAGAGCAGCGTCTGGCCTTTCTGGTCACAGAGTGGCTGGACTACGAATCCACGCGCATCGGCTTCGAAGTCGCGGGAACCGAGGTTGTCCGCACCATCCACCTTGCCGGTCTCACCTTCGATCTGCGCCTCGACCGCATCGACCGCCTCATCGACGGCTCGCTGCTGGTCATCGACTACAAGTCCGGCAACGTCTCGCCGAAACTCTGGGAGCTGCCCCGCCCCGACGATGTGCAACTGCCGCTCTATGCCGGCTTCGCCCTCGACCGCGAAGACGAAACCCTCGGCGGTCTGGTCTTCGCCAAGGTGCGCGCCGGGCCATTTCGACTTTGCCGGCCACGTCGGCGATCCCGCGGCGACTCTCTTTGCCGGACTCAAAGGCAACAGCACCCTGGTCAGGAACGAGCTGACCATCGAGCAACTCATGGGCTGGCGCGAGCGCATCGAGCAGCTCGCCAAGGACTTCCTCGCCGGCCGCGCCGAAGTGGACCCGCGCGACGCCCCCAAGACCTGCGAACGCTGCGGCCTGCAAACCCTCTGCCGCATTCAGGAGAGCGAAGATGTGGCCGAGGCGGGAGACGAAGAACGACGCGGAGAGCCTGGAGGCCGCCGATGAATAGCGCCCCGTCCAAATCTCCGCCGGACCAGCCCCAGCGCAAGCGCGCACTCGATCCCGGCCGCTCCATTCTCGTCCAGGCCCCTGCCGGCTCCGGCAAGACCGATCTGCTCACCCGCCGCTTTCTCCGCCTGCTGGCAGAGGTGGACGAACCCGGCCAGATTGTGGCCATCACCTTCACCAACGCCGCCGCCGCCGAAATGCGCCACCGCATCCTCGCCGAGCTTGAGAAGGCCGCTGCGAATCCGGCCCCCACAAGCGACGAGTTCTCGATGGACGCCCTCGCCCGGCGCGCCCTCGATCGTTCGCGCCGGCTGGGCTGGAAGCTCCTTGACCTGCCCGCGCAGCTCCGCATCTCCACCATCGACTCTTTCTGCCGCGAACTGGCCCTCCAGCAGCCGCTGCTCTCCGGCTTTGGCGGCGGCCTGGGAATCGCCGAACAGCCCAACGACCTTTACCGCCGCGCGGCCCGCCAGACCCTCGAAGAGAATCGGCCAGAGCGACCCAACCCTGAGCGACGCCATCGAATTGCTGCTGCTCTGGCGCGACAACAACTGGCAGGAGATGGAAGAGCCTGCTCGTCGAGATGCTCGCCAGGCGCGACCGCTGGATGCACGACTTTCTGCTCAGTCGCAACCCCGACTGGGACGCCCTGCGCAGAGCCTGGAACGCCCCTTTGGCAAAGCCGTCCGCGAAGCGCTCGGCTCGGTCAGTCAACTCCTCGATCAAGTTCCTGGCGCCCGGGAAGAAGCCTTGGAGCTGGCGCGGTTTGCCTGCGAGCAGACCGGCGGCCAGCTCCACCGCGAGCTGGCTGAGCTGGCCGAGTTTCCTTGCGCGCCATTCGCCTCCAGCGATGCTCTGGAAGAAGCGCGCGAGGCCCACCTGGGCTTGGCTTCATTGCTGCTCATCGGAGACGGCGCCTTCCGCAAGCAGATAAGTGTCCGCCTTGGCTTTCCCGCCGATCGCAAGCGCGAGAAGGCCCGGATTCTCGGGCTGATTGCCCGTCTTAGCGCGATTCCGGGCCTCGAATCCGCGCTCGCCGCCGTGCGCGATCTGCCCCCCGCGCGCTATACCGAGGACGATTGGCTCATCGTCCGCGCCTGCTTCATCGCTGCTCCGCCACGCCGCCGCCCAGCTCAAGGTCGTCTTTGCCGAAGCCGGCGCGGTGGACTTCATTGAAGTGGCGCAGATCGCGCATGAGCGTGCTGAAAGGCGACGACGGCCTGCCTTCCGATGCAGCCCTGTCCGTCGCCGACGGCATCCGCCACCTGCTGGTGGACGAGTTCCAGGACACCAGCCGGCGCCAGCATGAGCTGCTCCGGCGGCTCATCGCCGCATGGCCGGAGCGGGCTGGCCGCACCTGCTTTGCCGTCGGCGACCCCATGCAATCCATCTACTTCTTCCGCGAAGCCGACGCCGAACTCTTCGCTCGCGTAAGAACGGCCGGTCTTGAGATCCCTCAGGACGAACCGCTTTTGTTCGATTCTGTCGCTCTTGCGGCCAACTTCCGCACCGCGCCCCCGCTGGTCGAGCGGCTCAACGAGGTCTTTGCACAGGTCTTCGCGGCTCCCGACGGCAGCGGCATCGACTTCTCCTCCGCCGAACCGGCTCGCGCAGACGATCCTGGTCCCGGCTCGCGTTTCAGCCTGCATCTTGAATTCGAGCCGCGAACCGGGCCGGGAAAAGCCGCCGATCCCGATGCAATTGGCGAGAAGGAAACGGCCCACGCTGCGCAAATTGAGCAGATCGTAGGCCTGATTCAGAGTCACATGCGCCGCGTCGCGGAGGCTCGCGAGCGCGGCGAGAAGTATCGCATTGCCGTCCTCGCCCGCGCGCGCAAGAGCCTCGTCCCTGTCGCCCAGGCTCTGCGCAAAGCGGGAATCCCATTCCGCGCGCTCGATCTGGAAGGGCTTTCCGCCCGCCCCGAAGTCCTCGACGCCCTCGCCCTGGCCCGCGCCCTCCTCAATCCCCACGACCGCCTCGCCTGGCTGGGTGTGCTGCGCGCTCCTTGGTGCGGCCTCTCGCTTGCAGACCTTCATCGCCTAACCAGCGCGGACGATCCGGAACTGCTTGCCCGGCCCGTCCCGGAGCTGCTTGGTGAGCGCCTGCATTTGCTTGGCGAGGAGGGCCGGCGGGCTGCAAGCCGCGTCCTCAAAGCGCTCGACTCTGCGGGTGCCCTTCGCGCCGCACAACCCACTCGGTCGCTGGGAACCTGGCTCCAGCAAGTCTGGCTGCGCCTGGGCGGAGCCGGCTGCGCCGATCCTGCCGCGCACGCCAACCTCGACCTGCTTTGGAGTTGCCTTGACGGCCTTCCGGCCGGCGAGCAGGATCTGCTCGGCCCGGCGCTCGACGCAGCTCTCGAAAAGCTGACCGCCCTGCCCGACCCCGCCGCCAGCAGTGACTGCGGCGTCCAATTGATGACCATTCACAAGTCCAAAGGCCTGGAATTCGAGGTAGTGATTGTGCCCGACCTCCAGGCCGGCACGGGCCGCGGCAGCCGAACGATGCTTACGTGGCTCGAACGCGGACTGGAGCAGCCGGACGACTCCGGGGAGATTACCGAGTTCCTGATAGCGCCGTTTCAACCCAAGGGCGCAGATCGCGGCAAAGCCAAGGAATGGGTCGATCGCGTCTATCGCCTGCGCGAGACCCAGGAGGACCGGCGGATTCTCTACGTTGCCGCCACCCGCGCCCGCGAGGAGCTTCACCTCTTCGCCCGCCCAGCGTACAGGGTTGAGGGCGACGGCAGCCTCAGCCTTCCCGATCCCGCAGCCAGTCTTCTGGCTACCGCCTGGCCGGCCCTTCAAGACGAAGTGCGCGCCCGCTTCGACGATTGGAAGGCTTCACGCATAAACTCGGTCGCTAGCCATGAGCAAGTGATCGATGCCATCGCCGCCACCAGCGAAGGCAATCTCGTCCAGATGCAATCTCCTCCCAAGCCGACGAAACTTCACCGCCTGCCGTCAAGCTACGAATCGGAACTGGGTGTCCCATCCTTCCGGCGTTCTTCTGCGGAAATGGTGGGAGACCACCAATCCCAAGCCGCGATCCCGTTCTCGGCCGCCGTCTCCTCAGTCCTTTACGCCCGTCACCAGGGCGGCCTACTCTCCCGCGCACTGGGAACCGCGGTCCACGCGCTCCTTGAGGAGCTCTCCCGCCTGCGCACAACCGACGATTGGCCCGCCGCCCGCGCCGCGCTTCAGCTTTGCGAACCCCGCATCGCCGCCCAGGCGCGCTCCAGCGGCCTCAACCCCGCGCTGGCCGCCCAGGTCGCCGCACAGGCGCTCCGTCTGACGCTCGACGCCTCGCGCTCGCCCATCGCCCAATGGATTCTCTCGCCCCATGCCGACGCAGCCAGCGAACTCCGCTGGGCCGGCATTGTGGCTGGC
Organism: uncultured Acidobacteriaceae bacterium; assembly: GCA_963799145.1. Taxonomy (GTDB): domain Bacteria; phylum Acidobacteriota; class Terriglobia; order Terriglobales; family Acidobacteriaceae; genus Telmatobacter. The sequence continues at coordinate 14,975 of CAWCWQ010000255.1, read as the reverse complement.
GCCCTCCGCACGGTGCGCGTGGACCGCGTCTTCCGCGCAGGCCTCAACCCACAGTCTGAAGGAGGGGACGCCTGGTGGATCGTCGATTACAAGACCGCCCATGCCGACGATCTAGACTCCGCCGCGGCCTTGCCCGAACTGAGAGCGCTATTCGCGCCCCAGCTCGAAGCCTACGCCGAATTCCTGCGCAACCTGCATGGCCAGGATACTGTGATTTGCGCCGGCCTCTATTACCCGCGCATGGCGCAGTTCGATTGGTGGGAAATGTAGTGGAATGATCCCTGGAGCCAGGGCAAACGCATCTAGACTCGTCCCCGAACTGAAAGAAGGAACACTGCGCAAACTATTGAATTTTTGTGCTTTGTGATCGGGGAGATTGAGATGCGTTTGTTCGGTTTTTCAGGGAACAGACCTGCTGCCAGAATGCGCTTTGAATGCAAAATGCCGCCTGAAGGCGGCATCTTGGGATCTGAATGAGGGTGGCGCTGTTAAACGCCCATGCCAAACTCGCTAGTGTGGCACTCCCCGGCCCCGGAGTAGAAGTCGTAGGGCGTACGGCGCCTGAACTTGTAGCCCTTGCGCAGCTCATAGCCCAGGTAGATGCCCAGCGCGGCCACCGCCATCCCCACAGAGAACCAGCCAATCACGCGCATGGAGCTTCTTTCGCACTTTTCTTCGGGCGTGGTCTCTTCGACGATGGTCAGCGATTCGCGTTCGGCGGACATGGGGGACAGCCTCCTACTCCACCATGATACCCCAGTTTCGGTTTTCTCTTCTCGCAGTGTGGTGCGAAGCGGCTGCGATCTGTCTACTTCAAAGTGTCTATTCGAAAGAGCCACTCGGTCTTCTCCAGTTCGGAAAGAAAGCTGGCGCGGATGGAGTTAGCGGCCAACTTGCGCAATTCCTCGCGGGAAAAGCCCTGCTCGGTATGGGCCAGCAGGAACTCGTTGGCCAGATCGGAGCCGAAGAAGGCCGGGTCGTCGGAGTTGAGCGTCACTAGCAGACCGTCGTCGAAGTAGCGGCGCAAGGGATGGGCGGCATAGGACGGGCAGACTCCGGTGCGGACGTTCGAGGTGAGATTCAGCTCAATGGGCGTGGCGCGCGCCTGCAGATCCTCCATCAGGTAGAAATCCTTGACGGCCGAAAGGGCGTGGCCGATGCGCTCGGAGCCGATGGAGAGCGCCTCGCGGATGGCCTCCGGCCCGGTGGTCTCTCCGGCGTGGTTGGTCAGGCGGAGGCCCGCATGGGCTGCCTGTGTAAATAGAGCGCGGAAGGGCGCGGAGCCTGCGCGGCGCTCGTCGCCGCCCAGGCCGATGGCGACGATGGAGGGATAGCGGGGGCGCATCTCGGCGGCCTTCAGGAAGACCCGCTCGGCCTCCGCGACGGGGAAGTGGCGCACGGCGTCGAAGATCCAGTAGAGCGAGAGGCCCAGTTCGCGCTGGCCGCGCTCGCGGGCGCGTTCCAGGCCGGTAAAGATGGGCTCGAAGGCCGCCGGGTCGTGGTTGCGGGTCATATAGATGACGCCGACGGAGATGAAGACCTCGGCGTGGACCACACCCTGCGCGGCGAGGCTCTCGATCATGCGCCAGGCGGCCAGTTCGTAGTCCTCGGGCGTGATGAGCCGCTGGCAGACGGCTTTGAAGGCGTCCAGAAAGCCGGTGAAATTCGTGAAGCGGTAGAGGGCTTCGGCCTGGGCGAGGGTGAGAGGCTGGGCATCGTGGCGGGCGCTCAGCTCGACCAGCGTGGCGGGCAGAACCGCGCCTTCGAGGTGCAGGTGCAGCTCGGCCTTGGGCAGGCGGCGGATGAAGGCTTCAATGTCGGACACAGTTTCAAGTTTACCGGTAGATTGAGCAATCCCAGGTCTCACGAGCAAGATCCTCGACTTTGTTTAGACTTGCGACCAGGCATGGCCGATATTTGCTGCTCTGACGGCGAAAAACAGGCGGATTCTTGCCAGTTTTCTGCTGGTTTTTAGCCAGAATAGCGTCTTTCCTGGCCTTCCCTCGCCTCCGCCGGCGGGCGGTTTGCGGCGGAATCAGGCGCCCTCAAGCTGCGTCATCAGTTCTTCCCACTCGGCGGTCAGGGCGGCCAACTGGCCGCGCAGGTCCTCTGCTAGAGCGGCCAGCCGCTCGGTCTCGGCGGCGGAGACGTAGACGCCCAACTGCTCTTCGGTGTGAGCGATGGCGGCCTCGATGCGCGGCGTCTCTTCCTCCAGGAAGGCGCAGCGCTCTTCCATCTGCTTCTGCCGGATGGGATTCAGGCGGCGCGGCCGGTTCCCGGCGGCCTGATGGCCGTCAGGGGTTAAGACCCCGTCTTCATTCTGGCCATGATTCGGCACGACTGAAGTCGTGCCCTGACACACGGCTGAGCCGCTCTTCGGCAGGGTTGAAGCCGCGCCCTGACGTGAAGCGCTTCCGGAACCGCCTTCGCTCGCGCCTTCGCCGCCGCTGGAGCCGGCGGCCAGCGCCTCCTTGCGGCGCAGATAGTCCTCGTAGTTGCCCTCGTGGCTGGTCACCGTCCCGCCCTCCACTTCGAGCACCCGCGTGGCCAGCCGGTCAATGAAGTAGCGGTCGTGCGAGACGAAGACCACCGTTCCGCTGAAGGCCGCCAGCGCCTCGAGCAGCACGTCCTTGGCGCGCATGTCCAGGTGGTTGGTGGGCTCGTCAAGGAGCAGGAAGTTGGACGGCGAGACAAGAATCCGCGCCAGCGCGAAGCGGTTGCGCTCTCCGCCGCTGAGCACGCCGAGGGGCTTGAAGACGTCGTCGCCGCTGAAGAGGAAGCAGCCCAGCAGCGAGCGCAGCGATTGCTCCGGCACCTTGACCGCCGCGCGGCTAATGTCGTCGATCATGCGCGATTCGCCGTCGAGGGCCTTGTACTGGTCCTGCGCAAAGTACTCGCAGACCACGTTATGGCCCAGCCGCACCGAGCCGGCCGTAGGCGCCTCCTCGCCGGTGAGCAGCTTGATGAGCGTGGACTTGCCCGCGCCGTTCACGCCCACCAGGGCCACCCGGTCGCCGCGCTCGATGGTGAAGCTGGCCCGGCTGAACACCTGCTTCGCGCCGTAGCTCTTCGCCAGCTCCTCGGCCTGGGCCACCATGCGCCCCGAGGGCGGCGGCTGCGGAAACTTGAAGTGAATGACCGGTTCGGCGTCTGGTATTTCGATACGCTCGATCTTTTCCAGCTCCTTGATGCGGCTTTGCACCTGTTTCGCTTTGGTCGCCTGATAACGGAAGCGGCCGATGAAGGCCTCAAGATGCTCTATCTGGTCGCGCTGGTTGCGATAAGACGCCTCTAACTGCGCGCGCCGCTCGTCCTTCTGGCCGAGATACTTCGTGTAATTGCCCTGATAGATTGTGAGCCGCTTGTTCCATATCTCCACCGTGCGGTCGATGGTGACATCGAGGAAGTAACGGTCGTGGGAGATGAGGATATAGCCGAAGGGATAACTCCTGAGATAGTCTTCGAGCCAGTTGCGGGTTTCCAGGTCGAGGTGATTCGTGGGTTCGTCCAGCAGCAGCAGGTTGGGCTTGGCCAGCAGCAGCTTGGCAAGCGCGATGCGCATCTGCCAGCCGCCGCTGAACTCGCCGGTCTGCCGCGACCAGTCCTCTTTGCCGAAGCCGAGGCCGGTGAGCACCGCTCCAACTTGCGCGTCGAGCGCATAGCCGTCGAGAGCATGGAATCGCTCCTGGAGCATGGAGAAGCGCTCCGCCGCTGACTCGTACTCCGCGCCCGCGTGGTCGAGTACGGCCAGTTGACCGGCCAGGCGCTCGATCTCGCGCTCCATCTCGCGCAGTTCGTCGAAGACGGTAAGGCATTCTTCGAAGACGCTGCGCCCGGCTAGCCGAAGTCCCTCCTGCGGCAGGTAGCCGATGCTCATGCCCCGGGTCTGTTGCATGGAGCCGTAGTCGAGGGTCTCCAGGCGGGCTAGCACCTTCATGATCGTCGATTTGCCGGTGCCGTTGGCTCCCACAAGCGCCGTCTTCTCACGCGCCCGGATGAGCCAGTCGGCCTCGAGGAAGAGTACCCGCGGCCCAAACCGCTTGCCGGCATTTTGCAGGGAGAGCATTGACCCTATTTTCGCAGACCGCCTGCCGCGGGCCAGCTTGCCCAGGGGCACGCCCTCCGCAAGCTGGCCCCTCTCAACCAACAGCAAGAACCACTTACCTGAGGAATGGGACTCGACAGAAGATTCGGGACTTGATTCGCCACGCCAGTTGCGAGGGGATCCCTCACGATGGACTTATCGGTCTGCGAGATACACAGTTGGAGAGCGGCCGAATCAATCGGCATGGCCTGGGAGAAAGGCGCGCCGGAATGGCCCTGCCGGGCCTGAATCGCGCTTTTGCGAGTAGTATAGTTATATTGGATTTTTGCCGTGGACATGGCCGCTCGCGGCGGTCCTGTGTTTGTATGAAATGGCGCTTTCAAACCGTCTTAGACCCAGCTGTTTGCGGCCGCTATTCATGGAGAGGTTAGAGGCATGAACCTTCTGGAGTCGCGCATTTTCCCGCTCAGGATGAGAACAAAACCAGCACCCTACCGGTATTCGCTGCTGCTCGCCGCCGCATTTGCTTGCGTCGCGCACGGTCAATCGGTTGTGGGAGACGCGCCCGCTGCCGGAACCGGCACACTGACGGCCTCCTTTCGCGCCACCGTCAACGAGGTTCCTCTGGAACTGACGGTTCGGGGTAGAAGGCACAAGGCCATCCTCGATCTCAAGCCGGAGGAGATCACCGTCACCGACAACGATTCTCCGGTCAAGCTTTCCGCCTTTCATCTGGTCAAAGACGATGCGAATACGGACCACGCCGTAACGATGGTCTTCGATCGTTTCGATGGGACGATGGCCAAGAACGCGCAGACTGTCGCCACAAGAGTTCTCCAGGTCTTCCCTGCCAAGGGATATAGCTTCGCGGTGCTGGATTTCGGTGAGCGTTTGCGCTTGCTTCAGGGGTTCACGGCAGATCGGAAGGACGCCGCGCAGGCCATCGTCGCGGCAACCGAAAAAGCGGAGACCGCCAGAACCGCGGCGATCGAGCAAGCCGAGAAGGACATGGTTGCGGTGGCGCAGACAGGCGCCGATGCCTCGGGAAGACATGTGGACCTCAAAGTCAGAGCCCTCGACCAGACCCTGCTGGGGGCGCTCGAGGATACGCGGCACATCGTCCAGGACCAGCACGCCCGGCTCGATCTCGCCGGCCTGATGGCCCTGGTCCGTTCCCAGCAGAGGCTTTCCCAGCGCAAGACGCTGATCTATTTCACCCGGAACGGGGTGATGGATTCGGCCGCCAAGGAGATGATACGCTCCATCGCGGGAGCGGCGGCCCGCGCCGGCGTCAGCGTGTATACCTTCGACCTGGACACCCTCAATTCCCAAGGGTACCAGTCCGCGAACGCCCAGCTTCTTGGGGTAACGCATTTCAATGCTAATCCGGTGAGCGTATCACAAGGCCCCGCCAACACCATGGCGAACCATCCGACCGGGCCGCCGCCCATACGCGATGAAGGCGCTCTGGACAGTCGCATGGAAGGGTACAGCTCGTATTCGACTGCCAAGAACCCGATCGCGGATTTGTCCCATGACACGGGCGGCTTGTACATCGATGCCCAGGAGAACTTGAAAAAGCCTCTGCAACAGCTGTTGGAGGAGATGACGACGTACTATGTGGCCTCCTACGTTCCACCCATCAAGGAATACGACGGCTCATTCCATGCCATTGCCATCAAAACAGCGCGTCCGGGCATTCAAATCCGCACTCGTTCCGGCTATTTCGCGCTGCCTCCCGACGCCGAAGCTGGCATCCGCCCCTTCGAAGTTCCATTGCTGAAGCTTTTCGCGCAAGCGCAACTGCCTGCCGAATTCAACTACCAGGCTTCCATCCTGCGCTTTGGCGCCACGCCCAATGGCAACGCCAACGCGCTGGCTGTCGAGGTGCCGCTTTCCGAGCTGGAGGTCAGGGAAGACACCCGCAGCAACCTGACCACCGAGCACGTGGCCATCGTAGCCGAGATCAAAGACAGCACGGGCGCGCTCATCGAGCACTTTGGCGAGGAAATCAGCCAGCGCGGCACGGTGGAAAAGGGCGGCGGGGACAGATCCGGTGTTATTACCATGCAGCGCCACTTCTTTGCCCTCCCCGGCAAGTACACGCTGGAGGCCGCGGTCCTCGACCTGAACAGCGAGAAGAAGAGCGCGCAGCGCATCGACTTCGAGATTCCCCCCGATCCTCCCGCTCCTTCGCTGAGCGAGGTGATCCTGGTTCGCAAGATGGATCCGATCCACGACGATTCCGACCCCTTGGATCCGCTGCACTTTGAAAACGCCCAGGTGACGGCCAACCTTTCCGGCCTGGTCCCGCAGGACGGAAAGCCCCTCGCCCTCTTCCTGATGCTGCATCCCGCCCCGCACTCATCCGAGGCGCCCACCCTGCAAATGGAGGTCAGCCTCAACGGCAGGCCGGGCCACAGCGTCACGCTGCCTATGCAGAAAGACGCCGTGGGCGAGGCCGTGCCCTATTTGGCCACGCTCGGCTCCGGCAACCTCCCCGTGGGTCACTATGAGGTGAAGGCCACCTTGACGCAGGGCGGAAAATCGGCCTCGCAGACGATCTCGTTTTCGGTGCCCGGCAGCAATGCCGATGCCGCCGCGAAAACTGATGCCCCGGAAACGGAAGCAAGCCTGAAAGCGACGGCAATCGATCCTTACAGTGCCGGCCTGTTGGCCATTACCGTCCCCGCCAATCCCGTTCCGCCGCCCTCGCAAAAGGAGATCGACTCCATCCTCGCCGACGCCACAGCGCGCGCCGTCAACTATGCCGATTCCCTGCCCAATCTCATCTGCATCCAGGTCACCAACCGCTCCGTCGACCCGACCGCCTCGGGAAGATGGAGGCTGCGCGACAACATCACCGAACTGCTCAGCTATGTCGATAAAGCTGAAACCCGCACGACTCTGGAAGTGAATGGAGTCAAAGCCAGTGCAGACCGTGGGGCCCTGCCGGGAACTTTCTCTACCGGTGAATTTGGAGGCGTCCTCAAGAACATCTTTCTCAATACCTCCAAGACCGAGTTTCACTGGAAGGAGACGGATGTGCTGGGCACTGGCACGGTGCAGGTTTTCGAGTACAAGGTCGCCAAGGCCGACTCTTCCTTCAGCATCGTGGACATGAGCAACCGGCAGATCACGGTCGGCTTCCATGGTTTGGTCTTCGTCGACAGCGCCACGCGAAGCATTCGCCGCGTCACCCTGATCGCCGACGATATCCCCGCGACTTTCCTCACTCACGCCACTTCGATGGCGGTGGACTACGACAATGTTGTGATCGCCACGCATGACTATCTGGTGCCAGTCAGCGCCGAGGTCAGCGTTCTTCAGGGCAAGCACGAGGCTTCTCTGAACAACATTCTCTTCCGAGACTACCGGCGTTTCAGCTCGACGGTGAGGATGATAACGGCCCCGCCTGAGCAGAAAGAAAATTAAGCTTTCCCTCCCAAGGCGGAGGCAAGGTTCGCCAAATGGATTGCCCTACGGCCGGATATCGACGGGCGTGCCTACGGGAACCAAGGGCCAAATCTCGTCGATCTCATCGTCGGTGACGGCGATGCAGCCCAGCGTCCAGTCGTAGAGCCGGTGCGCCGCGCCGATCCAGCCCTCGCCGTTGGGCAGGCCATGGATCATGATGGCCCCGCCGGGGGAAGCGCCGAGACTGGCCGCCCGCTTGCGGTCCTCGGCGTTGGGATAGGAGACGCGCAGAGCCTTATGGTAGTGGCTCTCGGCGTAGCGGGCGTCGATGGTGTAGTGGCCCTCCGGAGTGCGCGCGTCGCCCTGGCGCTCCTTGGGCGCCAGCCCGCCCCGGCCTAGCGCCACCTTGTAGGTGCGGATCGGCTTGCCCCCGGCGAGCAATTCCAAGAGGTGGTCCTTCTTGAGGATCAGAATGGAGTCGGCCTTTTGCGGCGGCGCCGTCTGCTGGTCCGGCAGCGCCGTGGCGACGGCGCACAGCGAAAGGCACAGTGCGGTGCACGCCAGCCTGAGCGCTATGCAGACTCGGATGCCGTGGGATTTCATGCGCCCACTTTACTACGGATGGCTGTGCATTGGCCTCGTTGTTCTGTTCCGTCAGCATGGTTAATACTTTAGACATGCGGCGGCTGGCCAGGCGGTTGGTTCGAGGAACGGTGTTGGGGATCTTGCTGGCTGGGCTAGTGAGCACGACGGCCGGCTGGGCGCAATCGAGCCGGATTGCGCAGGGCCGGACGGCTGTTGTTGCAGACTGGCGACGCGCGATCGATCATGCGGCTGCCGCGGCGCCCGATGCGCGGTTGCTGGTGGTGGAGATCGGTTCGGGCCGCGTGCTAGCCTCTGCTCATCTGGCGGAGGCCGGCCGCACGCTGGCCACTCCAGGCTCAACGCTGAAGCCGCTTGTCCTCTACTTTTCGATCGCGTCAGGCCGCTGGGATGCGGAACACAGGGTTTCGTGCAGCCGCCAGTTGCGCATCGGCAACCACCAGCTCAACTGCTCCCATCCAGCGGCTGAGCCCATGGATGCGCAGCAGGCGCTGACGTGGTCGTGCAATTCGTACTTTGCCGAACTGGCTGGAACGCTGAAGCCCGAGGAACTGCGCCGGGCACTGAGCGCGCGAGGATTGCTGGGCGCAACAGGGCTGACGCCGCAAGAGAGCGTGGCCGCCTTTCGCGAGCCGCGCAGCCGGGAAGAAGTTCAGCTTGCCGCACTGGGCGTGGAGGGGATTCGCGTAACGTTGTTGGAGTTGGCGGAGGCCTACCGGTCGCTGGCAATCGAAATGGCGGCGCATCCAGATACAAAGGCGGCGCGGACCGTGATGGCGGGGCTGGCGGACTCGGCCAGCTACGGCATGGCGGGCGCGGCGGCGCTGGGTGGAGTGGCTGTTGCCGGCAAGACCGGCACGGCCAGCGCGGAGAGGGGCAGCGCGAGCCATGGCTGGTTTTTGGGCCTTGCGCCGGCCGAATCGCCGCAGGTGGTGGTGGCCGTCTACCTACCCGCGGGGCGCGGCTCGGACGCGGCGCAGGTTGCGGGCAGCTTGCTGGCGCTCTCGCCGCTGAGGAAACCGTGAAACGGGCGGCCATTGCAGTCTGTCTTGCAGCGGGCTGTGTGGCGGCGGTGGGGCAAGCCGCTCCGCGCGCCACCATCCGCGTGGGCCTGTGGACGCTATGGCGCGATCATGATGTGACCGTCACACCGATGCCGGGAGCGACGATTCGCCTTTGTCCTAGTTGCCCGCCGCAGCCACTCCAGGCGCTCGCGGTGCAGGCAGCAGGAGCCGCTCTGACGTGGACGGAGCAGGACGGCCGCGCTCATTCTTCGACCGAACTGCTGCTCTCGGGCAGTTACCGCCTTGCCGCTCACGGGGAGTCGCTGACGCTGGCGTATCCGTTGCGCATCAAGGCACATGACGGCGTGCTCAGTCTGGCCGCCACGCTGCCTGTCGAGCGGTACGTCGAGCTGGTTGTGGCCGCCGAGAGCGGCGCGGCGGATGGACCTGAGTCCCGCAAAGCTCTGGCCGTTGTAGCGCGCAGCTTTGCGTTGCAGCTTTCGCACGGCCACCCCGGCTTCGATGTATGCGACTCGACCCATTGCCAGTGGGTGCATTGGCGCTCGACGCCCGAGGCTCACGCGGCCGCGTTGGCTACCTCCGGAGAGGTGTTGTGGTTTCACGGGAGGCGCGCGCCGGCGTATTTTCATCGGAACTGCGGCGGGCGGACGGCGGCTGCCGAGGAGGTTTGGCCAGGGCGCGCCGCGCGGGAACACGGGACGCTGGGGCATCTGGTCTCGCGCACCGACAGCTACTGCCCGCGCGGTGGATCGAGCGAGTGGTCGGCGACGCTCTCGCGGGCGGAGCTGACCGAGGCGCTGGCCGCAGCCGGGCTGGCCGCTCCCGGATGGAAGAGCCTGACCGTCGCCAGGCGGGGAGAGTCAGGCCGCGCCACCGTGCTGCTGGTTGGCTCGGTGGAGATTCCGGCAGAGAGCTTTCGCCTGGCCGTGGGCCGCGCCCTGGGGTGGAACCGGATTCGCAGCAACTGGTTCGAGGTTGCGGCTGAAGGCGACGGCTTTCTCTTTCATGGGCGCGGCTCAGGCCATGGCGTGGGCCTGTGCCAGGCCGGCGCGGCAGAGATGGCGCGGGAGGGGCGTGGCTACCGCGAGATTCTCGCCCAGTACTTTCCGGGGGCGACTGTGGGCGAGGAGACAACCGGCGCGGCGTGGCAGAGCCTGAGCGGCCAGGGCTTTGCACTGGAGACGAGCGAGGCGGCGGACGCCGCGTTGCTCCCCGCCCTGGGGCACGCCCTGGCTGAGGCGGAGAGCCGGAGCGGGCTCAGCCCTGACGGCGAAATCACGGTCCGCGCCTACCGCTCTACGCCGGCCTTTCGCGATGCGACACTGGCTCCGGGCTGGGTGGCTGCTTTCACCGAGGGCGACCATATTGCCGTGCAGCCGATGCGCACGCTGGCGGCGCGCAAGCTGCTTGCGGGCACGCTGCGCCACGAGTTTCTGCACTCCCTGGTGGAGGAGCGGGCTACCGCCCAAACACCGCTCTGGCTGCGCGAGGGGCTGGTGGAGGCGTGGTCGGGCGACGCGGCCCAGAAGCAAAGGCCCACGCTGACCCTGGAGCAGGTCGAGCAAAGACTGGCCCACGCCACCAGCGAAGCGGAGTCGGAAGCGGCGCATCGAGCAGCAGGCTGGTACGCTCGGCAGCTATTGGACCGCTTTGGCCGGGAGCAGGTTGTCGGCTGGCTGCGCTCCGGCGTTCCGCAAAGCGCGCTAACCGCCCTCCGGTAAGTCAAGCTTCACCGCGGCCTGCTTGTCTGGCTCAGGGGGCCCGGCCAGCGCCGGAACCTCTACAAGCACCTCGTCCGGCGGCTTCTGGCGGCCAAAGAGCACCGCTACCCAGCCCAGCAGCAGAACCCAACTGCCCACCGCCAGCAGGTACGTCGCAATCAACTTCAGCACCACGTGCCAGATCTGCGCGGAAACTCCACCGCCCGGAGCAACCGCAAAGAGCCGGCTGGGTAGCTCCACAGCTATTAGCGCCGCCACCACCACGCCCGTCCACCAGCGCCAATTCCACAGCATCCGAATGACCCTGCGCCAAGGCAGCCGCCAACCCCACTGCGCGGAGGCTACCGCATAAGGAATGACCTTTGCCGGGACAACGACCCAGCGGAAGACCCACTCCACATAAGTCATCCAGAGATAGAGGTGCTCATACGTGAAGAGCCTTGCCCGCGCATGGGCCGAGGCCTTCGAGTTCAGGTAGCCCGCCCATTGCGGAAACTGGTCGTCGCACCAGTCGAGCGCCGCCCAGGCCGCTGCGCCCACCGCGATCCAAACCAGCAGTGTTACCGCGCCCCAGACCAGCTTGACCCGCTTGCCGTCGTCGGCGGCAAAGCAGCGTACCGTTCCGGCCTGTAACTCCAGCGCCGAGATGCCGAGCAGCATGGGCACAAGCAGGCTGAGCGCCACCTGCCACCAGTGCTTGTCGGGAAGGCGCGTCCAGGCAAGCCCGGCGAGGATCAGCAGCGCGGTAAGAACAAACTGGGCCGCAAACCAGCGCCAACCCAGGCGCAAACGGCGAAATAGATCGTTGAATGGATTCACTGCTGCACCTCCAGAGTCGCGGGATCTGTGGTAGTTTCAATGCTCGATTGATACATGGGACCGGCCTGCGCGGGACTTATCACAAACTTACCGGGATTAACCACCTTGAGCAGGTAGACATATTCGCGCCGGCCGTCGAATTCGGTGTTGAAGAAGGCGGCGCGGTCGTCATGGAACTCGCGGCGCGTGAACCAATCCGCCCACCACGCGGGCCGGCTGTCGATGGAGTAGAGATCGGTGCGATCGATGAACTCCGTACCCGCCGGAATGGGGTCCTCGGCCATCAGATACTTCCAGTTGGTTCCGTTCAGCGCCAGGCGGACGGCCACAATATCGCCCACATGTACCGGGCCTTTCAGCGGCGCGAGGTCGTAGGTAATGGGGTCGGCCGGCTTAGGCTGTTTCTTCTGGAGCATGTAGTAGTCGCGGGTGATATTGAGCGCCAGTTGGCCTTGCTGGTAAAGCTTGCGGTCCGCCGAGTACCATGCGCTCTCGGCGGACCAGTAGGTGATGCCGTTTCCGCTCTTGCGGATGGTCACCTGGCCTCCGCCGGCCGCCCGCGCCGCGGGAATTGCGATCTTCCACGGCAACGCAAAACCGTCGCCGGGGCCAAAGTGCCGCTTGCCAATACTGGCGCCGTTCACCAGCACCTCCACATCGGAGCTGTTGGCCAGCTCTCCGCTGAGCGCCAGATAGTCGGTCAGCCCCTCGATCACCATCGCCGTCTGCTTGGTCGATTCCCAATAGCCGCCGCTGCGATTCTTGCCCAGCCACACGGCCGCCTTGGGCAGCAGGCTGCTGTTGCGATCCCGCCTGACCAGCAGCTTGAGCGCAAAGGCCGTGGTTTCGCTGGAGGTATCGTCCCAATAGTCGAGCAGGCCGTCGTAGCTTCCCGTCCAGTATGCATCGGTACCGGTGGTCTTGGCCTTCTTCTCGAGCAGCAGCGCCGCCTCTATGGCGCGCGTGTCTCCTGCCGCGTCGAGCGCCAAGCCGGTGAGCGCGAGCCCTTCGTCGCTCAGCTTGGCGCGGCTATCCCACGCGGCATCGAGAGCTTCCTTCGGCGCTCCGCCCGTGGTGGCCATGGCAAAGACCACATAGGCGCGCAGATCGGGAATCATCTCCGGATGCGCGGCCAGCGCGGCCTGGAGCCACGCTCGACCTTTGTTCATGCGGTCCTCGTCGATCTTGTAACCGGCGCCGCCGGCCTGGCCCAGACCGCTGACCACATAGGCGGTCATGAAGACGCGGCTATCGTCGTTTGGCCACCAGCCCCAGCCGCCGTCGTCGTGCTGGAAGCCGTAGAGCCGGTCGAGCCCGGCCCGCACCATGTCGTTGAGCGTGGCGCGGTCGATGGGCGACTTGAGATGCAGCTTGTCTACGGCCTGAGCAACGATCAAGTCGGGCAGGAAGCTGGACATCGTCTGCTCCGTGCAGCCCCAGGGATAGCCAGTGAGGTAATCGAGGGCATCGAAGACGGTGCCCGCAACGGAAGGCGCAATGGTAACTGTCAGTCCTCGCGTAGGCGCATCGGAGCCGGCTGGATAGCTGAAGGACCACTGGTTCTGGCCCGCGCCGGAGAAGACGACGCCCGAGCCGGCCGCGCGCTGCTTCACGCCAAAGGGCAGCACCGGCAAGGTCATCTCCAGGGCGTCCGATTCCTCGTTGGTGAGAGCTTTGGCGGTTAGCACAGCCTGGCCCGCAGTCCGGGCGCGCACCCGCCACTCCACGAAGTTCTCGCCGCGCGCGGGGATGTTTACCTTTTGCGTCTGGCCGCTGGCCACGTCGATGCCCGGCCACGTCCAGCGCGAAGGTCACGTCCTTCGCATCCTCCAGGTAGTTATGCGCGATAACTCGCAGAGTAACTTCGTCGCCCACGCGGAAGAAGCGCGGGGCGGCCAGGCGGACGATCAGATTCTTGCGCGTGAGCACCCGCGTCACCACACCGCCAGCCTTGCCGTCGTCGGTCATGGCGCGGATGGTGGTGCGCCAGGTAGTGAGCGAATCGGGGAAGCTGAACTCGACCTTGGCGCGCCCATCCGGGCCGGTGCGGATATTGGGATTCCAGTAAGCGGTATCCGGAAAGGCCTTGCGCACCTTGGGAATCACCAAGTCCGAGCCGGGCTTGACTTGCGCCATCCGCGGATGAAACTGCGCCACCGCCAACTGCGCCAGCAAAGGCGACTTGGTGCCCGCCTCACCGGAGAAAAAGAAATCGAAGGAGGTCTGCGTTTCGAGTTGCGCCTCGCGCTGAGAGTAGAAGAAGTGAACGATGTCGCCGCTCTCATCGGAACGCACGGAGTAAAGCGCTTCATCTACCTCGCCGAAGCTGAGGTCGGCCTGAACGGGCTTGCCCGCGCTGTCGAGTGCGAGCACGTCGAAGCTGCCCTTCTCGCCGGGAAGATACTTGGGCTTGGAGGGCGTGGCCGTCACTGTGAGGGTACGTTCCACCAGAGGAACTTTCAGGCTCTTGTGCGCGGCATATATCTGATTATTGCGGACGAAGAACGCATTGATTACTAGGTTGGGCTGGGCCAGCCGGGTTATGGGCACGTCGAAGGCGAGGCTTTCGCCCGCGGCGTGCAGCAATTGCCGCGACTGGATGCTGTCGCCTTCCGTGGTAACCACCGCCCACGACTCGGGCACGCCGGTCAGCAGCAGCAAATGCGCTGTATCGCCCACCTGATAGCTCTTTTTGTCGGCGACGATTCGGGCCTGCGTGTTCTCATTGGCCCATTCGCCGCCTCCACTCCAGATCCACACCCAGGTTTGGGCCTCCACGGTCCTGTTCTCAGGCGTCCGGGCGGTTACGGTCACCTGGTAGTCGCCGTTGCCGCTCAGGGGCAGGTCGATCAGGGCGCTGCCGTCGGCGCCCGTCGTGGCGTCGCGGCTGGCAACGGCCGAGCGCGTCCATTTGCCGGTGTCGCGATCCCACTGGTTCACCGTCACCGCGGCATGAACCTTTGTCTGCACGGGCTTGGAGTCGTAATCCTGTGCCTGCACCTTCACGCGCACCGGGTCGCCGGATTTATAAATGTAACTCGTGGGCTGCGCGTCAATGTGGAACGAGCCATAAGTCGCCAGCACCGTCGCGTGGCCGGCCACTTCGCGATTCGCCGCGTCGGTAACTCGCGCCTCGATGCGGTAATCCATATCGCGCGGTTTGCTCTCGACGGCCACCGGCAGAGAGACGGTCAGCTTGCCATCGGCGTCCAGCACGCCTTCCTGTTCCTGCTGCTCGGTCTGGTCCCACGCATAGTCCGAGTCGCCCTCGCCGGACTGCTGCTCCGCATCCTCGCTATCGCTCGAGTCCGAGTCCTCCTCATCCCACCAGTAGTGCTGCGAGGT
>CAWCWQ010000254.1:0-41211 GCA_963799145.1 uncultured Acidobacteriaceae bacterium | reverse complement strand
CATTTTCTTGAAGAAAATTGAGCGGCGCTCGCTGAAGACGACATCTCCCTGCGAGAATCTGTCCTTGAATTTGATCGGACCGTATTGCCGGCATGCAAGCGAGATGTCCGACGTCTGTTCCGCCAACCCGAGGGCGCCAGCCACTCCGCCCTTCTCCGGCGTCGTATAGTGGCACGCGACGCGTCCACGATCGGATTGTCGATCCCGGAGCGGGGAGCTCGTCGTTCGGGGTGAGGAGCTTGAACGTCGTCGACTTGCGAAAAATCAAGTCTGGGTCGAGGGAATCCGCCTTGACCGGCGACCATGCGAGAGCTGACCGCCAGAGCGAGCCCCAATCGATGAATGAACATGATCAAGGCGTGTTTCCTGAGTTGATGCGGTACCACATAGGAGACATGGGCAGTTTCGCCAAGCGACCAACGCCACTTCACCTCGTATAGCGACTTCGTCGTCTAGCGCCGAAGCGCTTTGGCGGGTATAGTCCCGGCGTGACGGCTGCGGGGAACCGTTGCGGCGCAGTTCACTCGCGGATGAACGACGGGGCTCGCGTGCCAGGACGAACGAACACTGCGGTCGTCCCCGACGACCGCGCCTCGAAGCGGCTCGAAGCCTGGACGCAGGCTTATGCGCCGCTGCCCGGCATTCCCGACGAGTTCATCGGCGCCGACGGCCACGCCGGCCCGCACTGGCGCGCATGCTGGAAGCTTTCGCCGACTTCGGTCCCGAGCGAGATGCGGCGGCGTTTCGCCGCCGCCGACCGGCGCGTGCGCAACCGCGGCATGTCCTATCGCGTGCAGGGCGAGAAGGAGGAGCGCGTCTGGCCGCTGAGCCGCATGCCGCTGCTGATCCCGAAGCCGAGTGGCGCGAGATCGCGCAAGGCGTCATCGCAGCGCGCCGAATTGTTCGAGCGCGTGCTCGCCGACGTCTACGGCGAGGGCCGGCTGATCGCCGAGCGGCGCCCTGCCCGCCGCGGCGATCACCGGCTCGGTCGATTTCGTCGCCGCCGATGCGCGGCGTCAAGCCGCCGGGCGGGCGCTGGCTGCGGCTCTACGCCGCCGACATCGGCCGCGGGCCCGACGGGCGCTGGTGGGTGCTCGGCGACCGCACGCAGGCGCCTTCGGGCTGCGGGCTACGCGCTGGAGAACCGGCTCGTCGTCTCGCAGGCGTTCCCCGACCTCTACACGCAGCATGAACGTCGAGCGGCTCGCGCCGTTCTTCCGCGAATTCCGCGCCGGCCTGAAGGCGAGCGGCGAGCGCGCCGAGCCGCGCATCTGCATCCTGACCCCCGGCCCGCTGAGCGAGACCTATTTCGAGCAGGCCTATCTCGCCCGCTATCTCGGCTTCCTGCTGGTCGAGGGCGACGACCTCGTCGATGCGCGACGGCCGCGTCTTCGTGCGCACCATCGCCGGCCTGAAGCGCGCCGACGTGCATCTGGCGCCATGTCGACGCCGACTGGTGCGATCCGCTGGAACTGAACTCCGCCTCGCAGATCGGCGTGCCCGGGCCTGATCGACGCGATCCGCGCGGGCGGCGTCGCGGTCGAGAACATGCCGGGCTCGGGCTTCATCGAATCGCGCGCGCTGCTCGCCTTCCTGCCCGCGCTCGCGCGGCGGCTGCTCGGCGAGGATCTGCACATGCCCAACATCGCGACCTGGTGGTGCGGCCAGCCGCGCGAGCGCGAGCGGGTGCTCGACGAGCTTCGACTCGATCTCGATCGCGCCGCGCCTTCGGCGACGCCTTGCCGGGCTTGCCGGGGCGCGCCGGCGTGGTCGGCGGCGAACTGTCGACGCCGAGAAAGCGCGCGCCGCTGCGCGACGCGATCGCCGCCCGCGGCGTCGACTATGTCGGCCAGGAGATCGTGCGGCTGTCGACGACGCCGCGCTGGGTCGACGGCAGGCTGATGCCGCGGCCCTTCGTGCTGCGCGTCTATGCGCGGCGACGCCGGACGGCTGGAAGGTCATGCCGGGCGGCTTCTGCCCGCATCTCCGACCAGCCCGACGCCCGCGCCGTCTCGATGGGCGAGGGCGTCGAATCCGCCGACGTCTGGGTGCTGGCCGAGAAGCCCGGTCGAGCGACCGAGCCTGCTGCCGAGCGCCGGAAAGGCGCGCATCACCCGCCTGCTTGGCAACCTGCCGAGCCGCGCCGCCGACAACCTGTTCTGGTTCGGCCGCTATCTCGAGCGCGACGGAGGCGACGCTGCGGCTCGTGCGCTGCCTCGCCGCGCGCTCGGTCGACCCCGACGCGCCCGATGCGCGTCGGACGTCAGGCGCTCGACCGGCTGATGGGCGTGCTGGTCGGCTGGGGCGCGGTCGATGCCACGACGCTGAAGGACGGCGCCGCCGCGGCCGGCGCGCAAGGCTTGCGCGATTCGCGACCACTACGGCTCGGCGCTGTCGCTGGCCCGTTCGGCGCGCGCACCGCCGCCTCGGTCATCCGCGAGCGGCTGACCACCAAGACCTGGGAGCTTGATCGGCCGGCTGGAGACGCGCCATCGATCCGGCCCCGCACCGCCGGCTGTCCGCCGGCGAAATCGTCGACCTGACGGAAGAGGGCCTGACGGTGATCGCGGCCCTGTCCGGACTGTTCGACGAAAACTTCAACCGCGGCGCGGGCTGGGTCTTCTACGACATGGGCCGGTGCATCGAGCGCGGCATCAACACCTGCCGGCTGTTGCGCCAGTTCGCCGGCGAGCGACGCGACCGAACACGACGCTCGACGTCATGCTCGACCTGATCGACTTGCAGATCACCTACAGCTCCCGCTATCTGGTCGGCGTCGCGCTGGCGCCGGTTCGCGACATGGCGCTTCTCGACCCGTTCAACCCGCGCTCGGTCGTCTTCCAGGTCAATCGGATCGACGAACATATCGCGACGCTTCCGGTCCTGCGCCAGGACGGCATTTTCGAGGAGCCGCGGAGGCTGACGACATCGCTCCGCGCGGACCTAGCAATACGTACTAGTAGTCGAGGCCGCCAACAAAAATCGTCATATTGCTAAGTGGCTGCTGAGCGCCCGGATGTGGGGAGTCATTTTTGAAAGTGGTAACTAAGCCCCAGATTCGCGTTCATTACATCCAGGCCAGGATTGACCGGCACCATGAAACCGTTGGAGAAATGAAAGTCGTTCCACAAGCCCAGGCGCAGGCCGAATCGGTCCGTAAGCCTGACCTGCACGCCGAAGCCTGACTGCAAGCTGAAGTTCACATAAGTTGCTTCGGTCGAGATGACCTTGATGGGAAAGGCGATGAGGCCGCCCTTCGCGGTCAGGTAGGGCTTGATGGCCTTCTTGTCCCGCCACATCATGCGAAAGCCTATCGGAGAGAATCCAAACCCAGGCACGATCTTATGGGAGTAACTCAGTGGATTGCCCCACATATCGGCCTTGTCCGGTTCGTCAAGAAGAATCAGCGGCAAAACCTCGCCCACGTAATCCACGCGGGCTTTGAGAAAGCTGCCCCAGATGTGCCGGTCGTATTCGAGGCCCGCCGTATAGAGCTTGCAGTCCTTCCCGCTGGCGAAGATTCTGTAATTGCCGTAAGAGGCCATGCCCTCGAAGATAAGTTCGCTCTCCACGGGCTGCCCGGCAAGGCGCGGCGGCTCCGGCCGGTTGAGCTCATCGAGCCGTGTGTTTGTCTCCGGTGTGGAGTTCGCCTGCGCGATCTCGATCTCCGGCGCAGCGTTCACTGCCGGTGCGGCCTCGGGCTCCTGTGACTGCGCGAATTGCTGCGCGAACAGGCAGAGTCCGGCCAAAAGGCAAAGGAAACCGAAACGAAGGTCGCAGGCGCAGCCGCCCTTGTTCCTCAGCCGGGCGAATGCAAACTCGCAAACTCGATCGACAGGCAATGGGTCTTCCGGGCAGTTGGCGCCGAAAGGCCAAGCCGCAGCTACAAAGGAATGAACTGGCCGAAGCATCAATATAAACTGAACCCCAGGGCCGGATACGATATATTCCTTGCCTGCCGGCGCCCTATCGCGGACCCCAAATACGATAGTTTCCCGACACGTGCATCAGGCTCATGAGGTAAAGCATACCATCGTAGTACCGCCCATGTCCGCTGGGGATGGGCGCCCTCCACAGCTCCTCGACGAAGGCCTTCCCGATGGGGCGGGTGGCGGCCAGGCTGGCCACGGCGCTGGTTGCCACCAAGCCGGTGGAGTGGCGATTCGAGATGGGTTTGCCATCCAGTGTGAACTGGTCCGCGTAGCTGGCGATGCCCTGCGAGAAGAAGAACGCCTGGGTCCGGTCGCTGAGAGCGCGCTCCCGCTTGTCCTTCGCCCACCACGACCAATCCACCGACCAGTTACTCTGCGTCCTCCAGGAATCGAAGGAGAAATCGCCGGCGCGAGGATTCCATTCGATCGGATGCGGCGTTCCGTCGAAGTTGGCATAGTCGGGGTTCAGGCCGGTCTTCGCATCTGTGGCCTTCTCGAAGAAGCCGCGGCTCACCTCGGCAGCCTGCGCCCAAAAGGCCCGGTCCTCGACCGGCCCCCACCGTGCCCAAAGCTCATAAAACGCAGGCAGATGATAGCTGGGGTCGGTAAAATCGGCCTTGCCTTCCACCGGCGTAAACCGGATCGTCTTCGCGTCTTCGTCAACCTCCGGGCCCACGGTGCGCACGCCGAACTTCGTCGCTCCGGTGCGGCGCTCCCGATGGCGCATGGCGGTCAACAGCTCGTCGGCCCGCGCCTTGTAGTCGTAGATTCCCGCGCCGTTGCCCCAGCGGTTCGAGGCAAAGTAGAGCGCCATCGCAAAGTACTCCTCGCCATCCGGCGCAGGCGTCTCGTCGTTGGGCTCTCCGCTCACCTCGCAGGACCACGAAAAAAATCCCTGCGACGGGTGCGCCGGCGAGCTGATGTACATATAACTCCGGGCCCAGTTCCACAGGGCATCGAACTCCGCCTTGTGGTTGAGCTGGACGGCGATCGTCATGCCGTAAGACATGCCCTCGGTGCGCACATCGCGATTGCCGATATCGGTCAGATAAGCCAGCGGCCCATTCTCATTCGCGCCCGCGGCGTAGTAAACCGCCTGCGTCTCCGGGTCGCCATGGAAGAGCTGCTGAAAGGCGGTGGCGATCTTGGCATCGATCTCAGTCTGCGAGTGGCCGGCCTCGGCGAAGAGGTTCCGGTACCGGTGGGTGGCATAGGCGCCGTGGCCGTTGCCGAGCGGCGGAGGCTGCAACAGCCGCTCGGCGGTTCCGGCGGGCGTGGCTTGTCCCATTGCTGTGGGCGCGGCCAGAAAGGCGCACAAAAGGGCGACAAGAGTGCAGCGGATCATGAGAACCAGGCTCCTGCCGGGTGACCCTATCTTACCAAGATGCTCTGCTTAAACGAGTCCGCGCTGCCAAGCTCTGGCTCGAGCGCTCCGATTCCGCCTCACATACAACCGTTGCCAGAGTGGTCTACACTTGATTGGCTTGGCTCGCGGCCAGCGATATCGGTTTGCAAAAGGCCGCCGGCAGGAACGCCACACCCGCAAGGCGGCTGCGACCCCACGCAAAACCGATCCGCGCGGCAATTGCGTTGGGAGCGCAAAGGAAATGAACTCACTGCGAGGGAAAGCAGAACTGTGCATGCCCAATCGGGGCGTGCGGAAACGGGACTTGCTGGCGGCAGCGGCGCTGCTGCTGGCTTCAACCATGGTGCTGGCTCAGAGCGTCCCTGTGGTCACGGGCGACGCGCGAGTAGACAAGCTGCTCAGCCAGATGACGCTCAATGAGAAACTGACGCTGATTCACGGAACGCACGAGGATCCAGCCGTCTATCAGGGCCAGGCCGGCTACCTGGCCGGCATCCCGCGCCTCGGCATTCCGGGCCTGCGCTTTGCCGATGGCCCTCCGGGGGTTCTTACTCGCCACCCGTCGCAGGGCGAAACGGCAACCATGGGCGTGGCCGCCACCTTTAGCCGCAAGTCTGCCGGGGAGAATGGGCTTGTGATCGGCCGCGAAGATCGCGCGCTGGGCATTGACGTTTCTCTTCAGCCTTTTGTGAACATCGACCGCGACCTGGAGTTCGGCCGCGGCTACAACACCTTTGGCGAAGATCCATTCCTGAGCGGCGAGATCGCGGCGGCTGAGATCGGGGGCATCCAATCCCAGCACGTCATGGCCCAGGTGAAGCACTTTGTCGGCTACGACTCCGATGGCTCCAGCACGTACATCGACGACCAGACGCTGCACGAGGTCTATGTGGCGCCCTTCGACGCGGCGATCCGGGCCGGCGTCTCCTCCATCATGTGCTCCTACAACCGGCTCAATGGCGTCTTCGCCTGCGGCAACACCTCCTCGCTGACTGGGATTCTGCGCGACGAGATCGGCTTCAAAGGCTTTGTCACTTCGGACTGGGGGGCGGTTCACGCCGTCAGCTTCATCAACGCCGGCCTTGACATGGAGATGCCCGGCGAGCCGGCGCCCGGCGCTCATGGCTGGATTACTCCCTCATTCTTCGATCTGCTGCCTGTGCCGCCGCCTCCGGCGCGCCCCGGTGGCGAAATGGACAACCCTGCAATGATTGGCGGCCTAATTCCGGAGGAGCCTGCCAGACACTGGGGAGGTGGTGGCGGCGACTTCGGCCTGAAGCTGGACCCGAAGAAGATGCCCGAGGCCCTTAAGGACGGCAGCGTGAACGAAGCCGCCATCACCCGCGCCGCCGGACGCGTGCTCTATGAGATTGTGCAATTCGGCTATCTGGACGGACAGCAAAAGCACGAAGTCACCGCGCAGTCCATTGAAGCCAACGCCAAAATCATCGAGAAGACCGGCGAAGAGGCCGCGGTGCTGCTGAAGAACGAAGGCGGCGCGCTGCCCCTCAAGGCCGCCGGCCTTGACTCCGTGGTCCTGATCGGCCCCACGGCCGGACAGGTGGATTCGATCGGCATCAATGGCGAGCGGTCTGTCGGCCTGCCTGGACGCCAGGTCGGCCCGGTTGAAGCTATCAGGAAGATCTCCGGCAACCCCAACGTAAAGTTCGCTGTGGACGACGATATGACCGGCGTTCCGGTGCCTGCCAGCGCGCTCAGCCACGACGGCAAGCTGGGCCTGGTGCGCACCGGCAGCGGCGACCCGCAGGTTGACGCGCAACTCGATTTTACGGCGGGCAATTCGCTCGCCCCCAACGCTACCGTCACCTGGAAGGGTTCGCTGACTCCGCCGCATTCCGGCACATACTGGCTTTACCTCCAGGCTTTGGGCGCCAACGCCAAGATCGCAATCGATGGCAAGCGCCTGGCCGCGACCGGCGTCTTCCAGGGCGCAGTTCATGGCGATATTTTGCAAGCCAACCAGGACAACGCCATTCCCACCACTGACGGCCTGGACAATGTTCGCCGCGCGGTTGAGCTGACCGCCGGGCCGCATGCAATCGAGATCGGGACAACCCCCGACAGCTCCAATGCTCCGGTGCAGGTGCGCCTGAACTGGTACACCCCCGAGCAGCGCCAGGCCGACCACGAAGCCGCCATTGCCGCCGCGAAAAGCGCCAAGACCGCGGTGGTCTTTGCGTGGACGCGCCTTGAACCGGTCTTCGGCCTTCCCGGCGAGCAGGACAAGCTGATCGAGGAAGTGGCCGCGGTCAACCCCAACACCATCGTTGTTCTGAACACCAGCCAGCCGGTCGCCCTGCCCTGGATCAATAAGGTGAGAGCCGTGCTGGAGATGTGGTGGCCCGGCGACGAGGGCGGCTGGTCCACAGCTAACCTGTTGCTGGGCAGAACCAGCCCCGGGGGACGCTTGCCGGTCACCTGGGGCAAGCGCTTGGAGGACTACGCCGCCACCGACCCCAAGCACCCCGAGCGCTCAATGAAGGGCGTAAACGGAAAGACCACATACAGCGAAGGCGTGAATGTGGGCTACCGCTGGTTCGACAAGGAAGGTATTGCTCCGCTCTTCCCATTCGGCCACGGCCTGAGTTACACCACCTTTGAGTACTCCGGCTTGAAGATCGAGACGGCGGCGGACGGCGGCCTCAACGTCAGCGTCAACATCAAGAACACTGGCAGCGTGGATTCGGACGAGGTTCCGCAGGTCTATCTGGGCGCGCCCAGCGAGATTCCCGCGGGAGTCCAGTTCCCGGTGCGGGCGCTTGCCGCCTTCGACCGGATTCATCTGGCCGCCGGCGAAGCCAGAACAGTTACCCTCCACGTTCCGCTGCGCCCGCTACAGTACTGGTCAACAAAGGAACACAAGTGGGTGACAGCAAAGGGCAAGCGCGTTGTGAGCGTGGGCGCATCGTCGCGCGACCTGCGCGTCAAGCAGAGCATCGGCTGAGAACGCGGTTGTTAGACGGAAATGCCGGGGCTCTCGCTCCGGCATTTCTGTCTCCACTCAACGCCGGGCGCACCGGCTCCTGATCCCTGCTCTTACGACGCCATCCCCAGGCCCACCAGATTGGTAGCTATGATCAATATGATCACACCGGCCCAAAGCAGCCGAACTGGCCTGCTTCCCACGCCGGCCCACTCGCCCAGCGCCAAGCCCACCAGGCCCGCAAACAGAACATAGCCGCTCATGTGCAGCATCCAGTTCACATAAGAAAGCCTTTCCGGAATGTTAGCCTGGCCCCAGGCATAAAAGAAGAACTGGAGATACCACATGATTCCGCCCGCCGCCGCCATGGCGCCGTTCTTGAGCAAGGTACCGGCCGGATGCGACAAATCGGCCCGCAGTGACAATCTCGGCAGCGCGGCCAGCCGGATGAAGCAGTAACTCAGGTTCACCAGCGCGCCGCCGCCCATGATAAACACATAACTAGGCAGGGCCGCATAAAGCGGGTTAACGCCCAGGTGCAGCGCCGCGGCTTTCATGGGCACCGCCGCATCGATGGCAAAGGCCATGCCGGAGGAAAACACACCACACAGGACCGCGAGCAGCAGCCCCAGCTTCAGGTTGAATTCCTCTAGCTCGCCGCGCAGCTCCAGTTCCTTCTGATGGCCCGCATACGAGACGACGGCAACGCCAGTGAGCGCCACCAGAACACCTGCCATGGTGAAGAGTCCGGCTCTGGTAGTGAACAGAACCCCTGCCTGGCCGTGAATAAGCGGTGGCATCAGCGTGCCCACCATGAGCGTGACGCCGATAGCCACGCCGACGCCGAGTGAGATGCCCAAGTGACGCATGGTGAGGCCATAACTCACGTTGCCGACGCCCCACATGGCTCCGAAGAGAGCTACTTTCAAAAGCACATGCGCATCGATCGATCCGTAGAAGCCGAAGAAGTCCGGCAGCAGAAAAAGACTTACTCCGATGGGCAGCAGTATCCAGGAGAAGAAGCCGGCAACCGCCCAGGTCGTCTCCCAGCGACCATTTCTTCACCTTCCCTATGGGCGCATAGAACGATGCGGCCGATGCCGCTCCAACCATGTGCCATCCTATCCCCGCGATGATTGACGTCACTCTTCCTCCCCTTCCTTGTTGCTGCCGGCAAATCCCGCATCCTGCCGGCAGGCAATTCTCCAGCGCTAGCTGCTGGACCGCAATTCTCTGCAACGGCCTTGCCTCTTGCTAGAACTCTATCTCAAAGTTGTAACTCCCCGCCGGCAGTTCAAAGCCGTCTTGCCCGTAGGTTGGCTTGGCCAGTTTGCTCGCCGCCAGCGGAACGCCCCCCAGCTTGTACTTCGCTGCCTCGGCCGCGCTCAGGCTCAGCCAGCCCGTTGTGTTGGCCGGAAGCGTCAGATGCCATTCGGCTGTCGTTCCCTTCACCGTCCAATCCGAGTGAATCGGGCCATAGGCCGAAGCATAGTCGAAGGCAACGTTGCCCAGCCGCGCGTCGAAGACCGGATGCAGCACCACCGTGTGGAAGCCCGCATCGAGCGGCGTCGCATCCACGCCCGCCGCGTAGCGATAGATCCAGTCGGCCACCGCGCCGTAGGCGTAGTGGTTGTAGGAGTTCATGCTGGGATCGTCCTTCATCTGGTCGCCGTTCCAGCGCTCCCACATCGTTGTTGCGCCGTGCTCCACCAGGTAGCCCCACGACGGATACTCCGTGTTGAGCAGCAGTTGTAGGCCAGCTTGGCGTGCCCGTTCTTGGTCAATTCTTCCAGCAGGTACGGCGTACCCAGAAAGCCCGTGCCCAGCAGTCCATGGTTGGCTTCGATCTTGTCAGCCAGCTTTTGCGCGGCGGCCGCGCGCAGATTCTCCGGCACCAGATTCATGTGCAGCGCCAGCACGTAGCCAGTCTGCGTGTCGCCGCCTTTGCTCTTGGCATCCGGATTGTTGATCCCGCCGAATGGCGACGGGGTGTTGTCCGCGCCGGCCACAAAGCCATCGTCATGAACAAACTGCTTCTGGAATGCCGCGCGAATCTTCTCGAAGAGCCGCGCGTACTTTGCCTCGTCCTGCGTTCGTCCCGTGGCGTGAGCCATCTGCCGCATCAGCGTCACGTCGTAGGCCCAATAGGCCGTGGCGATGAGCGCATAATCCGTCTTGCCTTCAGGCGAAAGCCAGTCGCCAAACGGGATGCCGGACTCGTGCTTCCACAGGCCGTCGGGGTTGGCGGCCTCGATGGCGTTGAGATACTTCTCCATCGCCGCCCAGTTCTGCTCGATCACGCTGGTGTCGCCGGTTTGCAGCCACGAGGTCCAGGGAATGACGACGCCGGCATCGCTCCACCCGCGCCGCAATCCCGCATTTGGCGATACGGTTCCCGGCGAATAGATGCCGTAGTAGGGCGTTCCCACTTGCGTTCCGCGCATGTCCCCGGCAAACTTGCGCGAGAAGGCCGCCAGGTCCATGTTGTAGCTGGCCGCGCGCCAGAAGACCTCCGCGTCCGCCATCCAGCCCAGCCGCTCGTCGCGCTGCGGGCAATCCGTGGGAATGCCCACAAAGTTCGAGCGCTGCCCCCACAGAATGTTGCTCCATAACTGGTTGATCATGGCGCTGCCGGTGTCGAGCTTGGCCGTGAAGGGAGCGTCGGTGTGGAAGACCAGCGCGGTTACGGCGTCCTTGCCAGGCGCGGTTGGCAGCCCGGTCACTTCAACGTAGCGGAAGCCATGGAAAGTGAACTGCGGCGTAAACTCCTCCACGCCGTTGCCGCTGAGGATGAAGTGGTCCGTCGCCTTGGCGGTGCGCAGATTGTCGGTATAGATGGTCCCGTCCGCATTCACAATCTCGGCGAAGCGCAGCCGCACGTCCGTGCCCGCTGGCCCTTCGAAGCGCAGCCGCTCCACTCCGGAGAAGTTCTGGCCGAAGTCGTAGACGTAGACGCCGGGCTTGGGCTCCGTCATGCTCTTCGCCATCAGAGTTCGCTCCACGCGGATCGGCGGAAAATCCTGCGCCTCGATAGCGACAGGCTTCGGATCGATCGAAATCGCGTTCTTCCAGCCGGACGCATCGAAGCCCGCCGTGTCCCATCCGGGCTTCGTCAACCGCGCATCCTGGCTCTCGCCGTCGTAGATCTCCGAGCTGCAGAATGTACGAGGGGTTGGCCTGCCAGTTGGTATCCGTCGCCACCCACTCCACGCTGCCATCCGTGTACTCAATGCGCAACTGGGCGCGCAGTGCGGGCGGCGTGTCGCCATAGTTGTTCGGCTGCTGGAACCACTCGAGCGGCGTCTCATACCAGCCCGGCGCCAGCAGCGCGCGCAATCACATTCTTGCCGCTGGCCAACTGCGCCGTCACGTCGTAGGTCTGGTATTTCACATGCTGGCGATAATCGGTCCAGCCCGGCGCAAGCACATCGTCGCCCACGCGCTTGCCGTTCAAGAACAGCTCGTAAGCGCCCAGCGCAGTGGCATACAGCCGCGCCGACTTTACAGGCTTCGTCAACTCAAACTGTTGCCGCAGCGCCTTCACCGAGTCGGGAATCCACGGGTGCCCGAGCGGCCTGGCTCATCGGCCCCGGCGCAGGCTTCCACTCGACCGCGCTCTTCCATCCCGAGTCGTCGAAGCTCTTCTGCTCCCAGCCCGGACCGGCATGAACCGCCGTCTTCCAATCCGCTCCGCTGGCAAACGTCGCCGTCGTTCCATCCGCATACTCCACCACCAGCGTGGCGATCATCGGCGGCGCATCGGCCGTGGCCATGCCGTTGGGATTGGCGACGTAATGCACCGTCTCAATGGCAATCGTGTTGGCGCCGGCGCTCAGCTTGCCCGTAACCTCCGCGCGCACAAACTTCTTCCACGGCATCTGCTTCCATGGCGGGAACTTTTCTGCCGTAAGCACCTGCTCGCCGTTGATCCAGGCCGAAACAGTATCCTGCCCGGTTGCAGTAGAGCGCGGCCCGCAGGATCGGCTTGTTATCCAAGGTCACTGTCGCCCGATAGGCGAAGTGCTGCTCCGCTCCCTTCTCCGCCGCCAGAGCCTTTGCGTCCGGGCTAACGATCCACACCGCCGGAGCGTGGCGCACCGCAGCCTCCTCCGCCGTCTCATATCCGATCCATTGGCCGCGCCAGGCGTCCTGCCGTCAGCAGGCCCGTCTCCCACCAGCTCGTCTCGGACTGCGCATAGGGCTTGTTCGCCGCATCCCACACCTTCACCCGCCAGAAGTACCGCGTTCTGGCCTGGACCGCCGCTCCCCCATAGCGCACATTCAACGACGTATCCGACTCGACTCGCCCGCTATCCCAAACGTCCGCGTTGCCCTGGCTCAGCAGCTCGGCCCGGGTGGCAACCAGCACCTCATAGGCGGTCTGCCTCGCGCCCCGCGCCGGATCATGCAACTGCCACGAAAACCGCGGCGCAGGATCGTCAGTCCCCAGCGGCGTCTTCAGGTTGTCCACCCGCAACTCGACCGGCCCCGTGAATGCCTGAGCCTGCACCCCCGCCAACGGAGCTGCCGCCGCCGCAAGAGTCGCTCCCAACGCCACCAGCCGTATTATTCCCATCCGCATTCCTCCGCGCGCCTCAAAGGAACAACACCGATCATTGTGCGGCTTGCTCGCCTGCTTTGGAAAGCCGCTGCGCCGCGTGCAAGATAATCCGGGCAGATTTTCCCAAATGAAATAATGTTCCAGACGGATGAACCTTATACAATCTGGACTCCGGCTGTCAAAAGCCGTTCTTCGCCGGCATTCTCGCGCGAGCGGCGTCCACCTGCTGACTCGGTGCCTCGCTGACCTGCAGCCCTCCACAGGCTAAACTCACCTCATGGCTCTCCGCCTCTTCGCCGCCACCTCCAGCCAGGGCAAGCTGCGCGACTTCCGCGTTGCCGCCCGCGCCTATTCCATATTTATCGATTCCCTTCCCCTCCTGTCCGCGATCCCCGCCCCAGAGGAAACCGGTGCAACCTTCGAGGCCAACGCAGCCCTCAAAGCCGTCTACTATTCCTGCTTCGCCCCCGGCGAGCTGGTGCTGGCCGACGACTCCGGCCTCGAAGTGGACGCACTGAACGGCGCTCCCGGCGTGCGCTCGGCCCGCTTTGCCGCCGACTTCGGCCTGGTGGACTCGCCCGACGCCAACGACAACACCGACGTCTGGAACAACATCGTGCTCCTCCAGCGCCTTGCCAAAGTGCCGCCAGCCCGGCGAACGGCCCGCTACCGCTGCGTCCTGGCCGCCGCGCGCGACGGCGTGGTGCTGCACACCGCCCAGGGCGCGGTCGAGGGACTTATTCTCGAGGCTCCCCGAGGAACCGGCGGCTTCGGCTACGACCCGCTCTTCTATCTGCCCGCCCTCGACCGCAGCATGGCTGAACTCGACCTCGAAACCAAGCTCTCCCTCAGCCATCGCGGGCGGGCGATTGCGGCGCTCCTGGCGATTCTGCGGGAATAAGGGCTGAGTTGCCGGGCTGCAAGAATCAGCCCCAAGCTTGCCGGTCAGAGAGCGAGGAGCAAGCCGAATTGCTCTTCAAGTGAATCATGCAGGCCGCTGTGTCGGGACGGGGAGATAGATGAACTTACTGCATTTGCAGTAGGAATCTACTGCAATTTCAGGTACCAAAGGCGGAGCCAGGAACACCCGCCGATGGTACTCCCGGCCTATTTCAGTTCGATGGGAATGCCGATGGTGCCAATGAGTCCGCTGGGGTTGTCGCGGACGGCGAATTTGACTTCATACTTGCCGGGAGGGATGTCGAGCTTCTCGGGAATTCCGAGGCCAGTTTGCACCGTTTTCTGCATCGATTCCCGATCGATCTTGACGGCGATGGCCTGCGATGCGGTCGCAACGCTCTTGCGGTTGCTGTCGAACGCGAGAACAGCAACCTCGATGTCGATCGCATTTCCCTTTTCGCGGTCGAAGGAGACCGAATTGCCCATAACCCCGAGCATGAAGGCCGCATGCCTCTTGGGTTCGCCGTCAGAGCCGGAAGATTGGTCAGTCGGGAGCGGCAAGAGACGAGCAGTAAGCCGCAACCCGGTGTATTCAACAGGCGCCTCGAGCGCGTTGACAAGTTGCTTGCGACGGACTTCGGCCGACTCCTGGGGCCTGGGCGTGACGTAGAAGCCGCTGCGGGATCGAACGCGAAGACCGTCGCCGGCGACTTTTACCTTGAGTTTGCGCCATCCGGGCTGGACGTCTCCGCCTAGATAGAAGCCGAGAAGATAGTAGTCGCGCGAATCGTCGACTGCCTCGGCGAAACACTTTTCCAGTTCGTTGACGGTCACGCAGGCTGCGCCGCCGGTTGCGTCGGCGAAGGCGTGGAGGGTCAATCGCTGCTGTGAATCCTTCTCGTAAGGCAGCCTGAGCGCGGGCTTCAAGCCATTTATACCGCGAATATCCGCAATGTGAGAGGAGGACATCCCGGAGTTGGCGCTGGGCAGTTCTCTGGGATTGAAATCCAGCGCGCTCAGGTCAACCGGATAGACGGCGATGTTCGCGGAGTTCAGGGCGCGCCAGGCATCTTCGTATTCGCCGCGCAGGTCATCGCCCTGGCGAGCGAAGGATTGCGGGTCGTCGATCGTGAACGGAAAGCCGGCGCTGGCCCAGATGAGCGTCTTGCGGCCGGGAATTCCCTGAAAGGCATGGGCAAGTTGCGTCATGGCGAGCAGCGTGTCGCGGGTGGCGAAGCGCTGGTAATCGGCAGCCATCGTGTCGCTCAGTTCCTGCATGAAACCGGTCATGAGTTGAGCCTCTTCCGAGGCTTGCCGCTCTTCCGACGGGTCGTCCGTGAGTGCTTCCGGAAGCTGCGATCGCTCATCCGAACTCAACGATACTCTGAGCTTTTGCAAGGCATTGATCAGCACCTTCGGGTCGCTGGTGAACGGGTGCAGTTGGTGCAAGCCGCTGCCGTTGAGGCCGAAGATCGCCATTGGTTCGCCGGCCGATGCACTGCGCAGAAGATCGTCAGTGAGCTGCTTCTTTGCCTCCAATTGCCGCATCGATGGCGTGTTGACCATGTCGAGGAGAATGGCGGTCAAGCGCCAGGGGCGATCGTCTCCTGCAACGAAGTTCGAGTGGGTGGGCGACGGCGCGGCTTCGGCGCGGGCAACCAGCTTCTCGGTTTTGTCTTCTTCGAAGACGGAAACGCTGCGGAGATTGCCGTTCACTTCAATGCGGAATGCATCTTTCCGAAGGCCTGAGACATGCTTGCCTGCCTTATCCGTGACGATGACGGGCACCAGGACCAAATCGGCGCGGGCAGTGAGCTTTGTCAATTCCTGCGATGGGAGAGACGCTGGATTGCCGGGAGCGGCCGAAGGGATTTGGGCGCCGGGTTGCGAGGCCCGCGCCGCTGCGCCCTGCTGGCACAACAGGCTGGGATGGAAAAAGAAAAAGTACGCAAGGAACAGGGAAGGCCGGAGCATGAAAGGTCCTTTGGGCGGTGAACGAATGAGCGGAGGGTGAACCGCGTAACCCAAGCAGAGTTTAGCAATTCTGGATTACGGGTGTGTGATTGGCGCCTCTTTCCGACAGTACATTCGTCCGAAGGTAAAGGAAGGGCCGCGTCCATTTGTGATTCAATGGAACAGATGGCTCTTCCCCGGAGATCGACGGTGCGCGGGCGGTGGTTGGCGGCTACGCGGAAGGTGCGCGAGTATGCCATGGTTGTGCGCGCGCTCGCCGATACTGGCCACCCGGTGCTGGCGCAGATTGTTCCGGCGCGCTTTTGCAACCTGAGCTGCGGCTACTGCAACGAGTACGACAAGGTGTCGGAGCCGGTGCCCTTCGAAGAGATGATCAGGCGCATCGACCACCTGGGCCGGCTGGGCACGGCCATGATCGGCATCTCCGGCGGCGAGCCGCTGACGCATCCGCAACTGGACGACATCATCCGGCGCATGCGGCGGACCGGGGCCATTGCCGGGATGATTACCAACGGCTACCTGCTGAATGCTGACCGCATCGAGCGGCTGAACCAGGCCGGCCTGGACCACATGCAGATCTCCATCGACAACCTGGAGCCGGACGAGGTGTCGAAGAAGAGCCTGAAGGTGCTGGACAAAAAGCTCCAGATGCTGGCCCAGCACGCCGAATTCCATGTGAACATCAACTCGGTGGTGGGCGGGGGCTTCAAGGATCCCAACGACGCGCTGGTGATTGGCAGGCGGGCGCTGGCGCTGGGCTTTGAGTCGACCATCGGGATCATCCACGACGGCAGCGGCCAACTGAAGCCGCTAAAGGACGACGAGGCTCAGGGTCTACTTCGAGATGACGAACCGCAGGAAGACCAACTACTCGCAGTTCGACAAGTTTCAGGAGGCGATTGCGCAGGGACGGCCGAACGACTGGCGCTGCCGCGCCGGCTCGCGCTACCTGTATATCTGCGAGGACGGGCTGGTTCACTACTGCAGCCAGCAGCGCGGGTATCCGGGCGTGCCGCTTGCCGACTACACCACGGCGGATGTGAAGCGGGAGTTCCTGACGGCCAAGAGTTGCGCGCCCAACTGCACCATCGGCTGCGTACACCGGATCAGCCACATCGACCACTGGCGCGCGCCGCAGACAGGGACCGTCTCGCCGGGGGGACAGGGCGCGGAAGTGCTGGTGAAGATACGCACCGGGAGCTAGTACTACAGTTGCATTTCGCTCAATTCCTGGAAGACCCGCAAAAGCCCGTGCCTAAAGGCCACGTCAATTCGCCATCTTCCAGGGGGTTAAAACCCCCTGCTCCCTCCGGAATCTTCGATTCACAACTGTAGTACTAGCGAGCCCTGCGTCTCGGTCTTCAGTCCCGCCGGGGACGGTCTCAGGTGTATCCATGCGCGTGTTTAGAGCGTTTTTCTTTTTGGTGTAGAGTGCGGCGTGGACCGGGAGGTCCACGCAACAGCCGGCCAGGAGGCCGGCGCTACCTGTTCTTGCCGCGACCGGAACCTTGAGCCCAGC
This sequence comes from uncultured Acidobacteriaceae bacterium, assembly GCA_963799145.1. GTDB lineage: Bacteria > Acidobacteriota > Terriglobia > Terriglobales > Acidobacteriaceae > Telmatobacter. Next base: position 24,015 of record CAWCWQ010000254.1, on the reverse strand, counting down.
AGGAGATCCACGATATGCCAACATGCAAGATGCTCTAACTGCAAAGGCCCGAGCCAAATTGCAATACCGCATCTTGCGCATCGAGTCCGGCTTGCCCGCTCCAGGGAAACTCAGAATCGGGCTTCGAATTCGCGGAGACGGCGTTCAAGCTCCCATTGGGCGGAGGCCTTTTCGCTCCCGTCGAGGAAGGCTTTGCAGGGGGCGGCGGGCTTGCCCGAGCCAAGCGGCTGGCCCTTGCAGGGAGCGGCGGGGGTGGTGAAGGCGTCCGGGGCTGCCCACAGGCTGGAACCGGGCAGGAAGTCGTGTTCCATGCCGGTGCGGGCAAGCTGCTTGAGATCCCCATAGGTGAGGCGATAGTCGAGGGCGGCGCGAACGTACTCGTGGGTGATGTCGATGCGGCTAACTCCTTCATCGTCGGTCGATAGCGCGACCGGAACATGGGCCGCTCGGTAGAGCGGAAAAGGGTGATCGGCGCCTTTGATACCCAGGATGCCTTCGTTGGAGCTGAGGTTGATCTCCACCATCACATGTTTCTGCGCCATCTCTTTGAGCAGGGCCGGGGCGTCGTCCTCGTACATCGCGTCTACGCCGTGGCCGATGCGCTCGGCATGGCCCAGCTCGACCGCCTGGCGGATGTGGAAGCGCAGGCCCTCGGGCGGCACGAGGCCAGGCGCCAACTCGCCGGCGTGCAAGCCGATGTGGACTTGCGGGTAGACGGAGTGAAGATAGTCGAGCATCTTCATCTGTAGCGTATAGTCGCGCATGGAGATGAAGCCGTCCTCGGGCTGGACGAAGTTGATGCCCACAAAGCCCGGTTCATGAGCCTCGATAGTGGCCTGAATGGTCTCAAAGCCGAGCAGCGTCTGGGCAAAGACCTGCTCCGGCGCCGCGCCGCGCGAAATTTGATAGATGAATCGGACTTCGACATGGCAGGCGGGCGCGGCCTGCGGCGTTCCGCAGTGCTCGGTCTGGCGGCGCTGGGCTTCGATGGCGCGTACTTCTTCATGATCGGCGGAGACCTCGTCGCGCAGGCCGTGATCGAGCAGCTCCTGGCGGATCTGGGCAAAGTCGGGGTGGGCGTTATCCACACTCCAACCGATCTCGCCGGCAATCTGCGCGGCATGGGTATGGGGCGGAGTCTCCATGAGTTCGAGGTACTGCTGATTCTGCGCTGCGGCGCGGCTGGCGATCTCGTCCACCCACTCGCCGGTGTGCCGCTTGCTCAAGCCCCCAAACCGGCCAAAGGTCGAAAAGAACTGGTCGTGGCCGCTGACGCCAGACGTCGGGACAAAGCCGCGCATGGAGAAGGAGTCGATCAGGCGGTCGTAGAGGCTCTGATTGGCCGTGCTCAGGTTGCCGTTGAGCTGGCTGGCCGGAATCAGGGGCTTATCGCAGGGCGGCTTGACGAAACTGAGTGCCGCGGGATCTACGCACAGACCGTCTTCGCCGGCGGCGCGGATGAAGCTCTCCGCGTAGACCGCTCCGGAAAGGTGGACGTGCAGGTCGGCTCCCTTGGGAAACTCGGCAAGAAAGGCGTGAAGGGCCAGTGGTCCGCCCTCGACAGCAGACTGGTAGGCGCGCTCGGCGCGGAACTCCGGCCCGGAAGCAGGAGTAGAAGCCGTTTGGCCACACAGAGCAGCGGTTGCGGCGGCGAGGAGATAACAGGCGAGAAAGCGAACGGGGCGGCGCATGATTGCCTACCAGTGTAGTGCAGCGGTCGCCCGCGCTGGGAGAGTTTGAGTAGCCGAGTTTGGCGAGGGGGAATGGGAGTTGGTATACTAAGCTAGTTGTTGCAGCGCGGTGGGCGCGAACGCGTTTGCTTCTTCAGGCGACGGCGGCCTTCGCAACCAACAAATGCAACTCGGAAGTTTGCACTGAGGCCAGATAGCTCAGTGGTAGAGCGCGGCCCTGAAAAGGCCGGCGTTCGGCGGTTCAATCCCGTCTCTGGCCACCACATTCCAAAGCATTTAGCTTGAAATCAGCCCCCAAGAAACCCTCTCGCCCTGGATAATCGCCGGTGAGAGTCGTTGCGCCGTTGCAGACGGCGCAAAAAAAACGCCATCGGCACATCCCCTTCGGCGGCCATGCGGTCAGCGCTGCTGCCATTGGCGTAGATTCCGAGGGTGGGTGCGACGTCAGGGCTCTGCCTTGTTCCTTTCGGTCTGCATCGGTCGGATTTCAGGCGCCGATCCGCGCTGCTTTCGGTTCGACGAAGGCCTGTTCCGGCGTTGTTCTCCAAGTCCGGCGCTTACCACGCCGCCGAGACCACGGCCAGCAGCTCCTCGCCTGTCAGCGGAATCGGATTGGCCTGCATACTGCTGACGCGGGCTGCCTTCTCCACAACGGCGGGCAGATCCGCTTGCGCGATTCCCCAGGCGCGCAGCTCAGGAACGTTGAGATCGGCGCAAAGCGCGCGCACCCATTCGACCCCGTCTTCCGCGGTTGCTTCCTTGCGGCCGGTCAGCAGGCGCGCAATGGCGGCGTAACGTTCCAGGGTCGGATGGAGCGGCGCGCGAGCCCGCAAGGCGGCTATGTTGGCGGCCATGCCGTGCGGCAGCAGCGCCGCGCAGAGTGCTCCATGCGGCGCATTCCACGAGCCTCCTAGCGGCGCGGCAAAACCGTGAACCACGCCCAGCCCGGCGTTGGCCAGCGCCAGACCTCCGAACAGGCTCGCCAGCGCCATGTCGCGGCGCGCCTCATGGTCCACACCGTCGCGATAAACACGGCCCAGCGCCCCGGCGGCGCGGCCCGATCCCTTCGACGCAAAGCGCATCCGTGAGTGGATTGGCGCGCGCGCTCACGTACGGCTCGATCAACTGCGTCAGGGCGTCCAGTCCGGTGTTGGCTGTTACCGCGGGCGGCAGCGAGTAAGTCAGCTCGGGATCGACCAGAGCTACTCTCGGCAGCATCGTGGGGCTCCGCAAGCTCGCCTTAACGCCATGCTCCGCCGATGCGAGCACGGCATTCCGAGTGACCTCGCTGCCGGTCCCAGCAGTGGTCGGCACGGCAATAAAGGGCAGCGGCGCGGCCTCAAGGACGCGCCCCCTTCCCACCACTTCAAGAAACTCCAGCGGCTCGCCGCTGTTGGTTGCGATACAGGCAATCGCCTTTCCGGCGTCGATCGCGCTGCCGCCGCCCAGCGCAACAACGACATCGCAAGCAGCTTCTCGCACGCGCCGGGCGCCGTCGCGGACCAGATCGACCGTCGGCTCGCCGGGGACGGCGAGGACTTCAGCCGCGAGCGCCGAGACAAGCCACCCCGCGCGCTCGCGCGAAGAGCCGGTGACCACGAACGGCCGAGCGCCGAAACTGCGAACCACTTCGGGCAGAGTGGCGGCGGCGCCCTCGCCGAAGACGATGCGGGTTGCGGTAGCAAACTCGAAGCGCATGGTTTCAGCCTTGTTCAGCCTTGTTCAGCCTGATTCAGCCTTGCAAATCGGGGAAGACGGCCTCGTACTTCACGCTCGTGCGCGGCTCGGCCATCATGGGCGCAACCGCGTCGCGCCACATTGCGTAGTGAGCGGTCTGTTTGTGCGCGGCCGCCGCCTCCGCATCGCGGTAGATTTCGATCAGCACGAAGCGCGTCGCGTCGTCCTGCTGCCGCACCACATCGAAGCGCGCAATGCCCGGCTCCCGAACACTGGCGCGGGCGTTTTCCACGGTCGCCCTGCTGAACTCCTCCACCGACTCGGGCTTGACATGTACATGCACGTGGACAATGAGCATTGAACCTGCCTCCGCCTCTTATCTTACCGCCATGCAGCATTGGCAAGCGGGCACATCGCGAAGCCGACTTGACCGTCAGGCCCCCGGCTGCCGAAACCGGACATTGACCGCAACAGGCCGTTTCGCGCACTGGCTAAGGGACGCATGGCGATGGTAGGGAAATGCCGGCAGCGGCCATTCGCACTGAATGCGCGCTGGTTCGCAGAACCCAGGCCGACATATCGGGACTGTCCGGCGTCGCTTTGGCGGTATTGCGCTCACTGTGAACGCCCTCGCGCAAGAGTGGCAATCTCGCTGCTAGAGTATTTTCGATTCAAGTATGGCTTGCTGCTCATTTTGTTTCAACCTGATGGCGGCCATGGACAGATTGGCGCCCGCCTCCGTGAAAGAGACACACCGATGGTACTCAACAGCCACGGAGTATCCATCGCGGCGAGGCAGCGCCAGCGGATGCTGAGGCTCCGTGAAGTGCTTCCCGCTGCTATTGGAAGCGGTGCTGAACGAGCGGCGCCGGGGTTCCGTTCCTTCTCTGGCCACCACCATTTTGTCGTTTACAGTCAATGACTTACATTGACAGACAGCAGAGTGAGAGGCCCCAGCCCTCGCAGTCTCCGGAGCACCATCGGCGAGCATTGACACGGACAGGGCCGGCGGCGGCGACGCTGTCGGTTCGGGGACCCATCGTCGACCAGTCCCTATTAACCACACGGTAACCGACGGCTTGCCGGCCACACGCCCCGAGTTCGGAACCGCAGGGAACACGAAGCACCGTGAAGGGTAGAGGCACCGGCACATGAGCGGCGGAGGGTGTATGCTCAAAACAGTCCGAAGCCTATCTTTCTCGCCTCCCGCATTCCGTGCTTTGCCCCAGACGAGCACCGTTCAAGTACGCAACCGAGCGACTGGAGCTGCGATGAGCCCCCTCAAGGAATGTATTGCAAACAATCGTCTGCTTGCGCGTTGCATCGAGAGCCAACATTCGGTCAGGCCGGTAGGACAACCCTGTACAGCCGGTTCCCCCAAGATCGAGCAGGACGGACCGAGGGCGGGCAAACTGACTTTTGCAGGAGACTTCGTGCTGGAGCATTCCTTCCATGGCCCGCACATCGCTTCTGTTGAGATTTCAGGCTGCTTTTGAGCCGCGACCGCGTCTGCGCTACGGTTGGATCGCCAGATTGCCTGAAGGGCGTAAGTATAAGTTGCCCGGTCTGTAGGTATCTGGAAGGAGCCTATGAGGCTGGGCTCAGCGAGTACGCCGCAGCTTGTTCCTCGGCATATTTTCGGGTCTGCACGAAGCTTGCGGCCCAGAAGAATGTCGAAATGGAGCGCGCCAGGTACGAACTGGAAGAGCACCGGGCTGAATGCGTCTTCGCCGTCAGAGTGTTTCCACCGCTGCCGGAACGAGACGTATCGACAAGTCTGAGCCGGCTGGCGGCATAGTTTCGTGAATGTTTTCCTCTGTTGCCGGTCCCGGCTCGGCATTGGGTGCGACAGAATCGTTTCGGGATAACGGCCAAACCAGAATCTGATCCTCGGTTGGCAACCTCGGTCCAACCCGCTAATCCATGCCCGATTGCGATCGGATTTGTGAGCCTTGGGCGAATTGTGTGCTTACGGCTCGTCTCGCAGATGTGTTGACTATTGAAGCTTCATTGCCGCCGGCGGGCGCGATCTGAAACTGAAAGGCGTTGTGGGCTGGGCTGCAAACGCCCGAAGCGGGTGGACGGGAGGATATACTTTGATTTTCCGCGCCTCCCGAGGTTGAAGATGCCCCTCAATGCTTACTGGGCTTACGGTCTCCGCATCCAAGCGGAGTTGGTCTGCCCCGAGCTTCCGCCGCATCCCGAGGGAACCGGGAGCCCCGATGTCACCATCGAGATGCTGCCTCCGGCGCCGCCGGCTTCGGAAGCTCCGGCGAACGCCTGCTTTGAAGTCCGGGCCGGCAGCTTCCGCCTGTCGGTGCCGGGCGCGGCGAAGTACAGGGTGGAGGGAGGTCGCCGAATCTTCATCGAGCCGTTTCCCGACGCTCCCCCCGAAAAGATCCGGCTGTTCTTGCTAGGCTCGGTCATGGGGGCCTTGCTTTATCAACGGGGGTTGTTTCCGCTTCATGGCAGCGCAGTGGAGACGCCCTGGGGGGCGATGATTTTTGTCGGGACGCAGGGCGCGGGCAAGTCCACGCTGGCTGCCCAGTTCCTTCGTAGGGGCTACCGGCTGCTTTCGGACGATGTCTGCGCGGTGGAAACGACGCCGGATGGACTGCGGATTCTTCCCGCCCTTGGGCATTTTCGGCTTTGCGCAGATGCTTATGAGCGGCTCGGATCTCCGCAAGGAGGGCGCTTTGAAGTGGACAAGTTTGTGGTGCCCATGGGAGAGGGGTACTGCCCCCAGCCTATGCCGCTCACGGCCATTCATCTCCTGCGCCTTTGCGACTCGCAGACACAAGGTGCAGGGGTGGCTCCAGCGTTCCAGGTGCTTTCAGGGTTTGACCGGGTGCGCTGCCTCCTGGAGAATCTCTACAGGCCCCAGTATCTTAAGGGGCAGAGGACGCAAGGCGATCTAATGCGGCTGGCGGGGGTGATCGCCCAAAAAGCCACCATGGCCGCGGTGACCCGGCGGTGGAATCCGGATGAGGTCGATGGGTTGGTGGATTTCCTGGAATCTGCCTGGGCCCAACGTTTTGCCGTCATCGGCTCGGAGGAGAAGAATTAGATGCGCTTCGGCCTCACAAGCAAGTTGTCCCGCACTGAGAATCTGCTTTCAACCCAACTCGACGAGGAGACGGTGCTGATGAGCATCGATGCGGGGGCATACTACGGTCTGGAGGGGCCAGCCCGGAGCATATGGGAGATTCTGGAGGCCCCCGTGACCTTTTCCGCCCTGGTGGACCGTCTTGTGAAGGAGTACCGGGTATCGCCCGAGACCTGCGCCGCGGACTTGGAAAGGTTTCTGGGGGAGATGGAACGGGAAGGCCTGTTGCGTGTGGAATGACCTGAAGCGCTTTGCGCGGATATCCCGCGCCCGGAAGAAGCTTCTGTGCGAAGCCCTGGCGGCTCTTGCAATCGCTCGGGTGGCGATGGCTTCCCTGCCCTTCCGGCGCATCGCCGCCTGGCTGGGGACGCCCGGAGCCGAAGGTCCGGCCACGGCAACGGGCGAAGAGATGCGCACTGCGCAGGAGATAGGCTGGGCAGTGGGCGTTCTTGGGCGGCGGGTGCCGTGGGATGGGCGCTGTCTGGCGCAAGCCTTGGCCGCCAAGGGCATGTTGCGCCGGCGCGGGCTGGAGGGAACCGTGAGTTTTGGGGCGCGACGGGGCGAATCGGCGGGATTCGATGCCCACGCATGGCTGCGTCTGGGTTCCTGCATGGTTACCGGGGGGCCGGGCCACGAGCGTTTCCAAACCTTCACCACCTTCGCGAGGAGACGCCCGTGAGCGGCATCTACGGCATTTACCGATACGATGGCGCTCCGGTAGATTCCCTGTGGGTGGAGCGGATGAAGGCGGCCATGGCCTATTATGGCCCCCACGGCGGAGGCTGTAGGGCCGAGGGACCTGTCGGAATGGGGCATCTGCTGCTCGAGGTCAACCCCGAAGACGCCTTCGAGAATCAGCCCGTGCGGGGCGTTCGCGGCTTGACTGTAAGCGCCGCGCGGTTGGACAACCGGGCTGCGCTCGTGGAGGCCCTCGGTCTTTCTTCTGCACAGGCTTTGCGCTTGTCCGACGGGCATCTGGCCAGTCTGGCCTTTGATCGCTGGGGTGAGAAGCTCTGCTCGCGCCTTCGGGGCGATTGGGCGCTGGCTGCATGGGATGCTCGCGAACACCGCCTTCTGCTGGCGCGCGACGCCTGCGGAAACGCCACCCTCTATTACTACGAGGGAAAGGGATTCTTGGCCTTTGCCTCCAGTCTCAAGGCGCTGTTGGCGCTCCCTGGCGTAGTCAAGGAGCCGAATCGCATGCGCCTCGCGCAGGTGCTGGTTAGCTGGCAGCGCGATGCCGAACTGACTGCCTACAAGGGCTTCCGGCGATTGCCGTGGGCTCATGCCATGTCCTTCGGTCCCGATGGCCAGACCCGCGCGTGGCGTCATTGGTCGCCTGATGGCTGGGAGATGCTCGCCTACCGGCGGGATGAGGAGTACGAGGAAGCCTTTCTCGAACACTACGCGCGAGCGGTTCAGAGCTGTCTGCGGACACAGAAGCCGGTGGCGGCACAGCTCTCCGGCGGGCGCGATTCCGGCTCCGTGGTGTCCATGGCGGCGCCGATTCTTGCCGCCCAAGGGCGGACCCTGACGGCTTACACCTCAGTGCCTTGCCTGCCTCCGGACGGCGCCGGAGAAGGGCAGGTCGGCGACGAATGGGAACTGGCTCATGCCACTGCCTTGATGGCGGGCGAGAATCTCGTGCATCTTCCCGTCGATGCGGCCGGCTATGGGGTTATTCAGGGCATGGAACATATCCTGGCGATCCACGATGGTCCGAGCCATGCGGCGGGCAACCATTATTGGATTCAAGCTGTCACGGAAGCCGCCTCCCGTAGCGGCGCCCGCGGTATACTTACCGGCCGGATGGGCAACGCCACGGTCTCCTGGACTGGAAACGGATCGGCACTGCTTGCGCTGCTCGAAGGACACCGGGAAACTGCTTTGCGATTGTTTCTGCAGGGCGAACCCAATCCCTGGCTTACCTTGAAGCGCCAGGTGCTGAAGCCTCTCCTTACGCCGGGAATTCGCGCACTTCACCGTCTCCGGAGATTCAACAAGAGGCCGTGGCAGGCCTATTCGGCTCTGAACCTTCAAATGGCATTGGAGTTGGATATCGACGGGCGGATGCGTGCGGCAGGTTACGATCCAACCTTCACATTCTCGCCTCTGGAGAATCTCCACCGGCGCTTCTTCTGGCCGGCATTTGGCATCGGAACGGGCATTGGGTCGGAAATCGGAGCCAGACATTCGGTTGCCTCCCTCGATCCAACCTTCAATCAATCGCTTGTGGAGTTCATTCTGCGCGTCCCCGACGATCGGCTTCGCCGTCAAGGCCAAAGCAGCTGGCTGTTCAGGCGCGCCTTCCGCAATCGCCTGCCTGAGCCGGTATTGCAAGGCCGGCGGAAAGGGCTCCAAGCCGCGGACCTGGGACATAGGGTGCTTCTGGAGCTGCCGGCCTTCCGCGAATGCCTTGACTGCCTGGATTCGATGCCTGAAGCCAGGGAAATCCTGGACCTGCAACTGATGCGCCGCTGCCTTGAAGACCTGGTCGCAAAGATCGATCCCGTTACCACCGCGCGGGCGGGCATGATCCTTCTCCGCGGGCTGGGCGTAGGACTATTCCTTCGCCAACTGTCCAATTCCGATTCGTGAGGAACCTGCTTTCTATGCTGCTCAGCCAGATCGACGCCTTCTTTCGCCAGTTGCCCGCGGGCCGTCGCGCTCTGGCTTTGGTCTGGGGGGCGGCGGGATGGTGGACAGCTGCGTGGGGCGTTCTGCTGATTGGCCAAGGAATGATTCCGGCGGGATTAGCACTGTTGCTGAGAGCCTTGGTGAACCATCTTGTGGCCTCGCGCCAGTGGGCCTCCGTGGCGCCGCCGGCCCTGGGGATCGCCGGCCTCTGGATCGCCGGGCAGCTCTTGTCAAGCGCTCTTTCCTGGGTTCGGGAGGTGCAGGCGGAGCGCGTGCAGGACGAGGTCCATCGCCTAATCCATATGCAGGCTCTTCGCTTGGACCTGGCCTTCTACGACCATCCTGAATCCTACGACCAGCTCCATCGGGCCCGGATTGACGCCATCTCTCAGCCCTTGGCCCTGCTGGAGAGCCTCGGATCCCTGGTCCAGAACGGTTTGGGGTTTCTGGTGCTGGCCGGGATTCTCTTTACCTATGCCGGATGGCTGCCCCTGCTGCTGGTTTCGACCGCCATTCCCGGCCTGCTTCTGGTGGCCCGCCACACCCTGAAGGAACACCGCTGGAACCTGGAGCATACCAGCGACGAGCGGCGAGCCCGTTACCTCGACTGGCTGATTACGGAGCGGAGCGCCGCCGCCGAGTTGCGCCTCTTCGATCTGGGAACCTACCACCGCAAGGCCTTCGAGAGCTTGCGGGAAAACCTCCGCGAAGGGCGGTTGCGCCTGGTGCGTGAAGGAGCCGTGACTGAACTGGGGGCTGGATTCCTTGCCTGGTGCGGCAGTCTGGCTGGGCTGGGCTGGATGTTGCACCGGACGCTCATCGGGAGGGTTGGACTGGGAGATTTGCTGCTCTGCTTCCAGGCCTTCCAGCAGTGCCAGATGCTTCTTCGCTCTCTGCTCGAAGGCGCGGGCAAGATCTACAAAAGCCTGCTCTTCGTGGAGAACCTGGACGAGTACCTGCGGCTGGAACCGGCTATTCTGCCGGGATCGGCAGGGGAAGCGGCGCGGCCGCTGGGGGACTCAATTCGCTTCGAGGCCGTCGGCTTCACTTATCCGGGCGGATTCCACCGTGCCCTGGACAACTTCAGCCTCGATATACCGAAAGGCAAGGTGGTTGCCCTGGTGGGCCACAACGGCGCGGGTAAGAGCACCCTCGTCAAGCTGCTCTGCCGCTTCTACGATCCCGACGCCGGTCGGATTCTCCTTGGCGGGGTGGACCTTCGGGAGCTGGATCTTGAAGCGCTGCGGCGGCGGATCGCTGTCCTCTTTCAGGATCCTGTGCACTATCACGCTTCGGTTCGGGAAAACATTGCCTTTGGGGACCTGGAGGGCATTTTCGATCTCGATCGGGTGCGGCAAGCCGCCCAGGATGCCGGAGCGCTGGAGCCCATCGAGCATCTGCCGGGGGAGTTGGAAGCACAGCTGGGCAAGTGGTTTGGAGGCGCCGAACTGAGCGGGGGCGAATGGCAGCGGATCGCCCTGGCCCGGGCTTTCTTCCGGCGCGCGTCGCTGATAATCTTGGACGAACCCACCAGTTCGATGGATTCCTGGGCGGAGCAGGACTGGCTGGGCCGCTTCCGCGCACTGACCGCGGGCAGGACGGCGCTCATGATCACCCACCGCTTCACCACGGCCATGCACGCCGACATCGTTCATGTCCTGGACAAGGGGCGCGTGGTGGAATCCGGAACGCACGGCGAACTGGTGGCGCTGGGTGGAGCTTATGCTCGCTCCTGGGCCGCGCAGATGCGGGAGATCGGCCATGCGTGAGAGCTCGTGGCTTCAAAGCGCCAGTCCCGCGTTTCGACTTATGATCGCCACCTCCTGGCTGGCGCCCGCCGGCTGGCAAGAACACCAGGAGAAAGCGATCCGCGAAGCTATCCGGGGCGGCGCGGACTGGTCGGAGTATCTCCGGCTGGTTGACCGTCACCGCACACCAGCCTTGAGTTGGGCCGCTCTCAAGCGAGTGCCGGGATTGGAGATTCCAGAGCCCACACGGCGCGAACTACAGAAGCGCAGCGACGCCTGCCGGATGCAGGCCGTCAGGCATTCCTTGAAGCTGGCGGAGGTGCTGAAGGCATTCAACGGCGCCGGAATTCCCGTGATGCCATTCAAGGGGCCGCTTCTTTCCCTCGAGCTGTACGGAGACGTGGGGCTCCGCCAATCCAAGGATCTCGATCTGGAGGTTACCTTTGAGGATCTTTCAAGGGCGAAAGCCTGCATGGAGAAGATGGGTTGGCGCCTGGAGTCGGCATGGTCCTCCTTGACTCCCCGTCAATGGGAAGCCTCCTTCCGGCATGAGCACCACTTCGGGTTCGTTCCTTCCAATGGCGGCTTGTTCCTGGAGCTTCATTGGCGCAGCCAATGGGAAACCACCGGCGAATCGGCTGCCAAATGGGCCAGAAGTATTCCCTCGGAGTGGCAAGGCTGTTCCTACTTAGCGATGAACTCCATCGATCTTGCGCGATACCTGTGCAGCCATGGTGGAATACACGCCTGGTTTCGCGCAAAGTGGCTGGGAGATATGGCGCGCATCTCTGGTGAAGGCCGGGTTGATTGGAATGCAGTCCTGGACGAAGCCCGAAAGACGGGTCAGGATAGGGCGGTGCTGGCGAGCCTGCACCTCCTGGACCAAGTGTATGAGCTTCCCTTGCCCAGTCTCCGGGGAAAACCCCGGGAGGATTTGCCATCTCTACTGATCGAGTTGCCACTTCACGATCTGAGGGTTCCTGGAGAAGCTGCAACAAGCGTCTCTCTGGCCTCGCTCTGCGATCGGCTCCGCGCAAGCCGCTACGAGAAGCTGCTTCTGCCCCAAGAGACCTGGAGGAACAGCTTGTCCCGACTCCTGCACCGTCGTGACAACTTCAGATTGCTCCGTCTTCCAGATAGTCTCTACTGGGCTTATGCGCCCCTTCGTCCCATCCTATGGCTTTGGCGGTGGGTGGTTCGCGATAGGCCGGCGGACGGATAGCGCGACGCTCCAATCACCCCGCGGCACGATTCCAAGCAGCGCCGCCCGCTGGCGTCAATTGTCCGGCCCACGGGCTCCTCTGCTCCCTCTTGACGAAATGCCGCTTCCCGCAATGGAACCGTTTCGGCATTCCCTCTATGGACCCGAATCCACATTATTTGCCGCCGTCTTTGATCTTTAGCAATTGCGTTGGCGCGCGACTTGAGGTATCATCGTCATGTTGTCATCCTTAAAACGGGAGATGCAAATGGAGAGCCTTGTTGAGGTTAATGTCGAGCCCAGGAAAGAATGGGCTGCGCCTGAACTGAAGAAGATTCATGTCGAGGAAATCACTGCGTCGCTTTTCAGCCCAGGGGACGACGGGGACGGGCCAGGCAGCGCGAGCTAGAGTACTGGACTTTGCCTGCTCGCCCCTTCATTCCAGGCGGGGCTGGGTTCAGCGTTCCCGGGAAACACTCGAATCTGAGTTACTAGTTTGGCGTCTCGCGTTGCCGTGGAAGGTCAGCCTGCCTCGGCAGCGTAGCACGTACTTATGCGTTTGTACGCCATTTGCATCGCTTCCGCTTCCACACTCGTTGCGAAGCGGAAGACGTATTCCCTCCGTTTTTGCTTCTTCGAAGAGCACGCCCCGTGAGTTTCGCTGGTCTGGCCCGAGTCTGTCTTGTCTCCCGATCAAGTCGGTGCGGCAAATTGTGCGCTCGCTCGACAAATTGAGATTCGCCCCGTTCGACTCTCGCAACATGGCCGGCGCTCGGTGCCAGTGCGACACCTTCGAGTTCTCCGTTTTCCCTCCAAAGGGACCGTCGATTATTGTGGCTTGTGAACTGCGGGCCGTTGCAGGGCGAAGTGGTGGCGAAGGTGGTCATGCTGGCAGTCGTCACGCCTGCTCCGCCGCGAGCGCCTTTCGCGTCGATCCGGCAAGCTGCTGCCAGGCGTAAAAACGGGTTGGCGTCCCGGTCGCCGTTACATTCGAGGCAGGCGCGTGGACGCCAATAGGGGAGTTCCGACAGCGTCACGCGGTAGGGCGCAAGGTGTTTGGCGGAATTCTTGAGACGGAGAGACGGAACTCAGGCGGCAGGGGCGCGCATGGATTCGAGGGCCGCTGTCAGGTCCTTGGCCATGGCTTGCTGGGCTTCTTCAGTCAGTTTGGCGCCCTGGCTGGTGAGGTAGAAGACGTCGATGGCGGTTTCGCCTTCGGTATCGACCAGCGCCACGGTGATGTTGCACTGGTGGTTGCTCAGGGTCAGCGCGATCTGGCGCAGGAGTCCGGGAACGTCCTGGGCTACGACTTGGAGCAGCGTCGAGTGTGTCGACGACTCGGAGTCGAAGTCGAGCCGCGTAGCAACCTCGACTTTCAGGTTTGACGGGTGGCTCATGTGGCTGCGCGCTTCGAGCAGCTGGGACACTTCAACCCTCTGCGCCACCACGTCGTGGAGGTTGGCCAGAAAGCGATCCTTTTCGGTGGGATTCAACTCGAGGGTGTGAAAGACGTCGGTGAACTGAAAGCTGTCAACGATGACGCCGGCCTCGTTGGAGAACGCGCCGGCCTTCACGATGTTCATGCCCCAGGCGGCGAGCGCTCCAGCCACATCGGCGAAGAGGCGCGACCGGTCTCGGGTGATCACGGTGAGGTCGAAGAGTTGGCGGCTTGGCCGCAGTTCCAGCTGAACAGGGTCCTTGTCCAGGTTGAGGGCCATCTGGAAGTGGTGGCGGATCTGTTCGGGGAGGCGGGTTTGCAGGTAGCGCTGGGGAAGACCTTCGAGGAATTGCCTGAGCGCGTCGTGCTGAGCGGCGGGAACCATGGAGCGGAGGCGATTGAGCAGCGTGGGATCGATGGCGGCGTGATAGCGAACCTCATCCACGCTGCGGTCCATGAAGTTCGCCGTTGACATGTAGAACTGCCAGAGGTTTTCGGCCTTCCAGGGAGTCAGGGCTTCGGGGTTGACGGCCTTGATGTCGGCGAAGGTCATGATGGTGAGCATCTTCAGAATCTGCGGACTGACGATCTTCTCCGCGAAGCCGCGGACGTTTTCCATGTCGAAGATGTCGCGGCGCATGGCGGCCGACATCTCGAGATGCAGGCGGATGAGGTTGAGGATGGCCTCGCGCTCCTCGGAGTCGAAGTCCAGGCGGGCGAGGAAGGCGTCTGCCAATTCGACGCTCTGCGTTGCATGCTCGCCTGTCCGCCGCGCCTTGCCGGTGTCGTGGAGTAGCAGGGCGAGCAGAAAGAGGTCCAGCCTGTCGATCTCCGGCATCAGCTGGGCTAGGCGCTTCTCGAAGTCGTGGGCGGGCTGGCGAAGGCCGTGAACGTTGTCGATGGTGAGGAAGGTGTGCTCGTCGACGGTGTAGCGGTGATAGCTGTCGCGGATGACGAGCGCGTCAATGCCGTGGAACTCGGGGATCAGCATCTCGAGGACGCCGAGGGCGTGCATGGTTCTCAAGGCGTGCGCGGCGTGGGGGCCCAGCAAGACTTCGCGCAGAGCGTTCCACAGGTACGGCCCCTCGGGAATGTGGATGGCGAGCGCGGGCAGGGCGTCGGTAATGCGGTCTTCGGCGGCCTGCGAGAGGGCGTAGCCGTGGGTGGCCATCAGCGAGAAGATGCGCAGGATGGCGCTGGTGTCGTTGAACTGCGCGCCAGGAGCGATGTCGATGCGGCCCTGGTCGAGGAGGAAGTCGGTTCCCGCAATGGGCGTACGGCGGCGGCGGAACTGGCGATAGAAGCTGACCGGGGCGGGCAGGTGCTCCATCAGAAGCACGGCGCGGCGATAGATGACGCGCGCGTGGCGATAGTAGGTCCGCATCCAGTAGGCGGGATCGGCGGTGCCACGGGTTTCAAGGCCGATGGAATTGGCGGCGGCCTCGTCCTGGGACTGCCAATCGAGGATATTGTCATCGCGGCCATGACGGAAGTGAAGAAAACATCGGGCGGCGGCAAGGAAGTCGAAAGCGGCCTCGGCGTCTCCGCGGGCGCTCTGGAAAACGCCGCCCCGCTGGCGAGGCCACTCCTTGGTTTCCTTGAGGTGAAGGAGCAGGGCGAACCAGACCGCCAGGTGATAGTCGCGCAGTCCGCCGGGGCAGTCCTTGACGTTGGGTTCGAGATGAAAGATGGTGTTGCCGAACTTGGCATGGCGGGCGCGGGCAATCTCGCCCAGTTTCTGTGTAATGGTGTTCCACTCGCTCAGCACCAGGCCGGGAAGGACGGTTTGGTGCAACTGCTGGTAGAGCGGGAACTGCCCGGCGAGAAAGCGGCGATCGAGCGTGGCCAGCGTGAACTCGAGGTTGTCGGGATCGAAGCGCCCGGCCTCCTTCACCGTGCGAGAGCAGGGACTGGCGCGCAAGCCGATGTCCCACATGCCCTGGATGATGGCGCGAACAGCATCTTTGCAATGTACTTCGGTCTTCTCATCGGCAAAGGCGAAGAGTACATCGATATCCGAGTAAGGGAAAAGATCCTTGCGTCCGTAACCGCCCAGGGCGAGCAGCGATACATTCTGCGCGGGCTGCCCCGCAAAGACGCGGCGCCACATTTCAATCAGGATACGGTCCACCACGGCCGAGCGGCGGCGAATGGCGGCCGTGCCGTCGCCGGTGCGCTCGCAGGTCTGGCGGACAAGCGCCATCTCCCGCGTATACTGCTCCCGAAGATCGTCAACCGCCAAAGCGACTGGACTCGTCATGGTTGTTTGCGTGGCCTGCCGAAGCAAGAAAGGATTGTTAACAGCATAAGCGAATTTGGCGCGAATGGGGAGATTTTGGTTTCACGGTCTGGGAAAAATGCCGACACACCCACATTTCAGCGGACCGGAAGAGCACAGGTTGGCCATGCATTAGATCGTGCGGGGTAGCCTGGCGCAAAGAGCAGGAGCTTGTGAGGAATAGCACCAGGTGCTACACTCATGGCATGGTTGGTCGCCCAGGAGGGTCGGAGCGGGTTTTCAAGACAGCCTGGTTCTCCAAAGCGGCACGAAAGGCGCATATCGTGGATGCCGAACTTTGTTTCGCCATCCGGCAGGTGATGCTGGGCCAGGCCGACGATCTGGGCGGCGGGGTCTTCAAGAAACGACTGGGTAGAAATCTCTATCGGTCTATCGTGGTTGCCAGGGGTGGCCGGTATTGGGTTTTCGAGTTTCTGTTCGCGAAGAATGACCGGGCCAATATTGAAGACACCGACTTGGCCAAGCTCAGGAAACTCGCCAAGGCTTACGAAATGCTGACAGAGCAAGAGGTAGACAAGCTCATCGACGAGTGCTCGTGGATGGAGATTTGCAATGGCGACTAAGCAGAAGTTTAAGAGCGACCTGTCCGAGGCAATTCATTCTTCAGCCTCTGCATTGTACAGAGTCGGCGCAATCGACCAGGCGACGATGCGGGAGTTTGACTCTTCATGCCTGTCCTCTCCCCCTCCCATGGAGCCAACGCGCATCAAGCGGATTCGCCAAGCCCAGCACGTGAGCCAGCCGGTATTTGCGCGCTATCTCAATACAAGTGAATCGACGGTGGAGAAGTGGGAGTCAGGCGCGAAGAAGCCCAGCGGCATGGCGCTCAAATTACTGGACGTTGTGGAAAAGCACGGTCTGAAGGTGCTTGCCTGAGTGCGAAGCAATGGCTCGCCGAAGGTGCGTCGATCCAGGTTTCGGAATCGAAAAATGCATTACTCGCTGTTGTCCTGTACTTCTCAATTTGGGTCTTGGCTCAATCAATTCTGTTAACCTCTCTCACAGCGCGGGCGGCTCGGGCCGCCTAAATCGGTTCGCCAGTTCAAACTCCTCCCGCATCCCCGGCGTGCGCAGATTCTCGCGCAGATCGGCCAGTCTCTGCTCCAGCGCTTGCAGCGCCGCCTGAATCGCCTCGGTATTGGTGTAAGCGATGTCGCGCCACATGGAGTAGGGACTGGCGCCCAGGCGGGTCATCTCGCGCAGCGCGCGGCCGCCCACGTCCTTCAGCTCCGGCGCGTCGCCCACTTCATCCTGCAAGAGCGCGCTTAGGGCCGTGGCCACAAACTGGGGCAGGTGGCTGACCCAGGCCACAAGCTCGTCGTGGCGGGCGGGGTCCATGTCGATGACCTTTGAGCCCATCGCCGCCACCCACTCCCGCCAGCCCTTCACAAGCGCAGCCGAATGCGCCGAGCGCTGGCACTCCGGATCGTCGGTAAACAGCCACACCGCGCCGCGAAACAGCTCCGCATCGGCCAGCTCCGCGCCGCCCCGCTCCTTGCCCGCCATGGGGTGGCCGGGCAGGAACGCGGCGCGATCCGGCCGGTTGAAGAGGCGGCCGGCGGCCAGGCAGATCTGGCCCTTGGTGCTGCCCACGTCTGTCACCAGGTGATCCGAGCCAAGCACGCCGGCCAGCTTCTCCATGTAGTCGAGAGTGGCGTAGATGGGCATGGCCAGCACCACAACCTGGCTCTCGCGGGCCGCTTGCAGGGGGTCCACAGCAATCGAGTCGATGGCGCCTGCGGCAAGCGCAGTCTGCGCCCCCGCCGCGCCGCGGTTCCAGCCCACGATGGAGCCGCGAAAGCCCGCCGCGCGCAACGCCAAGCCCACCGATGCGCCCAGCAGGCCCGTGCCCAGGATGGCGATGCGCTCGATCATGGAACCTTTCTTGCTGCGTCTATAGCGTTCTTCCCACCGCCCCGGCAATCACCCTCAGCTCGCCCACCAGCTTCTCGAATTGATCCAGATACATGGTCTGCGCCGCGTCGGAGGCAGCCTTGTCGGCATTGGGGTGAATCTCGATGAGAAGGCCGTCAGCGCCCGCGGCCACCGCGGCCTTTGAGAGCGCGGGAACCATGTCGCGCCGGCCCGTGCCGTGGGATGGATCGCCCACAATAGGCAGATGCGAGAGCTTCTTCACCACCGGAATTGCCGAAATGTCCATGGTGTTGCGCGTCGAGGTCTCATAGGTGCGGATGCCGCGCTCACACAGGATCACCTGGTAGTTGCCGCCCGCCATGATGTACTCGCTCGAGAGCAGAAGCTCCTCGATAGTGGCCGCGATGCCGCGCTTCAGCAGCACCGGCTTCCGCGCCTGGCCCAGCTCGCGCAGCAGGTTGAAGTTTTGCATGTTGCGCGCCCCCACCTGGAAGCAGTCGGTGTAAGGGAGCATGGGCTCGATCTGCGAGATCTCCATCACCTCGCTCACCGTGGCCAGGCCGTTGGCCTGGGCGGCTTCGTACATCAGTTGCAGCCCCGGAATCCCCAGCCCCTGAAAGGCGTATGGCGAGCTGCGAGGCTTGAAGGCGCCTCCGCGCAGAAACCTGCCTCCCGCCGCCTTCACGCACTCCGCAATCGTGAAGATCTGTTCCCGGTTCTCAATAGCGCACGGGCCGGCGATCACGGCCACCTGTTCGCCACCGATCTTTGCTCCGTTGGCAAACTCCACCACCGTGCCTTCGGGACGGAATGCCCGGCCGGCCAGCTTGTAAGGCGCGCTGATGCGGTGAACACGAAGCACGCCCGGCAACACTTCAAACTTGCTCAGGTCCAGTCTGGCGGTCGATCCCACAGCCGCCAGAATCGTCTGCGACGCTCCTGTTGTGCGATGAACATCGACGCCCGCTTCCGCCATCGCTTCGATGACGGCATCGATCTGCTCTTCGCTGGCTCGCTCCTGCATGGCTACAATCATTGCTTCTTCCCTGTCTCGGGCGCGTCCGTCTCTGTCGTTGCGCCAGTGCCTTGGCCCTGCGCAAGCGCAAGGGCGTTCCTCTCCGATGCCAACTCGTCCCTTTGCAGGGCACGCATCACGTCGATGATGCGCTCGTAGATATGCGTCAGTTCAATGTCCGGCAGCGGACCCTTGTTGGCCGCGCGCACGTTGGCGTAGATCACCTTTTCGCGCGCCGGCTCGTAAACCGGCAGCGACGTGGCAACCTTCAAATGACCGATCTGCTTCGCGGCGCGTGCCCGTTCGCTGAGCAGCTCCACCAGCTTCCGGTCCAGAGCATCTATCTGTTCCCGCAATTCTTCAAGCGTCATTCCATCCTCGTGTTAGAAAGCAAGCTTCCAGCTTTTAGCTCCTAGCTTCTAGCTTCGCTGTCCTGCCGCCAGCCGTGCCGGACAAATCTGCCCACGGACAAGCTGAAAGCTAACAGCTAAGAACTAGTAGCTAAAAGCTGAGCGTTCGTTATCGGGCCGGCGCCGCCTCACTCAGGCGCAGGCCCTTGATAAATCGAGCCACTGCGCCGGGCGCCGTCTCCGGAGCCGATCTCTCAATCAGCTCCACAATCGCGCTGCCGATCACCGCCGCATCCGCGAACTCCGCCACCTGGGCTACGTGTTCGCTGGTCGAGATGCCGAACCCCACGGCCATCGGCAGCCGGGTCCATCGCCGGATGCGCTCCACCAGCGCCGCCGCGTCCGCAGTCATGCTCTGCTGCTTGCCGGTGATGCCCACCCGCGAGATGGCGTAAACAAAGCCCTTGGAATGCGTGGCGATGGCCTCAAGCCGCGCGTCGGGACTGGTGGGCGCGGCCAGAAAGATCGGCTCGAGCCCGGCGCGCTCCATCTCCGCCAGATACTCGCCGGCTTCTTCCACAATCAGGTCGGTAGCCAGCACGCCATCCACTCCCGCAGCCGCCGCGTCGTCGGCAAAGCGGCGCAGGCCGTAACGCAAAATCGGATTCAGATAGCTGAAGATCACCAGGCCCGCCCGAGGCCGCGCCGCGCGAATCTCACCAGCCAGCGCCACAACGTCCTTCAGCCGAGTCCCGCGAGCCAGCGCCCGCTCCATCGCTCTCTGAATCACCGGCCCGTCGGCCAGCGGATCGCTGAATGGCACACCCAGCTCAATCACATCCGCACCGGCGTCGATGGCCGCAATAGCAATAGCCCGCGTAGCATCGAGGCTTGGGTCTCCGGCCGTCAGATAAACCACCAGCCCCGGTTTGTGATCGAATCGAATCGCCATTGAATACCGCTAACTCGCTACCTTGCTGATCTGCTAACTCGCTATCGCTGGGTGCCCCACCCTCGCCGCGTCTTTGTCTATGCGGCTAGGGTGGGATACCTCGAACCTCAACCATCCCGTCCCGACATACCCACAAAACTGGGTGCCCCAGGTCTCGACTTTGAGACCTGGGAAATCCCCGAAACACCCTACAGCTTCAGCTCCCGCGCCAAAATCCCCATATCCTTGTCGCCGCGGCCTGAGAGGTTCACCACCAGTATGTCACGGGCCGTGAGCGTGGGAGCAAGCCGCAGGGCCTCGGCCACGGCGTGCGCGCTTTCGAGCGCCGGCAATATCCCCTCCGTCCGCGCCAGCCTCACCACGGCATCGAGCGCCGCCGCGTCGTCCTGCACCACGTACTCCGCGCGCCCCGAGTCGTGAAGCAGCCGCGTGTTCCGGCCCGATCGAAGCGTAGTCCAAACCGGCCGAAACCGAGTGCGTCAGCGCGATCTGCCCGTCCTCATCCTGCAAAACATAAGAATACGTTCCCTGCAAAACTCCCGGCTCGCCGCCCCTGAAGCGCGCCGCGTGCTGGCCCAGCTCCGTCCCGCATCCGCCCGCCTCCACGCCAATCAAACGCACCTGCCGGTCCGGCAAAAACTCATAGAACGCGCCGATCGCATTCGACCCTCCGCCCACGCAGGCAATCACGGCCGTCGGCAGCCGGCCTTCCTTTTCCAGAATCTGCTCCTTCATCTCGCGGCCGATGCAGCGCTGAAAATCGCGCACCATGGTGGGATAAGGATGCGCGCCCAGCGCGCTGCCCAGCAGATAATAGGTCGTGCGGACGTTCGTCACCCAGTCGCGCATGGCCTCGCTGATGGCGTCCTTCAGCGTCTTCGACCCCGAGCTGACCCCGCGAACTTCAGCGCCCAGCAGCCTCATGCGCAGCACATTCAGCTCCTGCCGCGCCATGTCCACATCGCCCATGTAGACCACGCACTCCAGGCCGAGCAGCGCGCACACTGTCGCGGTAGCCACGCCGTGCTGCCCCGCGCCGGTCTCGGCAATCACGCGCTTCTTGCCCATCCGCTTGGCCAGCAACCCCTGGCCCAGCGCGTTGTTGATCTTGTGCGCCCCGGTGTGCAGCAGGTCTTCGCGCTTCAGGTAGATCTTCGCCCCGCCTAGTTGCTCCGTCAGCCGCTTGCACAGGTAAAGAGGCGTGGGCCGCCCGGCATAATTCTTCAGCAGATCGGCCAGCTCCGCCTGAAAAGCCGCGTCCGCCTTGGCCAGGCCGTACTCGCGCTCCAGCTCCACGAGCGCCGCCATCAGCGTCTCCGGCACATACCGCCCGCCATAAACGCCAAACCGCCCCGGCCGCGACTCCGACGGAACTGCTGGAAGAATGATCGATGCCATGGGGGCCTCCTGCGGGCTGCACAGAGAATTTGGGTCTCTTTAGTGTACAAGGGCAGCGGCGTCGCCATCACTCCGAGTGTTTGCGGATCAGAGCGACAAATTCAGGGGCAATCTTGTTGTGAATGGTCAGCAGACGTTCCAGGCCGCCGCGCATTGCAGACTGCTCATGCAGCTTTTGAGCCACCACATCCGCCGCAAGGTGGTACTGATGAACCAGAAACTCGTCTGGGTTTTGAGCCACCACGTCCCAGGGCGATAGCGCAGCCTCGGGGAAATCTTTCAGGTTCAGCGTCACGATAGTCTGGGCGCCGCAACGAACGGCAGCGGCAAGAACGTGGCGGTCCTTGGGGTCATTCGCCATGATTGGGATGAACGACTCGTAGCCTTCTACCCAGGCATCCTCAAAGTACATTCGCAGCTCGCTTACCAGGTGCGCGGTCTGTTCTTGCGTCACTCCCAGCTTGGTTTCGAGCGTCCGCATGGTCTCAACCATGATCTCTTCGGACCAGCGCGGCAGGTAAAGACGAGGAGGCTCAGCGATGCGCAGCAGCGTATCGCGGAGTGCGGCATTTACAAGAACGCAGGCGTCCAGAATGACTTGGTAGCCGGGCATTATCCGTTCGGCAGCAATACCTTATCGTACAGCCCGGCATCCTCTTCAGATTGAGCAATCCGATTGATCGCATCAATCTTGTCCCGGTCCCGATGCTGCCTGTAATCCATCAGGTCTTTCAGGTAGACCCGCCGATGCGTTCCCGTCATGTGGTAGTGCAGCTTGCCTGTTTCCAGCAGCTTGACGAAGAAGGGCCGGGAAACGCCAAGGAAGTTGGCCGCCTCTTGCGTGGTCAAATCCTGCATGAAAGGAACGATCGAGATGGCCTTGCCTTCCTGCATATCTTGAAGAATGCGAAGCAGGAGCGAATAGATAACATCGGGCAGCTCCAAAGCCGGTTCGCCACCCTTGCCCACCAAAGAGGCAGCAATACGTACATGTTCTTTTGTTGCTCGACTCGTTGCGTCTTGCGGGTTGGTTGGTGCGTCTGTTCAAGAATGTAAACGTCACCAAGGCTTGGCTTGATGTCGTGCGCCATAACCCAGCGTCGGTGATCGCTTCCTGGTATCGGACTATGCTGTTAAATATGGCTGCCCTTGTGCAAAATGCCTCTGCATAGTCGGGATTAGCTTAATTGCCCAGTGAGCGTCCTCCAACGCCTCTTTGCGCTGCTCCAGTTGCCACTCTGCTCGCGCTCGACCAGGTTGAATGCTTCCACGTTGTTTTGGGTCTGACTGGTGGCCCGAGTGAAATAATCCACTGCCTCCTTATACAGTCGCTGTCTCAAAATTCTTCCCTCGATCCAGGAAAGAACGAGATGCGTGTGGTGGAGCTTGCTGTTGAATGCCAGTCGAATTGGCAGCCAGATCTTCAAATCATTTCTCTCTTGTTACTGATGGTGGATGCCTGCTGCTTTGGCTTGCATGGCCCTCACCGTTGCCGAGTAGATCGAGGTACGGTGCACCAGACCCACCCAAAACCAGCCGGCGCGCCCCGGTCGTCGTCGCGGCGGCGCCGGGGCGCGGGCGCCTCGGTGGCTGCAGCGAGCGGCCCGCCGAGCCGTCATGAGAGCCCGATACGGCATCGATGTTGTGACCGAAATTCGCCGGGCGGCGGCTCCCTTGTTCATAGGGTGTGACCTACTCTACAGCGCGCATTGTCTGGGAGGACCAGCCGCCCTCCACCAGAATTCCTGAGCTCGAGGTTCCGGCACTCCAATCCCCCATCCACTCCGGTTCCCCTACCCCTGTCCGATGCGTCCGAGGTGCAACAACAAGGGCCGGGCGCGTGCCCGAAATAGGGATGGCGTTGGAACCGGCGTTGCCCGGCGCGGACGGCGGCGCGGAAGACAACACGGAGTTGCGCGACATGGGCCGCCGATTTTTGGGTCAGCTTGTGCCTCAACGGTCCCGTTGCTGGTGATCGCGATGGCGGGGATAGGTCGGCTGGGCTGGTTGAGGGGATT
The DNA here is from genome assembly GCA_963799145.1 of uncultured Acidobacteriaceae bacterium. Taxonomy (GTDB): domain Bacteria; phylum Acidobacteriota; class Terriglobia; order Terriglobales; family Acidobacteriaceae; genus Telmatobacter. The sequence continues at coordinate 610 of CAWCWQ010000254.1, read as the reverse complement.
CGGCCTAGCAACGCAGTCGGTGGTGTGGGGCGGCCGAGCCATTTCAGCGCGGCTGGGCGTCCGATTACTCGCGTACAGACCCGGAATCTGTTCACCTTGATCGCCATCGCAACGGATTGGCATACGTCCACCGTGTCGTGGCGGCGCTGGCCCCGGGGATTTTCCCGGCCGCGTTTTCGCCTGCCGGGCGGCGCGGTGGCGGTTTATTTCGAAGCGGCGGCGGCGATCACGACGCTGGTGCTGCTGGGGCAGGTGCTGGAACTGCGGGCGCGCAGCAAGACAACCCAGGCCGTTAAAGGCGTTGCTCGGTCTCACGCGACGGGCGCGGGTGCTGGGTGACGACGGGACCGATACACCACCACCATGGCCTAGGGCGTCAGGTCTTCATAGCAGATACCGCTAAATCAGATCGACCACCAGACCGGTGCCTGGGACCGCGTACCGAAACGTTGCAAAAGATGCATTCCACGAGATTATTTCTCGGTAGTTCCAAGTGCAACTTGACGAGTTCTTCTTTCACCGTACCCAGCATATATTACTCCCTTCCTTGTTCAATGTATTTTTCTCTACGCCAGCCCCTCCACAGCAGTGTTTCAATGATGGCGATAGA
>CAWCWQ010000253.1:0-9484 GCA_963799145.1 uncultured Acidobacteriaceae bacterium | reverse complement strand
CTCCCCTGCTTGGCACCATTAGCGTATTGCTAGTTCGTCAAAGCGGTGCATGCGCTCCGTGCGCCCGCGCAGCTCGCCCGGGGTCTGCGGCCCACGCAACAGCAACACGCACACCAGCGCCGTCTCTGCGCGGCTGAAGTTGAAAGCTTCGCCAAGCCAGTGCTCGTACTTGGTCACTCGCCCATCGGCCGAACGAGCACGCCCTGCCAGCCGCCGGTCCTCCAAGCGGTGCAGAGCCTGGCGCACCGCCTCCTCGTCCAGGTCCATCACCGGCTCGCGATTCGAGCGTTGGTTGCAGGCGTTGATCAGCGCGTTCAGCGAAAGCGGATAGTAGTCCGGGGTGGTGACTTCCTTCTCGACAAGAGCGCCCAGAACGCGGGCCTGAGCGGTGGTAAGAATAATCGGGATAGGCGGAATTGGGTCGGTTGGCGGCATACGTCTATTCTGCCACGAAGACATTCATCCAAATGACATGCAGGGCCTTGACGCCAGGAAAGACGCATCTAGACTGGCTTCTATGCGGGAAGGGCAAACACCACGCAAGCTATTCAATTCATGGGCTTTGTAACAAGGGCACGACTTCGGTTGGGCCTCCACGGAAGCACCGGACAATGAAGGCTTTTGCCCCTGCTAGGCTCTTCATGTCCCCTTTGCCGATTGTCGGCCGATGCCGCGAGCAGGGGCTAAAGCCCGGCGTACGTCCTTCGTCCATCTGCGGCCCGACTGAAGTCGTGCCCTTGTTACAAAACCGACCGTGGATAGCGATCGGGGAGATTAGGATGCGTTTGCCCTGGCCCCGTCCAGTTCCACTGCGCTCTCAGGCGCGGACCACAGTGTGGTAGATTCAAGAGGATAGGCCACACGCCGGAGAGATGGCCGAGTGGTTTAAGGCGCACGCTTGGAAAGCGTGTGTACTTTAACGAGTACCGTGGGTTCGAATCCCACTCTCTCCGCCATAGACCCCTTCCCAAAACATCCCAAGACACCCGATAGAAGGACGCAAAGCCTAGTAAATACTAGGCATTATGCCCTTCCGCGTCCAGATGCGCCCGAGTGCAGCCGCGTTTGATAGGGGGTACTCTTGGGGGTAGTCCTATTTCGAGGCGGGGGTATTTTTCCAAGAAGGGGGTTTCGGACGAAATGGCGCGGACCGACGCTGAAATAGAAGCCCAAGAACAGCAGTCGATCCGCATCGTACTGGGCCATCCTACTCAAACCGCCAGAGCTTGCAGCGATCGATGATTTCACCATCTTGGTGAGGTTCGGCCAGCCACTCGGCGTCCTTGACATCGGTCTTTCGGCCCGGCACGTTTTTCACATGCGCGGCGTTCCACCCCAGCGACGAAGACCTGTTGCTGGGGACCCCGGCGTTGGCCAGCAGAAGCGCAAAATCGCCGTCGGCCAGAATGTGCCACGCCGGCTTCCAGTAGACGCCCGTGGCCTCCTTGGCGATGTGGGTGACCTGCCCGGCCCCAAACCAGGCCGACAGCTCCAGCAACGCCCCGGTTGTGGTGGCAAAGGTGCGAACCTCGGTCTCCACCTTGCCGCCGCTCATGTGGCGCACACAGGCCACCACCGTCTCTTTGTGAACATCCAACCCAGCGCAAATCGGGTGAAGAACTTCCATCGCTAGCTCCTTGCCGGCGGCAGGCGTGGAACCCCGCGGAAGGAAATCCAAAAAAGCGTGCTCCGGGACGAAAACGTCCGTGGCCACAATCGGTGGTGCTCAAGGGTTCCGGGTCCGACTTGTTGAACGGGCTCAGAGCACCAAGGAAATACCGACCTCTGTGCCAGCCGCACAAGAAAACTCTATCCCATCCCGTCCACCGTTTCATCCATGGCGGGTCGGCAATGCCGGTGGAAGACTTGTACCAATATGGGTGCTCCACTTGGGCGGCCTCTGGGCACGCGTCTCTGTTTTTACCGCTAGAGTGGGAGGGACAGAATCGCTCGGTCAGAGAACTAGTTGACGGCGGTCAGCGCAATTGCGTTGACTGTCAGTTGAGAATCGAAGTCTCTGCGCGGAGCAATACTGCCAACCTCAATCTTGGGCGCACAACCATTGCTCTGGAAGCAAATACACCGGTACCGGCAACCTTCAGCTTCGCCGCTGACCTATGTGACTTCGCCTGTGAGGCAGGGCGTAATTGGAGCCACAGGCGACGGGAGAAGAAGCGGGGATCGCCCGCCGGCAGTATCCAATATCGCGGCTCTATAATTCTGGGTTGGAGGAAGAGAACGATGGCTGCTTGTGCTAGTTGCGGCAACCAGAACAACGAGGGGCTGAAGTTTTGCACATCCTGCGGAAAACCCGTTGCCGCCGCGCCGGCGCAGCCTGTGGCAATTGCCTGTCGAAACTGTACTTTCTGCGGGGCATCGATCCCGGAGACCGTGAAGTTCTGCGTTCAATGCGGCAGGCCGGTGGCGCCGGGAGCGCCGAATCCGCCGGCAGCGGCCCCGCCGCCACCAGCGACAGCGCCTCCCCCGATTCCACCACTGTCTGCAAAAGCATCGCCGATGCCGTCACCACCGCCAGCCGCGCCTCCAGCGCCTGGGCCGGCTGCCGAGCCGCCCCCCTGGCAACCTGTCCAGCCACCGTCTAGTGGACCTGCCGGGAAGCAGCCAGAGCCCGGTCCGGTTCTATTTGCCGCTTCCGCCCCCCCATCCGGACCGCGGAAATCGGCTGTGGGCAAGATCGTCGCAGCCTTCATTTTGCTCGCGGCCTTCGGCGGGGGTGGTTACTACGGCTATACGCTTTGGAAGAAGGCCAGCACCTCCCAACCGCAGTCAACCGCCGTGCCGGCACAGCAGGTGCCGGCGAGCGAGGCGAGCGCGCCCGCCGTCCAGCCGCCTGCTCAATCTCAGCCCGTAGCCACTCCTCCGGTTCAAGTTGCTTCCGGCGCTTCGGCGGCCAGCCCGGCCCAGGATTCCGCCCAAATCTCTGCGAATTCGAGCGGTTCCGCAAGCGACACCTCCCTCGTCGGCGACTGGAGAGGTAGCTGGCAGAACTCCCTCGGCCAGCATGGCGACTCTTCATGGGAAGTTTCGTCCGAGTACGGCGGCGACGTCCGCGGTCTGTGGGATGGCATTCAGTTTCAAGGCCGCCGCAGCGGCAACATCGTCACCTTCAGCGTCGTCGGCGGCCAGCGCAGTTGCGTCGATTACGCGGTCAGGGCCCAGATCTCTCCGCCAGGCAACGCCGCCAACTTCAGTTACCAGGCGCAAAACCATTGTTCCGGGAAGCAATACACCGGCGCCGAGGAGTTGCAGCTCCGCACAAGACTCGGAACGAATGCGTCTGCCAGTGGACCGAATGAGCAGGCTTCAAAGCCGGCCAAGCTGGCCAAGAGCGGGACGGCAGCGCCGCCGCCAGCCGCTAGTTCCTCGCAGCAGGGCATTGTTTCAGGTGGCATTCAGGGCGCTGTGCTGATCCGCCAAGTCCCGCCGCAGTACCCGCCAATTGCAAAGGCGGCGAAGATCAGCGGTGTGGTCCGGCTCAGAGTGACGATCGGCCCCGATGGCTCCGTCAAGGACGTGAGCGTGATCTGGGGCAACCCCATTCTGGCACAGGCAGCCGTCGATGCGGTGCGTCAATGGCGCTACAAACCCGTCCTGCTCAACGGCAAGCCGACGGTGGCTGTAACCGAGGCGTCAATCAACTTCGCGGCGGGTCAGTAGCTGACCTTTTGTGGTGTGCTTCACAGTTTCCATCCATGTGGAGCATCCGGAGCAGTTCACCCCAGAGACGCGCCGCAGTTGCCGCAGAATCGTATCCCGGGCGCGGCCGGCTGACCGCATTCCCCACAGAATCGCGGCTTCGGCTGCTGCGCTGCGCCCGCCGGGGCTGGCGGCGGAGACGCCAAGGCTCGGGTCAGTAGGTCATCCAGGTCAGCGTTATTGACTGCGCAGACCGCCCCATCCGGGCCTGACATGGCAAAGAGAAACAGGTGGAATGGTCCGCGAATCCAAAGCATGATGTCGTGGCCGAAGCGCCCGTCGGGGTGCCGATCGCATACGCTGAGCGCCAGTTTGCTGGCCTCGTGCAGTACTTCATCGGCGATGGCTTTGCCGGCAAGGCTCAACTCGTAGCGGCTGGTGGGGCCGGCCTCCATAACCACTTCAATTAGCTTGGCCTTCACCAGATCCGCGAACGCAACGGCGACGTCGGCAGGGGTGAATTTTGCCGCAAGGCCGGGCATGACCTTGTCAACGAAGTTGAGCGGCCAGCGGAAATCCTCGGCGGAAGCGTCTTTGAGCCGATCGGCAATCTCAACCCGCGAAAAGATCGTGGAGGGCAAGGAATGCGTCAGCATAGAGTAAAGACGCATGGCGCGAAGCTGATCGAGAATCGCGAGGAAGACAACCACCGCGCCCAGAGGCACCTTGCAGCCAATGCCGTCGTCGGAGAGCTTACCCTCCGCGGCAAGGATCTTGGCAAAGGAACCGCGCAGGCCGATCGGCGGCCAGAAGGAGATGCGGCCCACGGGACCGGCGTGCGCCAGGGCCACGATCTGATCGGGAACACTCACCGACCACGCCAGCATGCCGCGGCTCACGGTTTCGTCGGCAATGGTGTGGTGCAGCATCGCGACCTTTGCCGGGGTGCCAAGTACACCAAGGGCGATGGCCAGGCGTTGCCGGTGCGAATCGGGCATCTCAGCGAACTCGCGGGCAAGTTGCGCCTTCCTCTCTTCGCTGGCCTTGCCGGCGGGAAGCGCCGATAACGAATTGGTGCGCAGGCCGACCACAGAGGCAAGCGCGGCAAGATCGCCAGCCGCAACCAGGTAGTCTTCGCCATCGACGCCGATACACTGCGCGGGGAGGGTGTCCGGCAGCTCGTCGGTGATTTGCGCTTGCTTCGTGTCTGTCATGGCTTGCTCCTTGCCGTGCGCTCGGGCTCTCTAACCCACGTTTGCAGTCAGCGTCCCGTGGAATCTCTGAAGCTGGTAGAGCGAAAACCTTTGAAACTGTTCCTTTGAGATTTTGGCCCCGCGCAGAAGCTCGTCGGCATTGTCCGGGTTGGCCGCAATCTCCTCGGCGAGTTGGACCACCTTGAGGTTCATCGGTGGAGGCACCCTGGTGATCCCGGCGCCGGCCAGTTGCTCACTGCCGAGTGCATCGCCGGACATGTGATCCACCATGTCCCCCAGTTTCACCTGGCGCACCACGGCCTTGGCCACGGTCTTCGGATCCGTACTCTGCATCACGGCCGTAACCTGCTGCCCGCTGTAGTTGGCGAACTCCTTGGGGCTGAACTTGTCGGGATCGAGGGGCAGTTCGCCGGTGAATGTCTTCAGATTCAGGTTATTCTGGTCCACGGCGGCGGAACCGCTGACCTGACGGCCCCCAAGCGAAGTGGGATTGCCCATATCGTCGGTAACCCACTGTTTAGCCACGCCGCTGGTTTCGGTGGCGCGCGATGAAAAGCCCGCGCTGTAGGAGTCGAACGCGTCCCGATGCGGTCCCAAAGCCGGCATAGGTCTGGAACTTCACGTCGTTGATGCCGCCCTGGAATCCCTTGCGGATGAGGGTCTTGTTTACGTTGTCTCTGATGTTATTGGTACAGAGATTATGCAGCTTGTAATACGCGTCTTCAGTTGAGATGCCATGATCGAGGGCGTACTGTTCTACATCCCCTTTGACGAAATCCGGCACAACGGTGACGTCGCGGTCGGTATTGCACTTTGGGTTGCCGTACTTGCTCTGTAGCTCCTTGCTGGCCTCGTCCAGGGTCATCCCGTGGCTTTCGGCGTAGTTCTTCACTTGAGCGGGGTCGAAGCGGCTGCCCATCTTTGCCGTAGAACCGGAGTCGGAAACCAACAACTTTTTGATCCTCACGCCGGTTTTCTCCTGGAATTGCTTGATGGCGTTGTAGGTCCCCAAATCGATATGCCGGTTGAGCAAAGGATGGAGCTGCGCATTCAGGGCCGCGGCCTCTTCTTTTGAAATCAGGCCCGCGGCCTGGAGCTGGGCGAGCTTCTTCATCCCGCCGTTGCTGTAGATCTGCGCGATCAAGTCGGCGTTCTCGAGTGGGTTGGCGTTCTTGATTTGGAGTATTTTCGTCACTAGATCTTTGGTGGCTTGCAGCTCGGGCGTGATGGCCTCGGTCACGGGCATGCCCAGCATGCGCTTTCCGAAGTTGGTGGCGGAGGTGAACATCTCGCCGACCCCCGCCTTCACCGATGGGTTGGTGGCCAGCATATGAATGCCTTCGCCGGCGCTGTTGAAGACGAGAACGGCAGCAGCGTCCGTGTAGCCCGCGCCGAGGGCTTCGAGCGAACTGGCCCCGTGGTCGATAGCATCGCCCTCGGCAAAGACGGTGGAGGCCGCGGTGATGGCCTCCTCCCCCACCCATTTGGTCCCAAGGGCTCCCAGCGTCCAGCCTCCCGACATGAGCGCCGCCGCGTGCAGGCTCATCATGCCCATCACGCCCAGCACGGTGAAATGGCCGTCGGCGTCCCTGCCCGTCACCATCTCCTTCATCGTGTTGTACAAAGCCGTTTTGTCGGCCTGCCAATAATCGATCTGGTTCGCGGGCAGGGAAAGGCTGGATTCCGGTTGCGCCGATCCGGTCAGCCGGTCATGCAGGTACTTTTCGGCATCGCGGATCTGCGGCACGGTGACGGTCTTGCCGTCGGTAATATCGTCCATCATCTTCTGCGTGGAGGTGAAGAAGTCATGCTGGCCGCCGGGATCGATGATGCCCTTGTTGTAGGCTGTCTCCTGCAGCTTCTCCAGGTATTCGAGTTCCTTTTCTTTCAGCTTCTCCTGTGCGATTAGCTGCTTCATCGCCTTGCTGTCGGCGTCCTGCTGGTTCTCGAACTTTTGCGTCTCCGACTGGCCCCAGGCGTCCGCAGCGCCGGTCTCCTGCTGCGACTTCTGCCAGGCATCCGGATCGAAGAGGTCGCCGGTCTTGGCATCGTGCCACTGGCCGGTCGTCGGATCGTAGACAACGTCCTTGTCGTTGCCCCAGTAATCCTTCAGAACCTGCGTGTTCTGTTGCTTCACCGCCGTGGCGGCGATGGCGGCGGCTGTGGCGGCGTCGGCGTCCGCCTTCTGCTTGAAGTAGTCGATGTAGTCGGTGTACTGCTTCTTCAAGACGGCGTACTGCGGGTCGGTCGGGTCGGCGCCCTGCTCGAAGTCGGCCAACTGCTTCTGCATGGCGGTGTACTTGTCGGTGGCATCTTGGGCACCCTGTTGCGCCTGAGTGTACTGAGGGCCGTAGCCGGGATCGGGCATCGCAGGCTGCGCAGCCGGGGCAGATGTCGAATCAATCAGGGAATCCGTCACGGAATCGTCAAACCCGCCGGTATCGGCGGGCGGCGCGACCGGTCCGTAGTCGACCATCGGCGGCGGCGTTACGCTGGCGTCGAGCATGGACTTCAGCCCGATGCCGGCGGCCGCGAGCAACCCCGGCAGCAGAAGGCCGGTTCCCGTCTCTGGCAGATCCTGCGGTCCGGGCACATCGCCTACCCCGGAGATCCCCGGAGGTTGAGAGTTGACGACCTCTCCGCCGACACCATTCGCGTCCACGATCGGGATAATTGGCGCGGGCCGGGAGGCTGTCCATGTCCCGGTAGAAGTCCCATACTGGTTGACTGCATCCCACGCGCCGCTGGCGTTGTACCCCTGGATGGTTCCGCGAATGTGGCCTGTAAAGTCAATATCGCCGATCTTGCCGGTCAGGTTAGCCTCAAACTTGCCGGTACCAGGATTGACGGGCCCGGTGAAGCTCCCGGAGTAAGCGCCGGATTCCGCTTCCTTGTCCGCCTCCGACTGCTCCGCGCTTCCACTGGGAGCCTGCGCCCATTGCCCGGCTACGGTTCCCTGGAGCGAATTGCCATCGATCGTGAATTGAATGCGGCCGCTTGTGCTGTTGGCATCGGAGCTGGAGATCGTGCCCTTGAATTCGCCGTTTGTCCCCACGGGAGGAGGCTGCGTCTTGGAACTGCCGCTAGCGCCGCCGGTCCTGGTCGCGCTGAAGACCCCGGCGAGCATCTGGGTTCCGTTCTCCGATAGAGACCACTGGCCGGAGACCTGCGAACCGCTGAATGTGCCCGCGATCCGCGCAACCACGTTGGGCTGGGTGCGGACGATCTCAAAGCCATCCGGCCGCCAGGTTGCGTGAATAACGCCATGCTTGTTGTCCGGAGTCGGGTTCCAAGCGTTCTCCAGTGTGTACTTGATATAGTTCTCGTTCGCCGGGCTTATATCGAGTCTGTATTGGCCGGGAGCGGCACCGTCCGCGATCGTCATCTGGAAAGGGTTGGCGTCAGTGATCCGGTAACTCTTGAGACTCGCAATATAATCGCGATTCCCCTGTTCCAGCATGGTGTTGGCAAGCTGGCGATTGGCCTCGGCAGACCCTCCGGACTCATTGTTGAGACCGCGCTGTAGTATGTACTGCTCGTTGATGAGCGTGCATTGGACGGTGCCCTTGTAAGTCCCCTGGGGGCCGCTGCCGGCGCGGAGCGCCATCGGGCCGATGCACAGAAGCGCGATGAGGCAGAGCTGATAGCTCCGGCTTGTCTTCATGGCCGTCACCTCACCACCGCCCGCAGCAACGAACCGGCGGCCATCCAGAACATGGTGAAGCCCATGCCACCCACAACCGGCAGCAGCATATTCGCCAACTTGCCGCCTCCCAATCCCATCAACTCAGCGCCAACGGCCGATCCGGAGGTCATGATGCCCGCCGACGCGAAGGTCAGGCTGGCGTCCCAGCCCAGCACCGTGTTGGCCAGGATCGCCAGCACCGTGTATGGGATGAGCAGCAGGAAGTTCCGGCCGACTGTTCGCCTGACTCCCTTCCACCCAACCTTTTGCCTGAGAGCGCCATTGAAGGAATAAAGCAGGCCCCCGAAGAGCCACAGGCACAACCACGCCGCCGCCAATCCGCCGATGGCAGCCACAGCAACCGGCTTCAGCGACGGATTGGCGCGGTAGGCGGCCAGGCCTGCCAGCGTGGCAAAACAGAGCAGCGCCGGGATCGAGCTGCCGCCCTGGTTCACTTGATTCGCCATCCCTCACCTCCCCGCGCTTCCGGTTGCCAGCGCTCCCCAGCCCAGCAGTACCAGCGCTCCGCAAACGGTAGCCAGCGCCACGCTTCCAGCAATCTTGCCTTTGGACATCTGGCGGAACACGGCCATCATCGGCCCCAGCGCCCACAACACGCCGCTAACCCCGAATGCCAGCGACGTATTCCATTTGAAGAACAAATTGAAAACCAGCCCAACGCCGCCGTAAACCAGCCCGGAACTGTAGCTCAAGGCCACGGCGCGGATCACCCATCCCGGCGGCTGGTCACCGCCGATGAACTTGGAGAGCGCCCACGCCACCAACCCGATGGCCGCAATTCCAGCGGTTCCATAGAGCGCGCCCTCAAGCGCCAGCGTCCAGCACCGCGCCGTGGTCACCAGTCCCGCGTGGGAGCGGTCAAGCCCGGTTTGAAAGAAGAAGAGCGCGAAGGCAGCGCCGGAGACAC
>CAWCWQ010000252.1:0-8841 GCA_963799145.1 uncultured Acidobacteriaceae bacterium | reverse complement strand
GCCTTGCGAAGCTGATCGATCTTCATCTGCAGGCGGTCGTCGAAGCGGGAGGCGCTGCCCCGGACCTTCACGACGTCGCCGCGGTCGAAGTCCTTGGCAATAAGCGGGTCGCCCGGCTCCCAGACACGGCCCTCGAGCTGGCCGGTTTTATCGCCCAGGATCAGGTTGAGGTAGGGCTTGTTGCTCTTGGTGGAGCGCAACTGCTTTGCGAGAACCAGAAAGAAGCCGTTGAATGGCTTTCTTTCTTCAAATGCGGCCAGATCGGCAATATAGATGTCTTTCATTCTGTCGAGAAGCCTATCGCATAGGCTGGGATCACGCAAGATTCGCATTGCGGTCCTTGCGCCTTTCGAGGCCCGCAGCCTTCAGGGATCGAGATGCGGCTGGCGGCCCGCGTTCCTGGCCGCCTCACTTTCCGGCAAATTCGCGTTACTGTGGCGAATCCATAGTTCATTGAAGAAATCGAACGAAGGAACCGCAGGTTCTTTCGACCACTTTGGGCGCCCAACTTCTCATGAACAAAACAGTTGGATGAGACGGTTTGTAAACAAATTCAGCAAGTTGGCCACCGCTTCGCGGTGATAGCGAGTTGGCGGGTTCATTGCCGGCGAAACTTGCGAAGGCGAGTCAAGCTGCTCATGATGACGGTCGAATGAACTGGCGAACTTTGGACTCAGGACACTAGGCGCAAGAACAAAAACGCGGTGCCCAGAGGGCGTCCAGGCGGGGCACCCAGTTTCATCCCTTGCGGGTCGGCGAAGCCGGGGGGGACAAGAGCGTGACTGCGGTGAACCCCTTGGCTGAGACAACCGAATAAGACACTGTTAGCCGTTCGCTGGAAGATCCTCGACCGGCAAGACCACTGTACAGCATTCTGGACGCAACCGGTGAAGCGGAGGCGGGCTCTGGTGGAGACTTACCTGCCAAGGAATAACCGGCTGCGGCTCATCGAGACGGTGAGCAAGCTGGGGGCCGAGCAGCAAGTTACTCCGTCCTGAGCGGGAGAACCCCACCGGACGATAGATCGCCGCGCCAGCGGTAGAAGCCCGCACGGCTAACCCCGGCCAACCGGCAGAGCCCGGAAAGCGGCAGGAGCGTGGCCAGATTCATTTGCTTCTCGAGGTAGCGGTAGGCGAGCCGCGGGTAGTCAACGCTTGCAGCCTCCGCTGCTCCTCGAAATGCTGCAAGCATCCCCGAAGAGAATCGATCTTCACCGCCTGCTGGCCCACCTTTCGCTCCAGCGCGGCGATGCGGTTCTCATCGGCGAGGCTCCGGCCCGCCCCGGTGAACGCCTTGGCTCCGAACTCGCGCAGCTCGCGCCGCCAGCGGTGCACGACATTCGTGCATACTTCGCAGGCGCGGGCCACCTCGGCCATCGACGCCCCAATTCCAGGCGGCGAACGGCTGCTTCCTTAAACTCCCGCGTAAACCTCCGCCGTTGCAGTCCCATGACACAATTCCCCATTCGCTGAAAATCGTGCCTTATTCGACTGTCTCAATTTCGGGGTCCACTCCAGGGAACGTGGACCCAGTAGGAGGCGGCCCATGGAGATGGGACTCGGCAGGGGATGGGTGGAGGCTGCGAATGCGCCCGGCCTGTCCATTGGCGCAACGACCGGCAAGCAAAATTTGTGCTTAACTGTCAAAACAACGGAGGCTTTTCGATGCGCACCAAGGGAAGATTCGCAACAATTCTGATTGCACTCACAGTCTTCGGCTGCAAGGGGCCGCTGCAAACATCTGCCGCGAGCGCGGCTGAGGATTCGAGCGGCGCATCCGCCGGGGATGGCGCTACAACCGCGTCCGCTTCGGGCGGTAGTCCACAGAAGGAGTACGTCACCGATCCAACGCTGAACAACATGAACGCATATGACGTGACGATTCCGGCCAAATGGCACTTTCAAGGGACGCTCTTTCAGGGGGGGAACTGCGCGTCGATTCCCTACGGCGTCTGGAGAGCGACAAGCCCGGACGGGCTCAGCATGGCGGAGCGGATGCCGGCGCTGGCCTGGGTTTGGGGGACGGGTCCGATGATCGGTTTCATGCCCAAAAGCGACTGCCTTCCCCTGAAAGGACCGATGAGCGCGCAGGAGTTCTTGAAGTACCTTGCGGCGACCATGAAGGTGGAGTATGTGTCGGACGAGCCGGTTCCCGCAGAGCTGAACGCAAAAGCCCAAAAGGGATTGCAAGACGCGGCTGCGATCTATGCGCCGCAGTACGCGGCGAGGAAACAGCAGGCCCCGAAGAATACGCGGGAGCTGGCCCGGGCGAATGTCCGCTACAAGAACGGGACGTTCACCATGAAGGGGCGGCTGGATGTGCTGGTGGATTGCTGGGAGACAATCTCTCCGGGAACGCCGGCGCTTTCCAACTGGTCGCCGGGTCATCCTGTCCGTGCAACCACCGGGCCTCCGTCAACGGTGGACAAATGCACGGCCGGTGCGCGCTACATAACCGCTCCCGAGAGCCAGTTTGCGGGGGTGATGCGGCAGTGGGAATTGCCTGGGATGGGGGGACATTCCGAGGACGCATGGCAGGAGGCGTGGGTCAAGCGGAACACCGAGCAGACGCAGCAGGCAATCAACCAAATGTGGGCGAATTCGAGGGCGCAGATGCAGGCGCAGCAGCAGCAGTTCAGCCACGACCAGGCTGTGCGGCAGCAGATGCACGAGGACTTTATGGCAACGATGCAGCGCGGGACGGATATGTCGATGGCGCGGACCCAGCAAAACATGAATGCGCGATCGACTGCGGCGTCGGACTGGGTTGACTATGCTCTGGACCAGAGAACGGTGGCGGACCCGAACACCGGGCAGGTCACCAAGGTGTCGAGCTCTTACAGCAATACATGGGTGGACAGCACGGGCAGGACAAGCTATCAGACAAACGACCCGAATGCGAATCCAAACGGAGTTTTGCCGGGGAACTGGACCAAGCAGACAGTGGTGCACGGGAATGGAATGCAGTAAGAGCTTGGGTAATGGCGCGGTCGAGGAAGATTCCATGGCAGTGCCGCAGGCTGGTGTGCCAATCCTATGGAGAACGGAACGAGCATACGCGAGTTAGTTACTGAGTTAGGAGGCAATTCTTGACAGGATTTCGAGTTCTTCTGCTTGGTTCTCTTTTGCTGGCCTGCGGAGCGGCGCAGTCTCTTGGGCAATTCAATATTGAGCTTATCAACCAAGAGGGTGCAAGAGCGCCTTGCATGGGTATTGGCCCGGTCGGCGGCCCGCTGGCCAAGAAGTGCGCAGAATTGGCGGAACAGGCGGGCTTCATCCGAGTTACCGAGATGGGATTCGCTGGCCTGACGATCGGCACTACGGGCAAGGACGACGGGGTGATTCTCGCTGTTCAAAAGGAGTCCGCGGCGGCGCATGCCGGCCTGGAAGCGGACGGTGCGATCGCCGCGGTGGAAGACAAGCCGGTGAAGCCCACACCGGGAAAGATCGCGGCGAAGGCTATCTTTGGCCGGCGTGGCGAAGCACTGCTCTTGACTGTGCGGCGCAACGGCGCTCTGCAAGAAGTTAGCTTGGTGCGTTCCCCGCAGAGCGCCCCCGGGACCGAAGTCTCCCAATATGTTCATCGTGGTGAGGCCGATGATCAACTGGCGCGGTCAGTTCGTTCCCTGCATGGGCGCAGGGCCGCTTGCCTCTGCCGCACTGGAGATGTGTAACGGCTGTTTCAAGCCGCATGGTCACATCAAGACCCGGGATTTTTCGTTGACGGGCCTTCAACTCGACCTTGCGCGTGAAGACAGCGCAATCGTCAGTGCAGCTGAGCCCGACTCCGCCGCAGGCAAACCGGGGATTCTGCCGGGGGACGAGATCGTGCAAGTCGAGGGCCAGCCTTTGACCGCGAGTGTAGGAGAGAAGGTCGCAGAACGAATCTTTGGCAAGATTGGCGACCAGTTTCACGTAACAGTACGCCGGGAACAGACCGATAAGACTGTCCTCTTACAACTGACAGCCAAGACAAAGTACTAGGTCTCTGGCCGCTTGTTGTTATGCCGGAATTGGGTGCCCCACCCTCGGCGCGTTTTTGTTCTTGCGCCTAGCCTGGATTATGCATCAGCGAGTTACCGGCAGGCTTTTTCGGGGTGCCGGCGGCTCATTTCCCGGTTAGTAAGTGATTTTTGGCGGGAGTAAGGCTGCCGAGGATCGGGCATTGAGGCAAAATGGCCGCCCGTGGCCGGTTCGAAAGGGTCAGATAGCGATTCTTGAGCATGGTAATCCCGGCAGTCTCCAAGAAGGATGCGGATAGGGTTTTAGGCTGGCGGTGTTCCTGCTTGTCCAGCCGTGGCGCCCAGCGCGAGAACCGCCTTCTGGAACTCTGCCTTCCAGGGAAACGCCTGGGGCAAGCGAATGACGAGGCGGCGAGCCGGGGATACCACCCGCGCGCCAAGCTTCAACAGCCGTTCGCGGATGGTCCAAGCCTGCGCTCTGGCCAGGGAAGTCAGAGCAGCCGCCAGGCGGATCTCCTGCATCGGCACATACTTGTTCGCTTGGCGCCGGCCGTGGAAGCAGGATGTCAGACCCTCGATGAATCCGTTGCCGAAGCGGCGGCTGCTCGCTTCCAGCAAGATCGCGCCACCATCGCCGGAGCCCTGCGTCCGGTCGAATAACGCCGTCACGGGACGCTTGGCAAGCTTGCCAAACAACAAACGCGGCGGGGGTGCGGAATCACTCAAGCGAGAGCCTCTTTTCTGCTGCTAAGCTGTTGATTCGCAACTACATTCTAGCGCGGATCGGGCTCTCGCTCTCACTCTCACTCTTCATGCATGATCCAGGCTAGCCCTGAACGTCTTTCTCAATTCCAACATATTGGCTATGCTTACCCGTGGGTTGAGCCGGTTGCTGCTGTGCTGAGTCCTCCCCAAGGTTGGGTCGTAGACAACAAAGTGCCGAGTCGGAAGCGCGAGTTTCGAGCGATGTACCAATTGGGCCATACGCGCACTTCTGCTCAGCGCCGTGGGCCCTACATCCATGGCAATATCATCCTAAAGTCCGAGACCAAGCCCGCGATGGAATCAATCGCAAGGTTCCAGGGCAGGTCTTATTTCACGGTGAGTTTCACCGTGACCGTGTGAGACAAGGAACCGGAGGTCGCGGTGATGGTCAAGGTTGAGGCTTGTGGAGTCGGGTTGAATCCGCATCCGGCCAATCCGGCTGCCAGAACTGCGCCGGCAAGACCAATTGCCGTCAGCGCGTACCAGCGACAAGCGCTCTTGCGCAGCCTGCCGGCAAAGGGCAGCCCGAAGATAGCGGGTAGCACGATCAGCCCAAGCGCCACCGGCAGCGAGCTTCCTCGAAAAGGCCCTCGCGTCGGCTGAATAGCCGCCTTGCCCGGCGGCCCTACCTGAAGCGTGACATCGGTAGCGGGGGAGCCGATTGCCACCGTCGCCGGCGTGAAGACCCCAACCAATCCCGCCGGAAGTCCGGTCACGCTCATGCTCACCGCCCCGGGCAGCGTGGCGCCGCCCACCGGAGTAATCACCAGCGGATAGGTCGCCACCCCACCTATGGACACAGTTGCCGTTCCGGTGATTGCGCTGTTGCCCGTCAGAGCGAGCGTAAAGTCCTGGAGGGTCTCTGCCAGTGCAGGGCTGGTGGCTGCCGTATAGCTGCTGTCTCCGGAGTAGACGGCGGTAATGGAGTTAGTCCCGAGTGTCAGCGCCGACGTGACCAGCGTCGCCGATCCCGCCGAAACGGTGGCCGATCCCAATTGCGCCGTACCGTCGAAGAAGGTCACCGTCCCGGTGGGTGTAACTCCTATCGAAGGGATAGTGGCCACGAAAGTAACCGGGTCCTCGATAAATTCGGGGTTCGGCGAGGCGGTCAGCAATACGACCGGACTGGCCGGAACCACCGTCAGGGTGACCGTCGCCGTCCCAGTGGTGTAGTCGGTGGTATCGACCGGAGCGAAGGTTGCCGTCAGCGTTTGCGGTCCGACACTGAGCACGGTCCCCGCGGCTGGTGAGTAGGTGAAGCTTCCCGCCAGGGTTGACGTGGCATCGAGCTGCGCCGCACTTAGCGCAGTCCCATAGACGATGGGCGCCGGCGTGGCCCATTTGATCGGCGGCGGCTGCTGGAAGAGGACGGCATCCGTTGCCGTCACATTGCTGGAGAAATTCGGGCTGGAGATGGTTACTGTGAGCAACCCCGTGTAGCTCGCGAGGCCGCCCGGCGGGTAGGCCGGGACGCTCACGGTCAGGGCGACCGAATCGCTGGCGCTGGCGTTGATGCTGGTGATACGAGTGCAGGTCAGGGTGCTCAGCGTGCAAATCCAGCCGCCGGTTGGATCCGCCAGCGCGGTGGCCGTAAGGCCAGGCGGCAGCGCGATAGTGAGAATGGCGGTACTGTAAACGGGCGCGGTTGAGCTGGTGTTGGTCACGTCTATCGTGACCTGGTCGGCTGTGTCGTTCTGCTTGACGATGAAAGGGCTGGGATTGAAAGCGACGGAGAGTGTGGGCACCACCACAGGCGTCACAAAGGACGACAGATCGAAGAGAGCATATTCAAGCATCTCTTCCTGCGCGCTCATCGTACCGGTCGTCGGGCACTCGCTTGGATATGTATGGTTGATTCCGCCGACATTGATCACGTGATACTCGTTGTACAAGACCCGCCCGCACTGGTTTGCCGCGGGCGCTCCGACCGGTGTGTTGAAGGTCATCTGCATAATCGCGTTGTCGGAGTTCATTGTGGCCCAGGGCTGCGTGGGCGGAATGACGTCGGTGAAGTCGCGGCGCAGTGTGCTCAGGCAGAACCTGCCCCGGCGTGTTGTTGTATGAAGCGCCTGCATTCTGTAGCCACTGCGCCAGAGTCGCCCCATCCACAAAGCCTGTGTCGATGGTGGCCGGACCTGGGTCGGGAAAGGGATACTGTAGTCCATGGTTCCAATCCGCAACCGGCGGAAACAGCGATCCGAAGCTCGGATCCAGCCACACATAGCTGTAGTGGGTTGAAAAGACTCGGCCGCCGGCGTTGGCGTAGCCCAGCAGGTTTGTGGCGGCAACGGCGGTCGATTGTCCCGTCGGCTCGCCCTGGCAGGGAAACATGACCATGTCGTAGCTATTCATGAGCGACGAATCCGTGGCCGTGCCCATGAGTACTGTTTGGGAGGGGGTTGACGGACCGATCTGCGCGCCGGGAGTTCCGCTGCCCTTGTAGAGGTGAATGCGCCCGCCCGGATTGACCGTACCGGTATCGTCGGTGAACTCCGTATCGGCAATCCCCATATCGTGAAAGACGCACTCCAGCCCGTCGGCTCCGCCGGTGGCGATCGCTATCAGCGGAATATCGCCCTGAGTATGGTCGGAAGGCATGTGCAGGACGAGCCCGGTAAGCGGAGCGGCAGCAACGGTTTCGCTGAACTGCCGCCGCCACTTGCCCGCCTGGATGACCAGGGTGTAGGTGGCGTTTTCGGGCACATCGGTCAGCGTGAAGGTGCCGTCCGCGGCGGTATTGGTGTAGCTGGTCACGCCGGTGGGCGTTGAGGCTGTCAGGCATTGCACCCCAGGCGTAAGCGGCGCCACCGTGGAGGTGGTGACGTAGACAAGCACATTGGGCAGGGGAAGCGAGCTGGCGGTGGTTCTGGGATCGTAGACCGTGCCGCTGACTGTCGTGTTTTGGGCGGGCGCTCGCGCAATCAGGAGGGGGAAGGCTAGCAGCAGCGCCGCGATCGCGCCCTTGTAAGGTCCGAAGCGGCTGTAAACGGCGGAAAGAACACAGCAAACAGAGCTGAACAATGCGGCCATGGCAAAGGTATCCCCCTCCCGCACACGCCAGTCTAGTTCATCGGGTTCTCCGCTGCCGGCGAGTGGCCCGGATCTCAACTTGCATCATACAATGGGCTGCCCCCGGCTGTTTTTCGCCACGGCGCAGAGCCTGGGGATCGCGCAGGCACTTTCGTCATGCGGCAATCCGGATTGCGCCTCCGGCGGCCGTTCAGATATTTCGCAATCAGAACCTCTTGCAGAATTATCTTCAGGCTATAGGTTGTGTCAGGGCACGACTTCAGTCGTGCCGCAGATGGCCATTTTAGATCCCGGCTTTAGCCGCTGCGAAATCGCAAATAACTGAAAAAAATAACCGCAGGGGCTAAAGCCCAACATGATTTTGCAGCTCTTCCGGCACAACACCCAGAGGGTACCCGGTCGTGCCCTGACACATCTTGCAGTCTCTATGGAATTGTGCAAGCGGCTCATCAGTCTCTGGGCGGTCAGTTCCCCGGTTAGCCGACTCAACAATGCGACGGGGCGTCACGAGACCCCGTCGCGGCATTGCCGCAAAGTGTCTTCGATCCTTCACCGAGAGCCGGCTCAGCACACGCTGATGAAGAAGTAGACGACATATAGGCCACGTATTGCTGCACGACCACCATCTCCGGGCCGTTCTCGATATCCTTGAACCATTCTGTCTTGCCAGCACCGGCCATTGGCGTCCGTGGCTGAGGGCTCGGCGATTTCGATTCGGCCTTCGGCCTTGAAGCGCGCCGCCTCGTCGCGCTCCGCATTTTCGTTCGCAAGACGCTCCTTCTCGACCTGCTCCCGTTCGCCTGCTCCGGCGCCGCGCGCTCCTTCTCGGCCCGATCCGCGATCAGGCCTCCACCGCCTTCAAGCGATGGCGCGCCTTGGCGGCCCAAAGCGGCTCGCTTTGTCGTATTGTTCGATGTATGCGGCGATAATCTCAACGTCCTCGATGGCGGCGATCTGCTCGCGTTCCCAATCCCGGCTCGGCCCGCGACGGCGCATGCGCAGCCGCCGGCAGATCCGTCTCCGCCGATAGTAGGGGGCCGCATTGCCGAGGGTCAAGACCGGCTGACTGGGCGCGCCTGTTTCAA
>CAWCWQ010000251.1:0-3640 GCA_963799145.1 uncultured Acidobacteriaceae bacterium | reverse complement strand
CCCGCGGCATACGCCGAGGCCCCTTCGCCAGTGACGATGCTGCTGACCGGCGCCATGTCGAAGATGGGCGTCTACGGCTTGCTGCGGATTGCGATTCCGCTCTTCGGGCCGCAGATCGCGCAGATGCGCACGCCGCTTTTGGTGCTTGCCGTGGCCACGGTGGTGATGGGCGCGTGGGCGGCGGCGGCGCAAAAAGATCTGAAGCGCGTATTCGCGTACCTGTCAGTGAACCACCTGGGCTATTGCCTGCTGGGCATCTTCGCGTTGGCGGTGCCGACGGCTGGCGCTGCGGCGCAGGCGAGTCAAGCGGCAGCGCTGAACGGCGTGATCCTGCAGATGTTCAATCACGGCCTCACCGCGGCCGCGCTCTTCTGGTTCGTGGCCATGATGCAGCAGCGGACGGGCGGCCATCGCGGCATCGATCAATTTGGCGGGCTGCGCAAGCCGGCTCCGGTGCTGGCCGGGCTGATGGGGATTGCGCTGTTCTCGTCGCTGGGGCTGCCGGGACTGAACGGATTTGTGGGCGAGTTCCTCGTCTTCCGCGGCGTCTTTCCGCTGGCTTGGGTGGCGGCGACGATCTCAGTTCTTGGGCTGCTGGTGACGGCAGCGGTAATTCTTTCGGTGATTCAAAAGGTATTCAGCGGGCCTGTGGCGAACCATTGCGAGGGCTTTCCCGATCTCCACCACGGCGAGCGGATGGCTCTGGCGCCGGTGATCGGACTTATGTTGCTGATCGGCATTTTGCCGCAGTTGATTGTGAACAGCGTGAACCCAACGGTCGTCAACCTCCTGGCTCACTGGAGATTCTTTTAGATGCTGGCATGGACGATCTATCTCTCGTTTGCCGGAGCCTTGGCCGAGGCGCTGCTGCCCAAGGGGCGAAATGCGCTGGCGCGCTGGCTGGCGCTGGGGGTCGCCGTGGCCGGGCTGGCGCTTGCCGTCGTAGGATTCGCCGCTGGCATGGGGCAGGGAAGAGTGACAATTGTCGATCTCCCCTGGGTGCCGTCGATGGGCATTCGTTTCCTCCTGGCGGCCGACGGCATCAGCCGCGTGCTGGTGCTGCTTACCGGCCTCGCCGCGGTGGCGGGCGTGCTCTTCAGTTGGAATATCGAACTGCGGACGAGTGAGTTTTTCGCGTTCTTTCTGGCGCTCATCGGCGGCGTCTACGGGGTTTTTCTCAGCTTCGACCTGTTTCTGCTCTTTGTCTTCTACGAAGTCGCCATCGTGCCCAAGTACTTCCTGATCGCCATCTGGGGTTCCACGCGCCGGGAGTACGCGGCCATGAAGCTGGCGCTCTTCTCGTTTGCCGGCTCGGCGATGGTGCTCATCGGTCTACTGGCGGCCTACGCCACGGCGGGCAGCCACTCCACGGATCTCGTCGATCTGGCAAAAGCCGGTCTGCCGGTGGGCTTCCAGATGTGGTGCTTTCCGCTGGTCTTCACGGGCTTTGCGATTCTGGCCGGCATGTGGCCCTTCCACACCTGGGCGCCCACCGGCCACGTGGCCGCGCCGACAGCCGCCTCCATGCTGCTGGCCGGCGTGGTGATGAAGCTGGGCGCTTACGGCTGCCTGCGAGTCGCCATTGCGCTCTTCCCGCGCGGCCTCGACCCCTGGGGATTCTCTTTCGCGGGCATCGGCTCGTGGCGCGATGTGTTTGCGTTGCTCGCCGTGGTGGGCATCGTCTATGGCGCGCTGGTGGCGCTGGTGCAGACCGACTTCAAATTCGTCATCGGCTACTCCAGCGTCAGCCACATGGGCTTTGTGCTGCTCGGCCTGATGACGCTGAACCAGATCGGCGTCAGCGGCGCGGTGATGCAGATGTTCTCGCACGGCATCATCGCGGGGCTGCTCTTCGCCATCGTAGGCCGCATCGTTTATGAGCGCACGCACACGCGGCAGTTGGCGGAACTGGAGACGATGCATTTGTCGAAGCGGCTGCCCTTTGCCGCCTGGGCCTTTGTCATTGCCGGAATGGCCTCGATGGGGCTGCCGGGCTTCTCCGGCTTCGTGGCCGAGTTGCAGGTGCTGGTGGGCGCGTGGAAGGTGAATCCATGGTGGGTGGCCGCCGCGGGCGTGGGCATTGTGGTGGGCGTGGCGTATACCTGGCGGGCCATGCAGAAGGCCTTCTTCAGCGACGCGCTGCCCGCCGCGCATGTGCTTGAGCAGGAGCACATGCATCCGTTTGCCGCCATTACATGGCCTGAGGTTACCGGCGTTGCGCTGCTGGCCGGAGTGACTTTGTTTGTCGGGCTTTACCCGAAGATTCTGCTCGATCAGATTGAACCGGCCGTGAAGGCGCTGCTTGCGGGAGGGGGACAATGAACTACGAAGATCTCTTCCGCGTGACGCTGCCGGAGACGGCGCTGGAAGTTGCGGCGCTGTTGGTGCTGATTGCCGATCTTGGGTTCTTGCGCAAGGCCGCGCTGAAGACGCGGGTGACCGTGGCGGCGCTGCTGGGCGTGGCCGGGTGCGGGGCGAGTCTGTGGGCGCTGCAATTTCAGGGACAAGACTGGCTGAGTTTCGACAGCACTGGCGAACTCTTGCTTTCTACAGGCGGGTTCACTCAGGTGGCGCAAACTGGAATCCTGGTGCTCACGGCGCTGACGCTGCTGCTGCTCATAGATTCGGATTTTACGAAGCATGCAGGAGAGTTTGTAGCTGTCGTACTGATGGCGGCTTCCGGCGGATTGTTGATTGCCGGCGCGCAGGATCTGCTGGTTATCTTTGTGGGGCTCGAATTGCTGAGCCTTGGCCTCTATATCTTGACTGCTTTCGCGAAGAGTTCAGGCAAGAGTGCTGAGGCGGCACTCAAGTACTACTTGTTCGGCGGAATGTCGGCTGCGTTTCTTCTGTTCGGATTCAGCTATTTCTATGGGCTGACCGGCAGCACGAACCTCTCGGCAATACAACTCGCTATCGCGGACTCGGGGCCGAGCCCGCTGTTTTATGTGGCGTGGATTCTTGTCGTGGCTGGACTGGGATTCAAGGTGGCCGCGGTGCCGTTCCACCTGTGGGCTCCGGATACCTACGAAGGCGCCCCGGCTCCGGCGGCAGCGTTCATCGCTTCTGTCTCCAAGGTGGCGAGTTTCACTTTGTTGCTCACGCTTCTTCTGAACTGGATGACGTATCACGGATCGTTCGGCTTGGAGAAAAGCCAGGCCGATAAAATATTGATTCATTCCGACCAGACGTGGCTTCCGTTGGCCGTTGTTCTCCTGATTGTTGCGGCTGCCTCAATGGTAGTT
Organism: uncultured Acidobacteriaceae bacterium; assembly: GCA_963799145.1. Lineage (GTDB taxonomy): Bacteria > Acidobacteriota > Terriglobia > Terriglobales > Acidobacteriaceae > Telmatobacter. The sequence goes on along the minus strand of CAWCWQ010000251.1, from coordinate 395 downwards.
GGCAATCTTGCGGCTCTGGTGCAGGTGAGTACGCGAAGATTGCTAGCGTACTCGGCCATCGCTCATGCGGGTTATATCTTGTTGGGTGTGTCAGTTTACAAAATGTACACGGGCAATGAGCCGAGCACCTTCGAAACCCTATACCCCGTAATTGAATGTCAGAAGGCCGTGCTTTATTACATCCTCACCTACGGCCTCACCACCGTCGGCGCATTCGGCGTAGTCGGGGTCGTCGAGCGGGCCACGGGCAGCGACCGGCTCGATTCGTTTCTCGGCCTGCACAAACGCAACCCGGTGCTGGCCGCAGTGCTGCTCGTTCTCTTTCTTTCGCTGGCCGGGGTTCCCCCGCTGGTCGGCTTCTGGGCCAAGTTCAATCTCTTTGCCGCGGTGCTGGG
>CAWCWQ010000250.1:0-30910 GCA_963799145.1 uncultured Acidobacteriaceae bacterium | reverse complement strand
GGGCGACCTCTTCGCCAATGTCGAAGTCCTGCGGAGCCTGATGCGGGCCGCCGCCAAAGCCGCCGCCATCGACCAGCAGGGTCTTGCCGTCGGGGGTGATGAGGAGCAGCGAATCGCCCTGGCCCACGTCGATGGCCTCCATGAGCAAGGCGTCGCGGGGGTGATCGACGGGGCGCGGGACCACGGCGGCGAGGGCGGCGAGGATAAGCGCGGCCCAGGCACAGCGGCGCGGCCAGCGGATTGCGGACCGTAGAGCATGGTTGAGCGTTGAGGTTTCCCACCCTTGCCGCAAAGTGCGCGTCAAGGATGGGGCACCCAGACTTGCGGGATGGTGGGCAAGCACGATGGCCGCGGCGAGAAGGGCGCAGAAGGCGGCCGATTGCCAGAGAAGTGGGGCGGGGATGCGAAAATCCCCAAAAGAAACCGAGCCGAAATGGCGCACCAGTCCGACGCCGAAGTGAAGCGGCAGTGCGACCAGGGCTGCTGGAACGGCTGCGGCCGTGGGCCAGACGAGGGCGGTCAGGAGGGTGACGAGCGCGGCGGGCATCAGGATCGCGAGCAGCGGCAGGATGAAGATGTTCACCGGCAGAGCGAAGACGGTAATGCGGTGGAAGTAGAGGGCCATGGGCAGGGCCATGGCCAGCTCGACAACGCAAGAGACAACCATCAGTTCGCCGAGACGGAGGATGCAGCGGACCGTCCAAGGAAAGATGCGCCATGCGATGCGGCCTGCCCATCGCCCCTGGACGGCTGCCTGGAGCGCGGCGGCGTCCATTCGCAGCGTGACGCGAAACTGGGCAAGGCGCGGGGCGAGTTTAGGGTCGATGGCGATGAGGCGGAGATCGCGCGTGGCAGTCACGTAGGGGTGCAGGGTGCTATGGAGCAGCGGGGAGGCGATGCCGGCGATGGCGACGACCGCCAGCAGTGTCATTTGGAAGCTGGCGTCGAGCAGGCTGCGGGGGCTGGCGGCCAGCAGGCAGAGCGCGGCAAAGCCGATGGTGTTCAGCGGGCTGCGCTCGCGGTAGAGGAGACGGGCAAGCAAGTAGAGGGTGACCATCCACAGCGAGCGCTGCACGGGCGTGGCGAAGCCGGTGAAGAGCGCGTAGGCGAAGGAGGCCAGGATGGTGAGCAGCGTGGCAGGGACGCGCGGCAGGCGCAGGCGGCGCGTAAGCCAGAAGATGCATCCGGCGACGATGGCCAGGTGGAAGCCGGAGACCACCAGCATGTGAAAGGAGCCGGTGCGCTCGAAGCCCACGCGCAGCGAGTGGGTGAGGTAGGTGCGGTCGCCGGTGACCATGGCGGCCAGCATGATGGCGTCGTCAGGGCTGAGGCGCAGCGGCGCGGGCAGACTTCGCATGGCCGCGGGCAGGGCCAGCAGGCGGGAGCTGGAGGCGTGCTGCAAGCCGCCGATGCGGCAGGCGAGGAAAGCGCCGGGGGACGGACCGAGATGCTCGACGCGGTCAATGGCGACCGTGGCCGTGGAAGTGATGTCTTGATCAAGGAGATAGTCCTGGCGGCTCCAGACGCCGGGATCGTGGTAAACCTCCGGCGGGAGCAGACGAACGAAGGCGCGGATGCGGTCGCCGCATTGAAAGGGCTGCGGGTTGGGCTGGACGGGCTGGCCTGTGCTGCGCAAATCGGGCGCGCCAGGGTTGGATGCGGTCACGGCCGGCCAGCGAACGGTGAGGCGCGCGCCGCCCGCGATGGGAGCCTGCGTATCCTGGGCGTCGGTGACAACTTCGAGCGAAGAAACCCGCAGGTCAATGCGCTGCGATGGCTGCGGCCGAGTCACGGCGGCCTGGCTGGCAGCGGGATCGGCGGAATCGCTGTCGTTCAGGCCTTGCTCGACCTCGCCGCGAACGGGGCCGGTGTCGACGACCACGCCTTCAACGGCGCGCAGCAGGCCATCGGAGAGCGCCGCGAGCGCGGGCGCCGGGGCCGGCTGCGGCTCAATTTCGGCGCACCATGCGCCCAGCAAAAGCCACAAGACCGCCAGCGGCAGCCAGACGATGCGCTGCGCGCGGAAGACGGCCAGGCAGCACAGCGCGGCCACCAATACCAGCGCGATCAGCACCAGGCTGGGCCGCAGCCAGAGCCAATGGGCGGCGGCGATGCCCGCGGCAAAGAGCCATGCGGCATGGAAGAGCGGGACGGCGCTCAGGCCGGCGGAGGGAGCGCTGCCCGGAGATGCGCCGTTCGTGGTCAAATCGCTTTGCATCGCGCCGGAAACCGGAAAGCTTCTATGGGGGTCAAGCCTATCAGGAGCGGCGCAAGTGGACCACTGCTTCCAGATGGAAGGTCTGCGGAAAGAGGTCGGCGAGGGTGATGGATTCGATCATGTATCCCGATCCGGTGAGCGCGCGCAGATCGCGGGCCAGCGTTGCCGGATCGCAGGAGACATAGACCAGCGCGGGCGCGGCAACCTCACAGAGGAGCGCTGTAATCTGCGGGCCAAGGCCGGTGCGGGGAGGGTCAACGACGATCAGATCGGGGCGCTGGCCGGGACGGCTGCGGCGGAGAAAGTCGAAGGCCGTGGAGTGTACGGCGGTCCCGGTTGTTCCCTTGAGGTTGGCTGCGAGCGCCTGGGTTGCGGACGGGGCGGATTCGACAGCGACCACGCGGGCGAAGGTGGCAGTGAGCCTTCGGGCGAAGAGGCCGACGCCGGCGAAGAGGTCCCAAGCAAGCTCGCCTTTGTGGTTGGCGGCCACAGCCTCGACAAGGGCGTCTACGAGAAAGCGGTTTACCTGGAAGAAGGCGCCGTGATCGACGCGGTAGTCGAAGTTGGCGGCGCGATAGGTGAGCGAGGCCGCGCCCCACTGGGCGATCGTGCGCGGCTGCTCGGCCTTGCCGCTTATGGCCGCAAGCTCCGCGCCTTTGAGGGCGGGAATACGCTCAGCGAGAGCCTGTGCGAAGCCGCCAAAGCTGCTCCGCGCCGTTGCCGGGCTGGTGTGGGCCGCGCCGGAGGTAAAAACGCTGGCCAGTAGCGAGGATTCTCCGGCGTCGCAGAAGAGCGAAATCTCGGTGGGGCGCAGGACTGGGGCGAGCTGCCGGGCAACTTCGGCCGCAGCCTGAGCGGCCCGGAGCAAGAGCGGCGCGGCGATGGGGCACTCGCTTATCGGTATCACGAAATTGCTGCGCCGGCTGCGGTAGCCGGGGTTTCCGGATGAGTCGAAGGCCATGCGGATGCGATTGCGATAACGCCAAGGCTCACCGGAGAGCACTGCAATTTCGACCGGCGCCGCTACGCCGCCGCGCGCCAGCGTCTCGCGCAGGATGGCCTGCTTGAAGCTCAGTTGGGCCGCGTAGTTGGCGTGTTGATAGCAGCAGCCGCCACACGCGCCAGAGTGAGGGCAGGCGGGCTGAATGCGGTTCGGAGAGGCGATGACGATCTCTTCCGCTTCGGCGGTCGAGTAGCCAGGCCGGTCCTCGACGATGCGCACCCGCCCCTGCTCGCCGGGCAAGGTGAGGGGCACAAAGACTGCCTTGCCACCGAGGCGGGCCAGAAACGCGCCGCCGTAGATGGGCTTTTCGATCTCAACCAACTGCGATTCGGAGGGAGGCGGGGGTTTTAACCCCCGCATGACGCCAACAAAATCATCGGGGGCTTTAGCCCTGGAGGAGCGCTTTTCTGGTGGCTTGGCCGCAAACCGGCCTCTTTTTGCGGTTTGTCGCTTGGGCGGCTTCATTGCTGACTCATATAGAAGAGGCTGAGCCGCGGCAGGTTGTAATGAACCAGCAGTTGCTTCTGGACGAATTGCCGCTCCACCTGACGCAACTGCACAACGCCCATGCGGCTGCGATAAGGAGCCAACTCGCGCGCGGCGTGCTCCTTGAGTCCGACCAGAAGCTCCTCCGGCGCGGCGGCAGTGAGGGCGGCAAAGAGCTTTTCTTCGAGGACGGTGAGGGTGCGCTCCAGGGCTTCGAGATCGTGGGCGGCGTCATCCAAGGAGGCGCGGGCTTCGGCGGCCAGTTGGCGCAGTCGGAGGGCGGTCGCCGCGCAGGCCTCCGGAGCGACCGTAGCGGCGTCGAGCGCGGATGCGGCCAACTCCAAATGCGCGGCCACGCGGTCGGTCTCAAAGCCGGACTCGCGGATTTCGGTAGGTGAGGTCGCCGTGCCGGCAGAGGCCTCGCGCAGTTCTTCGGCGGCTTCCACCACCGCCTGCGCGCACCACGCCAGACCGTTGATGCGCCGCATCCGGGCGCGCTTCTGCCGCGCCTCGTACTTGTCGAAGGCCGCATCGATGCCGCGCAGTACCGCATCCAGCGGAATGCCGGCCTCGCGCCAGATTTCGATCAGCGCCCAGTCGAGCGTTGAGAGCAGCAGCAGCGCCCCGCGCCGCTGCTGGAAGCGCTCTTCGATCTCGGTAAAGTAATTGAAGTAATTCAGCACGGTCTAACTCGAAACCTCGCTATCACTTTGAGGGAGCCTTGAATACTGGTGTCAAGAGCGATACTGCTGCATTGTCGTATTGCATGGATTTCGCGTCAGCCCAAGCATCCAGCGTGACACGCAGATGCTCGCCTTTCCGAACGCCAAAATATCTTGTCGAAAATGAATACAAGAAGGAATTGCTATTGCCCGGAGTGATAATAACTGGCTTCCACTGGTCAATGCCCTCCATACCGAGGACGTATTCGTGGATTCTTGGCCTCGCCCTGCGCCAGACCTTCCCGTCAAGACGTTCCAACCAAGCGCTGCAAAGGGCATGTTCATCAGAGTTGTTCTCCGGGCAATACGGGATCACAAGCTGCTTATCGGTGGCCCTAACCTCAATGCGGACAGTAACAATCCAATCGTCTGCGAGATCGGTGCCTGGCGTAACCCTAACAACCTCTGCGCTAGCAATACGGTCGTCTTGGCGGGGCGAAGTTTCACAGAAGGCACTTTCGGAATTACAGATTAGGGACAAGGCCCCGGCAAGAATCAAGTGAGCCGACGGATTGCAGCGAGCCGCAATTCTGCACCTTGTTCGCATTGACCATTCCCCCCCAAAATGCACCGTCCATTGCAAGTCCCAGCCAAAGACTTCTCAGCGCGCTTTGCCGCGCGGGCGCGGCGCCCGGTTGCGCTCAAAGAGGATTAGCAGACCATCGAGGGTGAGCATGTCGTCGATCTCGGAGATGAAGCGCGAATCCTCGGAGATTTGCCGCGCCAGGCCGCCGGTGGCGATGACTCGCGGCTTCGCGCCTAGCTCGGCGACGATGCGCTCCAGGATGCCATCCACCAGCCCGATGTAGCCGTAGTAGAGGCCGGTTTGCAGGTGGGTGACGGTGTTGGTGCCGATAACCTTGGCGGGGCGCTTGATGTCTACGCGGCCGAGGCGCGCGGCGCGCGTGAAGAGCGCGTCGGCGCTGATGCCGAGGCCCGGAGCGATGGCGCCGCCCAGGTACTCGCCTTTGGCCGAGATCACGTCGAAGGTGGTGGCCGTGCCGAAGTCCACCACCACGCACGGGCCGCCGTAGCGCTCGAAGGCGGCGATGGCGTTCACGAGCCGGTCCGCGCCCAACTCCGAAGGATTGTCGACCAGCACCGGCATTCCCGTCTTGATGCCCGGCTCCACAAACAACGGCTGCACATGGAAGTACGTTTCGCAGACCTGGCGCAGCGTGGACTCGACCGGCGGAACGACCGACGAGATGATGATGGCTTGCACCTGGCTGGTTTTCAGCCCGTTCATCTCAAAGAGATTGACGAAGAGCACGCCGTACTCGTCCGCGGTCTGGCTGCGGTGAGTGGTGACGCGCCAGTGAGCGGCCAGTTCGGCCTTTTCAGCACCCCGGCGACCAGGACCTGTCGCCGGGAACCCCGCTTCGCCATCGAGCCGGTAGAGGCCCAGCACCGTATTCGTATTGCCTACATCGAGAGCAAGCAGCATGCGAGGAAGCTCCTAGCTTCTAGCCTCTAGCCTCTAGCCTTTAGTGCAGTTACCCAACGAACCGTCTGGACAGTCAAAGGCTAGAAGCTAGTGGCTAGAAGCTAGCAGCTAGTTGCTTCGCGCGGCGCGAATGCCGCCAGTTTGCACGGTCACCAAGCCGGCATCCGTGCGCACCAGCAGGAATCCGTGCTCGTCCAGCCCGGCTGTCGTGCCCGTGCAGGCTTGCGGGCCGTGCACCTCGACCCGCCGGCCGCGCACCCACGTCGAAGCCTCTTCCACGCGCCGGGGAATTGTCTTCGCCGCCGCCGGATCGAGCAGGCCGCGCGTTTCACGCTCCAGCGATTCTAACAGGGAGACGAGCAAATCCTGGCGGTGAATATGCCGGCCCGCTTCCCGATCCAGCGAAGTCGCCGGGGTGGGCAAACCCACGGCAAAGCTGCGCTGATGAACATTGATGCCGATGCCCACGACGGCAAAGGCCGCCTTCCCTGCTGTAGTCTTCGATTCGACCAGAATGCCGCCCGCCTTGCGCTCGCCAAGCCGGGGCCCCGCGGACAGGTCTCCGTCCGTGGGGTGGAGATAAGCAGATCGTTGGGCCAGCGCAGATCGGCTACGAGTCCCGAGACGGCGCGAATGGCAGCGGCGGCGGCCAGTCCCGCGGCCAGCGGCAGCAGTGGCAGGCGGCGGGCGGGCATCGACGGGCGCAGCAGCACGCTTACGTAGAGTCCTTCGCCCGCGGGCGATTGCCATGCGTGATCGCCGCGCCCGCGGCCGGCCAGTTGCTCATCGGCAAAGTAGACCGAGCCGTGCGCGGCGCCTGCGCGCGCCGCTTCAAGCGCATCGGTGTTTGTCGAGCCGGTAACCGGAGAAAAATGCAGCTTGCCGGCAAAGATGGTTCCCGCGAGCGCGGCTTCGAGCGCGGCCAGATCGAACACGGCTGCTCACTCCGCGGAGATGCGTCATCGAGATATCGGCGGCCTTGGCCGAGTGGGTCAGCGCGCCCACGCTGATGAAGTCCACGCCGGTCTCGGCATAGGCGCGGATGTTTTCGAGCACGATGCCGCCGGAGGCCTCGGTGGGAATCCAGCGCGCCTGCTGCTCTCCCGCGTGCAGGACTTGCGGAGCCCCGGCGCAACCTCGTGGATGCGCTCGACGGACCGCCGCACCTCGCCGGGCGTCATGTTGTCCAGCAGAATGGCCTCCGCGCCGAACTCGAGCGCCTCTTCCAGCTCCTGCGCAGCTGCGCACCTCCACCTGCACGCGCTGGCCCTTCTTGCGCCGCTCCAGGGCCCGCGTCAGCACGGCGGGCAGCCCGCCGCCCAGCGAGATGTGGTTGTTCTTGATGAGGATGCCGCTGGCCAGGTCGATGCGGTGATTGGTCCCCCCGCCGCACAGCACGGCGTACTTTTCCAGCAGCCTCAGGCCGGGCACGGTCTTGCGCGTATCGAGCACATGGGCGCGGCGTGCCGCGAATGGCGTCCACATACTGTCGAGTCAGCGTGGCGATGCCGCTCAGGTGCTGCATCAGGTTGAGAATCACGCGCTCGCAACTGAGCAGCACGCGCGCGTTGTGGCGGATGACGGCCAGCACCTGGCCCTCGCGGACGCGCACGCCGTCGAAGATCTCCGGGCTGCTGATAACCTCAAAGCGGGTCTGCGACTCGCGGACGCCGGTCGAGGCGGGCAAAGATTTCAAGAAAGCGCGGCACCGCGCCCAGGCCGGCCACCACCAGCTCCTGCCGCGCCACGATTGAAGCCGTGGCGCGCAGGTCGGGGTCGATGGTGAGGTTGGTGGTGGCGTCGCTGGCGGCCTTGTCTTCCAGCAGGGCCTGCTCCAGCAATGCGTCGATGCGGCTGCTCTTCCAGTCCATGGTTCCATCTTCGCACGGTCAGGAATGCGGTTGTTCCTTCTGCCGCATCAGAAAGTTATGAACAACTGTCTTGACCCTGTCATCCACCTGACCAGAGAGCGAGCAGAACAGAACTCCATTGTTCCGGTTGATCTGAAGCTCGGTACCCTGCGGTGCTCCTGAGAGTTTTTGCCAAAAGCCCGGCTTGGCGCTGCTGCGCCGGTCGATGAGGTTGATCTCTCCCAGATCGGCATACCAGAGCAGAGAGGTAAGCCCGCGGGCATCGCGCATCATGAGTCCGCGAGCAGCCAGGAGCAGAAACTGGGAGTAGTCGCGGCCGCCGCCGAGGTCAATGATGGCTTGCGCCACGCCAAGCTTTCCCAACCTGCCGGCGATCGCATCTTCGATCTGCTGGGTGAACTGACCCGCGGTCAGGCAGCCGGGCGCTCCGTCAAACGAGATGGATGGCGTTTCCGCGGGCGTTTCACGAACAACTTCCGTCGCAGCCTTCTGAGCCGGGGATTCTGTCCGGATGCTCTGGGCCGGCGCTTCCCCCCCGATCGTGTTGTGTTCCTTCAGATCCCTGTATGCAACTTGAATCTGCTTGAAGCGCTCTTCCGCATCCGCTCGCAAGCTGGCAAAATTCTCAAATAGATCGGGATGCCACTGCTTCACCGCTTCCTTGTAGGCCTCTTCGATCTCGGGCTCCGAGGGCACTCCATAACCGACGCCAAGCGTTCTGTAGTTCTCCCGGCATTGACCGCAATCACAGGACATGACTAACCTTCCTTATCCAGGTTCTCGAGCGCCGCGCGGGCTTTTTCCAGCAGCAGCCGCGTCTCGGATTCCTGCTTTTTCAACCCCTCGACCACTTGCGCCGGCGCCTTCGAACGAAAACTCTCATTTCCTAACTGACGTTCGGTATTGGCTAGAACTTTCTCAAGCCTGGCAATCTCTTTTGTCAGGCGCTCGCGCTTGGCAGCTACGTCAATAGTCGCCTCGTAGGTGACTGAGACAGAGAAACCAATCTCAGATCGAGTTGTAACTCCGGCCGGTGGCTTTCCTAATTTCACCGACAGTTTCACCTTCGCCAAGGATTCGCACAACTCTCTGTACGATTTGTTGGTCACGTATCCAAGTGCAAATTCTCCATCCTCTTCAGAGCAGTAGACAGAGGCGGGGACGGTTTCTCTTTCCGGCACTCCGCGCTCCTTTCTATGCGCCCGAAGAGCAGTCACAACAGATTGGAGCACTCGCATCTCAAGTGCCGCGCCGTGGCTGCAATTGTCGATGGTGTAGGAATTCCGATCCCCTCTGAGATCGCCGCATTCTCCTTCCGCTTCCGGATAGGTAGTAAGCGCTATCGATTTCGCCGGTGGCTTTCCATCGTAGAGCGCGTGCCAGATTTCCTCGGTGATGAACGGCATGAAAGGCGAAAGCAGCCGCAACGAAGTTTCAAAGACCGCTACGAACGTTGTCAATGCAGCTTTTGTGTCATTGAATCTACAGTCTCGCTGACTTGCCGATTCACCGGCCTGCTCCTCTGAGAAATCCAGCCGCAGCTTCACGATCTCCAGATACCAGTCGCAGAAACTGCCCCAGAAGAACTGGTAGATCGTGTTCGCCGCGTCGTCGAAACGGTAGTTGGCGAGAGACTCGTTGACTTTGGCCGCCGTCGAGTGCAATTCCGCCACAATCCAGCGGGCTTCAAGCGGTTCGTCGTCTGCGGCTTCAGCCATCGAGCCCAGCACGGCGGGATCGACGAAGATGCCAACCCCGGCGGCGCGGTCCACATTCATGAACAGGAATCGCGCGGCGTTCCAGATCTTATTGGCGAAGGCGCGGTAGCCCTCGGTGCGGGCAATGTTGAAGGCAATGTCGGTACCGGGCGAGGCCATACTGGCCAGCGTGAAGCGCACCGCGTCCGTCCCATACTGCTTGACGATTTCGATGGGGTCAACGACGTTGCCCTTGGTCTTGGACATCTTTTCGCGGTTGGCGTCGCGCACCAGAGCGTGAATATAGACCTCGCGAAACGGCACCGAGTCCTTCAATTCGCGCTTCGAACCGTCAGGCAGCGGAATGTCGGCCGAAAACCAGCAGCCGAGCATGATCATGCGCGCCACCCAGAAGAAGAGAATGTCGAAGCCGGTGACCAGCAGGCTGGTGGGGTAGAAGGCGTCGAAGTCACCACGGTTCTCACTGCCTTCCCAGGTCCCCAAATGCGAGGGACCTCCACCCGGCGGACGAAGACCTGTCTGCGGGGACCCCGGACCTGGGGCACCCGGAGTATTGGTTTTGCCGAAGTTCGGCCATCCGAAGACCGAGACCGGGAGCAGGCCGGAGGAGAACCAGGTATCGAGAACGTCGGTCTCTTGCACGATTTGGTCCGAGCCGCAGTGAACGCAGGCCGTCGGATCGATGCGGGCTACAGTGACTTTGCGGCAGTTTGCGCAGTGCCACGCCGGGATGCGATGGCCCCACCACAGCTGGCGCGAGATGCACCAGTCGTGGATGTTGCTCATCCATTCGAGATAGACCTTCTCATACTGCTCGGGGACGATGCGGATGGCCTTGTTGCCTTCGGCATCGGGCTTGACGGCGGCGATGGCTTTTTCAGCGAGCGGCTGAATCTTGACGAACCATTGCGTCGAAAGGCGCGGCTCGACAACCGTCTTGCAGCGGTCGCAGTGCCCCACGTTGTGGATGTGGTCTTTGATGCCGGCCAGAAGGCCCTGAGCTTCGAGGTCGGCGACGATCTTCTTGCGGGCGGCATAGCGGTCGAGGCCGGCATACGCGCCACCCTCGGAATTGATGTGGCCGGTCGCATCCATCACGTTGATGGAGGGCAGATTGTGGCGCTCGCCGATGGCGAAGTCGTTCGGGTCGTGGGCCGGGGTCACCTTGACCGCTCCGGTGCCAAAGTCACGGCTGACCCATTCGTCGAGAACGATGGGAATCTCGCGGTTCATCAAGGGAAGGCGGAGCTTTGTGCCGTGCAGATGCAGATAGCGCTCGTCCTCGGGATGAATGGCGACCGCCGTGTCACCAAGCATGGTCTCGGGGCGGGTGGTGGCTACCGTTAGACACTCCCCCGTGTCTTTACCATCCGCTTCAATAGCGGGGTACCGAATCTCCCACAGGTGCCCTTTATGCTCGTCGTAGACCACCTCCAGGTCGCTGATGGCGGTCTGGCAGCGCGGGCACCAGTTCACGATGTAGGCTCCGCGATAGATGAGCCCTTGCTCGTGGAGGCGGACGAAGGCTTCCCTGACAGAAACCGACAGCTTGTCGTCCATGGTGAAGTATTCACGTTGCCAATCGACGGATGCGCCCAGGCGCTTCATCTGGCCGAGAATGGCGCCGCCGTAATGGCGCCGCCACTCCCACACGCGCTCGACGAAGGCCTCGCGCCCCATCAGTTGCCGAGTCTTGCCCTCGCTTACAACTTGGCGCTCCACCAGCATCTGCGTCGCGATGCCGGCGTGATCCGTACCCGGCACCCACAGCACGCGATCACCGCACATCCGCCGCCAACGCATCAGGATGTCGCTCTCCGTGTGCTCGAACATATGCCCCATGTGCAGATTGCCCGTGACGTTGGGCGGAGGCAGCAGGATGGTAAAGGCCGACTGGGCGAACAGGCTTTGGTTTTGGCCCTCGGTGGACGGAACGGTGGGCGTGGGCTGGGCGAAGAGCTTCTCGCTCACCCAGTACTCGGCCCAATGATCTTCAATGGCGGTGGGGTCGTAGGCTTTTGGCAGATCGTGAGGCATGGGAGTTCGAGTCCGAGCCCCCAGGGGTCTGCGCCGAGCCCTTTCAGAGGGGCTTTCGAGCGAGGGGACCACCCCTCACTCTAGCAGATTCAGGTCTCGGCAACCGAATCTGGATGGCGTTTTCACCCGGCGTCGCACGTATCTGGATACACTTGTAGGGTATGCTCGATTGGGGCGGCAGAGCGCGCGTCCGGCGGCGGCCAAAAGGAGTGGGGAATGAATGTGAATCGCAGTGGGGTTCGATCGGGGGGCGGCATTGACGCCGTTGCGGGCACGCGCATCTTGCTGTTCTTCTTGCTCGTTGCGTGCGCCGGGGCGGTCGCGCAGGGTCGCCAGCCTGCCGCGGGCGGTGAAAAGCAACCCAGCGCGCAGACCGTCGCGGCGGCCGCCGGAAGATCCGCCAAAGCAGACCAGAAGACGATCCCGGCGCTCTTTCTGAGCGACATTCACTTCGATCCGTTCTGGGATCCCGGCAAAGTTGCGCAACTGGCCGCCGCGCCGGTGAGCGAGTGGAAGCCGATTCTGGCCGCGCATCCGGCGGCGGATCGCGAGCAGCGGTTTGCGGCGCTCCAGCAAGCCTGCCACGCCCGCGGCGAAGATGCGTCGTACCCATTGCTGGAGTCCAGTTTGCAGGCCTCACGCGCTCATGCCGCCGGGGCTGCCTTCGCCACCGTGAGCGGCGATCTGATGGCCCACGCATTCGACTGCAAGTTCAACGCCCTCTTTCCCCACCCCGCACCGGGCGATTACCGGGCATTTGTCGAAAAGACGGTGGATTATGTGATCGGCGAGCTCGCCGCGGCGCTGCCCGGCGTGCCGCTGTATGTGGCGCTGGGAAACAACGACTCCGATTGCGGCGACTACCGCCTCGACCCACACAGCCCGTTCCTCGCCGACACCGGCCGGGAGGTGACGAAGGGCTTTCCGGCATCCGAACGGGAGAGCGCGTTGGAGAGCTTTGCAGCCGGCGGCTACTACGGTGTCTCGCTCCCGGTCCTCGCCGCAAATGCGCGCCTGCTGGTTCTGAACGATATCTTCCTTTCGAGCAAGTACCAAACCTGCGCGGGCAAACCCGACCCGGCTGCCGGCGAAGAGCAGCTTGCCTGGCTCCGGCAGCAACTGGCCGCCGCCCGCGCCGCCAGGCAGAAGGTATGGGTAATGGGCCACATTCCGCCGGGCGTGGATGTGCATGCAACCGTAACCAGAATGCGCGACGTTTGCGGCGGCGCCAGGCCGGAAATGTTCCTTTCCTCGGAAAAGATGGCGGACGAACTGGCCGAATTCGGCGATGTGGTCGAACTGGCCATCTTTGCGCACACCCACATGGACGAGATTCGCGTTTTGAAGGCGGAGGACGGGGCCGGCTGCCAGCGCCTGCGAAGAGCGTTGCGGTAAAGATGGTGCCGTCGATTTCGCCCATCGATGGAAATGCCTCGTCGTTTACCGTTGGCCGTGTCGATCCGGCTTCGGCCGCGCTGGTGGACTATCGAGTCTTCACGGCCTCGAACCAGACCGGCCTGGATGCAACCTGGAAGGAAGAGTACGATTTTGGGCTCACCTACCGCGAGGCCGAATTCTCCGCCTCATCGATGAGCCGGCTGATAGCCGGCTTCGAGGCCGATGCGGGCGCCAAGACGGAACTCAGCCGTAGCTACATAAGTAGTTTTATTGCGGGCAAAGCCTCTCCGCTGCTCGAATTCGTGTGGCCGCAGTATGTCTGCGCACTGTCGAATCATTCCGCGGAGGGATACAGATCGTGCATGTGTCCAGCCGCGCGGTAAGCGGCGCCGGGAGGATGAACTTCCCCGCCTCGCTCATGGGGGCGGTCTCACCTCGGCATGACCTCTGCAACGAGAACATCTTGCTCCGGGGATCAACGCGCTTCCTTAGGTTCATTGCGGGTAGGACCGAAGTGCCGGTTGACACAAGGTCCCGCATTTGCGAGACTCAATGTTGCTGCCGGTTCAGCGGAGAGCGCTGGATCTGTGTACCGTGCCGAAGTGGCGGAATTGGCAGACGCGCGTGGTTCAGGTCCACGTACTCGCAAGGGTGTGGGGGTTCGAGTCCCTTCTTCGGCACCATATATTGAAAACAAAGCGCTTACTGCGGGTTTACCTTCCCGCTGTACTACTTTCTTGAACACCCCTTCTGAACCCTGGCGAGACGGTTCGCGGTTTGTGTGCGAGGTGGCTCTTTCTTGAAGAAAGAGCCACTTGGCATGGTGCTTGCTGGTTACTGGTCCTCTGATTTCGCTATAGGCGCGGATGTCTTCAAGGCCTCAAGGAACTGGAGGTGCCACCCGTGCCGGTCCTGATCCAGAGGGCGATGGTCATTCGCGTTCGGCGACCTCCAACTGAACGGGATGCGCCGTGGAGCTTACCTCCGGGTCGTAGTACTCATAGACGCGCGACTGGAAGGTGCGGGCGCGGATGGGATACTTGGCGCGAAGGCGAAAGCTCAGCGTGACCGTTTGATGTGCGGAGAGCGCGTTAAAGTAGAGAATCGCCTGGGTCGCGGTGAGCGAGAATTTTTCCAGCCGGCCGCTTTCCTGGCCTGCTGTCTTCTCCTGAAGGGATTGCAAGTCTTCGCTGAGCAGGTCGAAACCAGGAGGAATGCCGAGGTCCACCATCACCATGTTGGCGGTCTTGGGTAGATTGTTGCGGATGGTCGCCGTAGCGGTGGCAATGTCGTTCTGAGCGAGATGGGTGCGGTCGTAAGCCACGTCGATGGAGAGAGGCTCCGAGGCCGGCCTTTCTTCCCAGGGAGTGAAGTAGCGGCCAGCAACCTGATAGGCCAGCGTGCCGGAGCCGTCGAAGTGGAGTTCGACGGACGCCGGTTTCAGCGGGTCGATGAGATCGGCGCCTTTGAAGACGAACTGGTGCAGCAGGTCGTTGTTCTCCGTGGTCAGCTTGAGGGTTTCGACGGGCTTGCCGTTGAGGGCGATGGTGAGAGAGCCGCGCACATCGGACGCGCTGAGCTCTGTGGCGAGGACCAGTGCGCGCAGGGCCATGATGGTGGCCTGCGTGGTGCCCCAATTGCCGGAGGCCTCCTTCTTCGAGGAGACGAAGCTGAGGGCTTTGCGGACGGTCTCGGAGGCCTGTCCCCACTTGAGCAGGGCTTGCGCGGCCAGGCCTGTGGTTTCAATGGCGGCGCTCTGCCCGGTGGAGTAGACGCCGGTTTCCTCAGCGCTCCAGAAGACCTGATCCTCCTTTTCCGTGCGGGCGTCGATAAGGGCCTGCATGGAGCGGCGGGTGAACTCGCGATCCTTGCCGTAGTCGGCGGCAAAGTTGGCGATGACGGCGAGGGTGTAGGCGTCGGCCTTGGAGGCGGTATCGGACTCGATGAAGTGCTTGGCCTTCTCAACGGCCGGGCCGCTGTAGCCGGTGTTGGCGAGAGACCATGCAATGTATGCGGTGATGCGCAGAACGTCCGAGTTATAGCGATTGGTCGCTCCCTCGTTGATGAAGTAAGTGTCGGGCTTCCAACTGCCGTCGGGCTGCTGCTGGCGGGCGAGCCATTCGCCGGTGCGCTCGATCAGCCGCGGGTCCACGTCGGACACCTTTGACATGTCGTTGAATTCCATGAGCCCGTAGGCGGTGAGAATCTTGTTCGCGGGCGCTTGTCCAAACCAGGAGAAGCCGCCGCCGGGAACCTCAAAGGTGAGCAGCCGCTGGTAGCCGTTGGCGATGTAGCCTTCGGCCTTGGCGTGAATCTCCGGCGTGAGCTTTTTGGTGCGCTTCATGTAGTCGAGCGCCAGAACATTGGGATAGGTGCTGGACGAAGTCTGCTCGAAGCAGCCGCCCGGCATGCTGAGAATGCTGTCCATGCCTTCGACGATCTGGCTCAAGGGGCCGGGATAGAGGCGGACGAGGACGCTGGTGGCGTCGGGGATGGCGGCGGCGGGGAAACGTGAGATCGTGATGGGCGCTCGATTCGAGGCGGCCGTTGAAGACGATGTTCTGCTCGCGGCCGTTGGGGATGACTTCAATCTCACGGACGACGATATCTTCGCGGGCGTTTGCGCCCTGGGCGTCCTCCATGCGGGCGGAGAGTGTGAGCTTGAATTTGCCGATGCGGTTGGCGTTGAGTGTAAATTGCGAGCCGCCGACGCGGCCGGATTCGACGGAGACGGTCTTTTCCGCGCTGTCGTTCTCGTAGCGAGTACCAGTCGGCCGGTTGAAGCTGGAGGCTGACCTTGCCGGGGTTGCCGGAGTAGTTGTAGACGGCGATGGGAATTGAGACGCGATCGCCCTGGGTGAGCGTGACGGGCAGGTCAAGGTCCACGAAGAAGTCCTGGAAGACCTTGAGGCTTGAGGAGGCGGCGCCGAGCGCGCCGGACTCAGTGGAAGCGAGCATGGCCATGCGCCAGGTGGTGATGGAGTCGGCGATGGGGATGGAGATGCTGGCGTTGCCGTTGCCGTCGGTGAGGATTTCGGGGTTGATGTAGAGGGCCTCGGGAAAGTAGGAGCGAACGTGCGGAGCTTCCGGAGAAGCTTTGTTGTCGATAGTCGTGAAGGAGCGATCGCTCAGTGCCGCCATATTCATGGCTGCATTTGCGTTGACTGCCATAGGAGCCGCGGCGCGAGCCACGGCGAATTGGGGGCGCATTTCAAATTCAGCCTGCATTCCCCCGGCAACGCCATGAAGGCCCATGCCCCTGGCCAATTGCATCGGTGCTGCGGTTTCGACCGTGACGGTCTGGGTCTCTGCGCCGACGTTGAGAGTGGCGGAGAGGATCGGCGCGATCTCGCGGTTTCAACGTGAGGGTGCGCGAGAGGGCCATGAATCCGGGAGAGGAGAGTTCGATCCGGTAGCCGCCCGCGGGCAGGCCGGCGAGATTGAATTGCCCCTGGCCGTTGCTGTGGGCGGTGCGCGTATCGCGACTGGAGAGCCGGCGGAGAGTAATTGCTGGCTCCCGGAATCACCGCCCCGGATTGATCGAGGATCGTGCCGGCGATCTCCGCGCGCCCGTTGTCGGAGCCTCGATCGGGTTCAATGCGGAGATCGAGCGAGCCACCCTGGCTCGGCCCATTCACGAGAGATCCAGAGTGTACTTCAATGTAGACGGCCAGGTCGTCGGCGCCCAGAAAGCGGCGGTCCGGGCCGGCGCTGCGCACAACGTAGATGTGTCTGCGTCCGCCGAAGTTACCCGCCGATTCAAAGCGCAAGGGCGTGTTCCAGGCGTCGCGCGGCGGCGCGCCATTCTCAAGCCCAGCGAAGGCCTTCACGATCTGTGCGCCGTTGGGCTGATCCGGAAGTTGCCTGCTGAGTTGAGCGGCAAGCTGGCGGACCTGATCTTCAAAGGCCGCGCGATAGCGCTGCTGGTAGTCCTCGAACTTGTCTTGCGGCAGGCTTCGGCCGAACTCGATATTGACCTTTGCGGGGTTGGCCATTTCGGTTGCGGAGAAAAGAGCGCGCGCGGCCAGATCCTGCGATTCGCCTTTCGAGGCGTCCTTGGATTCGACTACGTCGTCCATCGACAGCGAATGAATCTCGTAGCGCGGCTTCATCACCTCCTGCTCCAGATAGAAGAAGACCTTGGCGAAGCCGGGCTTTTTTTCGGCCAGCGCAAAGACCGCCTCATCGACGACCTGCAAGCCGAGCGCGGCCTGCACGCCTTCGCCGCGCGAGTTGGTGACGTGAAATCGCACGCGAGCCTCGGAGCCAGGCCGGTAGACGGAAGAATCGGCGGTGGTTTCGATCTTGAGTTCCTCGGCCGGCTGCACAAAGACCAGGCGATGGTCGGCGACGGGTTGAGCGTCTCGGCCAAAGATGTAGGCTTCGATGTCCAGCGTCCCGGCCATTTCGGGCGTGGCGGTCAAGGTAAGTTCGGCCTGGCCGTCCTGGAGGTCGAGGTCGCGCGTGAGGATGGTCTGGCCGTTTTTCACGATGTCTACATATGCTGCGCCGTGGGCGCGGGTGGACAGAACCTTGAGCTGGATGCGGTCGCCCGCCTTGAAGATGGCCCGGTTGGTATGAAGGAGAATCTGGTCCGAGCCTTCGCGGGTTTGCAGCGGAACGGTGCTGCTGGCGCGGTTGCCGTGGTGGTCGTCGGCGTCGATGCGAAGCGATTCTATGCCCGAGCCGGGGTTCATGCGCAGCACGGCAACGCCGGCGGCATCGGTCGAGAGCTGCCGATCTTGTTCGGGCTTTTCGCCGGCGTTGCGGTTGCGGTCGGAAGGGTGAACGGTGAGGCTGGCGCTTGCGGGGCTGCCGTCGGGATACGAGGCCAGGATAAAGACCTCGTTCTCGATGATAGGGAATCAGCGCGCCGCCCTCCGGCACCGCGGTGATCAGCAGCGGCGACTCGCTGATGGTGATGGGTTCGCCGCGGGTCTCCGCATGAGCGGCGGAGTCTGTGACGGTGGCCTCGACGAGCGCGCGCGCTGCGCCCTGGCTGAGCGGGCGGCCGGCGAAGTAAGCGGGCAGCTTGAGATCGAAGTGGATACGCGCCGTCGCCGTCCGTCTTGCCGGTCGAGGAGGCTGCTTCGAAGACTGCGACATCCATGCTCGACGCCTTGACAGCGATCTCCGCATGGTCGACGGGTTTGCCGAAGAAGTAGTTGGCGCGCACCGTGCCGGTGACGTGGTCGCCGGGCCGGTAGTCGCGCCTGGGCTTGTTGTTCTTCTCGGTGAACTCGATTGCGACTTTGAACTTGGGAAGCACATAGCGCTCCAACTCGAGCGTGATCTCCGCGGTATTGGTTGGCGCCTGCGTCTCTCCCATCAATGCGCGCAGGTGATAGGCGCCGAGGTTCACCTCATCGGCCAGCGCGAATTCGGCAGAGGCAATGCCGAATTTGTCGGTCTCGGTGGCTTTGCGGAAGACCTTGTTGCCGCGCGAGTCTTCCAGCTCGAAGGTCAGCTTGCGGTTGCCGGCCGCCCGGCCCGCCGCGCGGTCGAGAGCCAGCGCGCGCGCGTGGATGGTTTGGCCGGGCTGGTAGATGGGCTTCTCTGTGGTGAGAAGAATGGATGCCCGGTCCTTCAGTTGGATGGGTTCGGTGTAGTCGGCAGAGCCGATGGGCGTATCCACGGCGAAGCGCAACTGATAGTCGCCCGTGAGGTCTGCGGGAAAGCGCAAGCCGGCTTCCACGGTGCCGCGGCGGTTGAGATTTCCGGCGAATAACCGGAGCGGCTCCCGATTGGGAACCAGGAGATCGACGCGCAGGGCGCCCGTTTGGGCAATGTTGCTGTTGGCTTCCGAGACGATGACGCGGACGACTGCCTGGCTGCCGGCCATGTACTCCTTATCGCCAAGTACACGAACGACCGGCCGGCGGATAATCTGCGAGATGGATTCGATGCCCTCGATTGCCGGGAGCCTCGCGCCGTCGTACTCGAACCGGTAGCGGAGGCGATGCCAGAGGATGTCTTCAAATGGAACGTGTTTGTCAGGCGCGATCGTCTGCTGCCAAGAGCCATTGCCTTTGTGGATTTCGCCGGCGCGCTCCACGCGGCCCACGGATTTGTCCTCGGGGTCGAGGATCTCCACTGTCAGTTTGCCCGATCCCTCCTGCGATGAGTTATACGGGATGGTGACCGACAGGTTGCCGTGCCCGTAGGTAGCGGTGAGTTGCCCGGCCCGCGCCTGAGAGGCGCAGAGCAAGGCTCCCAGAGTTAGAAGCAGGGCAGTCGCGAAGAAACGGAAGATGCTTAGGGAACCTCTGATCAAGTCCATTTCGCCGATCGCTTTGAAAGGGCACGGCTTTAGCCGTGCCGCAAACGGCCCACAAAACGTCTGGACTTCAGCCCCTGCGGGGATGTCGGCCGTGCGGCATGGACTTGTTGGGAGTTTCATTTGGGAAGAGACAGAGCGTCGGGTGTTCATGCGGGTTCTCCTGCGCTTCGCCGGGAATCGGTTTCCGGCTACTCGTCTGACAAGAGAACGTGGTACCTTTCAGAACTTGCGGCTGCTTGAAAAAGAAAATGCACTTTGTGCCGGAGGCGGCTAGAGGCGCTTCCAGGTTACTCCGTCGGCGCTCGTCCACCGCTCGCCGCTGTCGGTTGTGATCTCGAAGACCGGGGTGGGCTGGCCTGACGCCTCGGCTTTTGCCTTCGGCTTCTTGGAGACGGATATCTCCTTGGCTGAAACGTCCACAGTCTCGGTTTCGATGGGGGGCGCGCTGGTCACGGTTACGGTTTGGGCAGCCGCGCCTACGGCGAGGGAGAGATTCGCGACAGTCTGGCGGTTAGCGGCGACGGCAACCGCTGCCAGCATCTCAGTCCTGAATCCCGGAGACCGGGCTTCCACCCGATAGGTTCCTGGCGCAAGCCCATCGACATGGTATTGCCCGGATTGATCCGTCCTTGCCGTGCGTACCGCGTTGGCCGCCGTATCGGTGACGGCGACGGTCGCGCCTGATATGACCGCCCCGCTCATGTCCGTTACCGTGCCCGTGAGCCTGGAGCCCGCCAGGGCCGATAGCGAGCGGCCATTCACAGCCACAGCTTCGCTTGGGTTCTCCGCCGGAGCTGCGTCGGCCGCCCGCAACGGGGCCGCGCCAACCTCTTTGTCATGGCCGAATCCGGTCCGGCTCACAACAGGGAACCCGACGAGGGCGGTTCTGACGGCCCGGCCCTGCCATTGCGCGCGAACTGGCTTCCAATGCCTTCCGTCATCCCGGCTGAGGAAGACGGCACTGCTAGTGTCGATGGCCACAACGAGGCGGGCATGCGCAGCCATGGACAAGATTGGAAGCCGGCTGGGCAAGGGACGCCTGAGCTGTGTGACCTGCGCCTCCTCTGCGGCGATGGTCATGTTGTTCGCATCGTAGGATTCGATCGCGATGGGGGCCGCGCTGGTCACCTCGACCGTTACGCTGCCCGGGCTGGGAGGGGCCATTGCGGCTGGAGCAGATGCGAGCGCCACCGAAACGAAGGCCGTTCCCGCTGACTCGGATGGCGCCGGCTCTTGAAGACGGCCCTTGGCATTGGCCGATGGAGCCCGGGCCAAGCCTCCGGCAACACCACTGCTTGCTCCCCCGCTTGCAACCACGCGAGGCGCTGCATTGAACCTCAGGTTTTGCCCAGGGCTTCCGGCTGGAAGGTTGACAGGCGCATGGGCAACCTCGTCCATAGAGGCTACTTTGCGGTCTTCCATCCGAGGCCCGGAGGCTAGCTGGGCAGACATCATCGCGGTCGCGGGAATCTGCTTTGCCGCCAAGCCTGCCCCGCCCGCCGAAGCCGCGTGGTTCGCGCCGGCCGGCTGCGAAGGCGAGCCGCTCTGAAGCGGCTTTGTGGCGGGAGCGGGCAATGGCTCTTGAGGAGCTGGCGGCGCGGGCACATGGGAGCTGGCAATCTGCGTCGATGCGGGAACAATTGGAACCACTGCGGCGCGATGGATATAGACGGCGAAGACCGTGAGCGCGGCAAAGGCCGCGGCGGCGGGCCACGCAAGAGTCCAGCCGGACCACCATGGCTTGCGCGCGGTCGCAGCCAGCGGTTTCGCCGGCTCGTCGATTGGAGGCAGCGAAAGGGCGGCAATGGCGCGGCACTCCGGGCAGACGGCGAGATGGTTGAAGATCCGCTCCCGCTCATGCGCCGGCAGCGCGTGCTCCACAAAGGCGCCGATCTGGTCCGCGTCTGGATGCTGCCCGGTTTGGAGATACTCGCTCATAGAGGCTCGGAGGCCGCGGCTGCAGCCGTCTGATTGAAGAACGTTGGGGTTTGCGAAGTTTGCAGCAACTTGCGCAGGTTTATTTCAATGTCGCGCGGGTCGGCGCCCAGGGCTTCTTCCGCGGCTCGCTTGCTCAGGCCGCCCGATCGCAGGTTGCCAAGCAATTGTTTGCGCACATCCCCCACCAGCCGTTTCAGCCGTCTGCTGATGGTGGCCTCGTGAACGCCGAGGATGCGCGCGATCTGAAGCAGGGTCTGACGGTCGAGGTAATAAGCCGAGAGCAGGTAGCGGTCCTCGGCGGCCAGACCCCGGAAGGTCCGGGCAAGGGCCTTCTTCAGATGGTCCGCCTCCTCTGAGACAGCGGCAGGCGCGGGAGCGGGAACGTCGAAGTCCTTCAGCGGGGTTTCACGATGTGTGCGCCGATGGCGATCGACGCTCCGTTGTGCAAGAGTGGCGCGCAGCCAGCCCAGAAGCGACCCTCGGCCGGTGTAGGAAGCCAGCGGCGAGCGGCGCTCGCCGCCGGCATTACGCAGCAGGCCATAGAGCTCGGCGTAGAGCGAGTCGGCGAGTTCCTGCCCGAGGGAGGCGGAGCCGGTGATGGAGACGGCGGCATGGACGAGGGAAGCACGGTAACGGCTAACAAATGTCTCCCAGGCGGCATCGAGGCCAAGCGCGCAGGCGTGCGCGAGAGCAAGTTCGGAGAGATGCAGGGAACGAAAGAATGCGGCCTTCTGAGCAGCATCGGGAAGCACGCCAACCGGAAGCCCATGGTTGACTCTTTCGCCGATGGAGTTGAGGACGATGCCGAACTCCTCCCGGCTGAGGCCGCAAGTCTCCGCCTCTGCCGTGCGCCAAAGCTCCTGGATCAGACTCTGCGGCACCCCGGGAACTGAACGTGCTGGAAGTTGAGTCGCTGTGGACGGCTGCTCGGCGGGCAGGGGAAGGACGAGATCAGCGGGCTTGGATGCGGCCGTATCCACGATCACGAGGATAATGCATTGGCGCCGTCAGGCAACCGGGAGAAGACGAACCCATGTTCCGAAACAGGCTCGAGGGAGTGTCCTATCGTGCGGTGGCCGGGACCTTCTTAAGGCCGCAGGCCGGCTTGCGGATGCCGAGACTGCCCGCCAAGAGAGACCCAGATCACAGCAAGACCGGCCGGGAACGGTCTAAGATGACTTGTTTCCTGAGGGAGGTGCATCGATGGATTCAAAATCGTCTCGCCGTGAATTCCTTTCTGCCGGGTTGATGCTTCCAGTCATCGGCGCCGGTTCCCGCCTCGGCTTCTTCGGTCCTTCCGGGGATTCGGCGTCAGGCCCTGCCAGTTCCCCGGTCAAACTCAATTACAAGACGCTGGGCCGCACGGGGCTGAAGGTGACCACGGTGGGATTCGGCTGCATGATCACCTCGGATCCCAGCGTGATTGAGCGCGCCGCCGACCTCGGGATCAACTACTTCGATACGGCCCGCGGCTATCAACACGGCAACAATGAACGCATGGTGGGCACGGCCCTGGGCGCAAAGCGGAAACAGATCGTGCTCTCCACCAAGTCGGGCGCTCAGGACAAGGATGGGTTGCAGAAGGATCTCGAATCCAGCCTCCGCGAACTCAACACGGACTACGTCGACATCTGGTATTTGCATGGCAAAGGCAGCCCGGCGGATATTCGCGACGACATGATCGAGGCGCAGCAGCTCGCCAAGAAGCAGGGCAAGATCCGCTTCACCGGCGTGAGCACGCATAGCGGCCAGCAGGAACTGCTCCCCTGGCTGGCGCGGAAGGGCGTCTTCGACGTGGTGCTGACGGCCTACAACTTTTCTATGGACGCGAGCATGGAGCAGGCCATTGCCGGTGCCGCCAAAGCCGGAATGGGCGTGGTTGGGATGAAGGTGATGGCTGGAGGAACGCGCAGGCTGCGACCCGGCGATCCCCTCTACCCGAAATTGACTCAGCCAGGCGCCATGCTGGCCGCGCTGAAGTGGGTTATCGACAAGCCCAACGTCGCGACCACCATTCCCAGCATGACGGACATGGACCAGTTGGACGAGAACCTGAAAGCCATGGCGCAACCATTCTCCCCCGGCGATGAGAAGATGCTGGCCGCGCACCTGGAGCTTATTCGTCCGTTCTATTGCCGTATGTGCGGCAAGTGCGAAGGGGCCTGCCAAAAGGGCCTGCCTGTGGCTGACGTGTTGCGCTTCCTCACTTATGCCGAAGGCTATGGCCAGTTCGCGCTGGGGCGGGAGAGATTTCTGGAGTTGCCGTCGAAGCAGGTTGCGGTACGCTGCGGCGACTGCGCCGAGTGTACGGTAAAGTGCCCCCACGGCGTCCAGGTTGCAAAAGGGATGGCGCGAGCGCAGGAGTTGTTTGCATGAAGGCGCTCGGCCCGATGCTGCTGATTCTGTTCGCGGCGGGGATGGCGCGCGCGCAGAGCTACCTCGATTGCAAATTGGCGCCTGGCTGGGAACAGTCCGAACCGATACGCCAGTACACAGCTGACAACCTCTACGATTACAAGGATGGCAGCGCTGAAGGTTATCTGATCTATGGCTTCGAGCGCATGCGGGGAATCACCTGCAAGTCGGGCGCGGACACGCTGACGATCGACGTCTCCGAGATGAACGATGCCGACTCGGCATACGGCATCTTCACCGCCAACCGCGATCCCGGCCAGCCCATCGCCAAGTTGGGGATGGGCGGGCAAGTGCAACAGCAGAGCGCCAGCTTCGCGCGGGGCAGGTATTACGTCGAAATGGTTTTGGTCCCCGCCAGCGCGAACAGCGATCGGAGTGCGGCGCTGCGGGCTCTCGCAGTCCGGATCGAGGAGCGGCTCGAGGGCCGGGAGACTCCCCCTGAGGCGCTGGAGTGGTTTCCCAAGGAGAACCTGGCATCCGTCCGGCTGGTCCCGGAAAGCGTGCTGGGACTGCGGCAGCTCAAGCGCGGCTACGTGGCCAAATATAAACAAGGTCAGGCGTTCATCGCGGTAGAGGCTTCGCCGGAATCCGCCGCCAAAGCCCTCAAAGAACTGCGAGAGCACTTTGACGGCGCTTTGCCTGCTCAGGCCGGCGATGAAGCATTTCAGGCCAAGGCGCCGTACCTGGATGGAATCTGCATCTTTCGCAAGGGGCGAACCCTTGGAGGATATGCGAACCAGCCCGATCCTCAGCAAGCCGCATTGAAGGCCGCTCAACTTGCTGCCCGCATTCCGTAACAGACCAGTTGGCGGGGCCATCCCCGATGAGTCTTGCCACACCGGATCGTTTCTTGCTTTCAATCTTCCTGCTTACGAGAAAGAAGCGAAAGTGTGAATCTCCAAGATCGTCCTCCCCTCTTGAATTCCATCTTCAAACGTGATTTGAGGCACAGACATGCCTGCGCAGGCGCGCCAAGCATGGACCGGAAGAGCGGTGACTGGAATGCTGGCGCCATTCCGTGGATGAACACCTCACGGAATAAGGTCCAGTGCGAGGGAGATGCCCATGAGCAGGAAAGCCGACCTCTTGACGCGGAGGCAGTTTGTGGTCGCGGGCGCGTTGGGAGGCGCGGCCGCGGCCATCGGCTGCGCTCCTGGCAAGCGGCGGAATTGGGAGTTCCTGAGCGAAGACCAAGCTCGGACCCTGGCGGCGATCTGCGACCAGATTGTTCCCGCGGACGAGTTTCCCAGCGCTTCCGAGGCTGGCGTGCTTACCTACATCGATCGTCAACTGGTTCGCCACTTCCGGCGCCATCGAGAGGCTTACCGAAGCGGCCTGGAAGAGGCTCAGGCGATCGGCCGGAGGCGATTCGGCCAGGATCTGGCCCAGCTGACGCAGCAGCAACAGCTTGAAATTGTCAGCGAACTTTCGCGGCAGGATCGGCCATTCTTTGAACTGGTGCGCGACCACACCCTCGAGGGTTACTACGGCTCGCCGCGCCACGGAGGCAATCGCGACGCGGTGAGCTGGCGGATGCTGGGGCTGCCTGAGCCGCCGCTCCTGGGCCGCGCGCAATACGACCTGAGAAAGGATTCGCCCTCATGAACCGCGTGAATGCGGTTGTAGTCGGAGCCGGGGCCGCGGGCGGCATCGTCGCCAAGGAGCTTGCCGTTGCGGGCCTGAGCGTCGTGCTGCTGGAGCGCGGCAAGTGGTACACGGCATACGATTGCCGCAAGGACGACCTCCGCAATCAGCGAACCACCGTGCTGGGCAATGCGTTTGGACCGGAGGACGAAGGCAATCCTCGGGTTTGGGTCGATCCGAGGGGCGTGCCGCACACCGTGCTGCCCAGCGAGGGCAGCTACCAGAACGACGCCGCCTGCGTTGGCGGTGGAACCCTGAGTTACGGCGCGCAGGCTTGGCGCTATCTGCCTCAAGACTTCCGCATGAAATCGACCTACGGCGCGCCGGCGGGAAGCTCTCTGGAGGACTGGCCCATCTCCTACGACGACCTGGAGCCGTTCTACGAGAAAGCCGAATACGAGATAGGAATCTCGGGCGATTATTCGGGCACGCCATTCCATGGCCCGCGCAAGCGTCCATTGCCCATGCCGCCGCTGCCGCCCGGCCGCGAGTTCGCCATTCTGGAGCCGGCGGCAAGGCGGCTGGGATTGCATCCGTTTCACATTCCCATGGCCCGCAACAGCGTGCCCTACAACGGACGCGGCCCGTGCATGCGCTGCCGGTGGTGCTGTGGATTCGCCTGCGAGGTGGATGCCAAGAACGGCTCGCAAAACACGGTGATCCCCATCGCGCTCAACACCGGCAACTGTGAGCTGCGCACGGAGTGCATGGCTAAGGAGATTCTGACCGATGAGCGGGGACGGGCGCGCGGCGTCTCCTACTTCGACGCGAGAGGACGATTGCAGGAGCAGCTCTCCGATCTTGTCGTGGTCTCCGGTTGCGCAACGGAGTCGGCGCGCCTGCTCTTGAATTCCAAGAGCCGCCTCTTTCCCGATGGACTCGGCAATCGCCACGACCAGGTGGGCCGCAATCTACAGGGCCATCACTACACCGGCGCCGTGGGTTACTTCGACTTCGATACCTACGACGACGTGGGTCCAGGGGCAACCATCGCCATCAGCGATTACAACCATGGCACTCCCGGCCTTTGCGGCGGAGGCATGCTGGCCAACGAGTTCATTCGCCTGCCGATTCACATGATCGACCGGCTGCCGGCGAAGGCGCCGCGCTGGGGCCTGGGCCACAAGCAGGCCATGCGCGACTGGCACAAGCGCACCATCGTCATCATGGGGCCGACCCAGCAGATTCCCACGGCGGACGGCCGGGTTACGCTCGATCCAGCCGTGCGGGACAAGTGGGGCCTGCCGGTGGTGCGCCTGTCGGGCAACGTGCATCCTCACACCTTCGAGATCGGCGAAGTGCAGGCCAAACGGGCGCAGGCGTGGCTGAAGGAGGCGGGAGCAATCGATACTGTGCTGACGAGTTCCAAACCCGAGATGGTTTCGGCCGGCCAGCACCAGGCCGGAACCTGCCGCATGGGCAACGATCCGCAAACCTCGGTCGTAAACCGGAACTGCCAGATCCACGGCGTTGACAATGTCTTCGTCATCGACTCCAGCGTGCATGTAACCAACGGTGGCTTCAACCCGGTGCTGACCATCATGGCCATCGCTTACTTTGCCTCCGACTCGCTGGTTCGCAACTGGAAGGGCACGGGATTCCGGTCATGAAGCGACTACTGCGGAATGGGGCCATCGCTATCGTCTCGCTGGCGGTTGTTGTTGGCGCGAGCATCTATGGCGCGTCGTGGTACTACACCTCGCCGAGCGGCAACGGCTGCGCGAAATGCCACGAGATGGCCTCGTTCGTGGATGCGATGCATGGCTCTCCGCACCGCAACGCCGGCTGCATGGATTGCCATACGGCTAGCCTGGCTACCAAGCTGCGCCACATCCGGGTCCATTTGACCGGCCCGATACCTGAGGCCATCCGCCTGCGCGGTACGGACGTACTGGAGATGGTTCCAAATTGCGAAAAGTGCCACCGGCACGAATATGCCACCTGGCATGCCGGCCCGCACAGCGCCACCTACGGCCAGATCTTTACCAAACCTCAGCAAAACACCAAGCAACACCTGATGGACGACTGCCTGCGCTGCCACGGGATGCACTTCGACGGCCCCGTGCGCGATCTCGTTCAGCCGCTAAATACGGCGGGACCCTGGCATCTGACTCGCGCCGAGTTAGCCGATCAGCCGGCGATTCCATGCCAGACGTGCCATTGGATTCACCGTGCAGGCGCGCCTGAGGCCAGGCCTGCCACACGCATATCCGTGGCGGGCGCGGCCGTTCACGATTGGCTGGCCTTCTATGACCGGCGTGAGGCCATGCACTTTGCCGCGGCGGCGCTTTCCATTCCTCAACTGCACGATGGCGCCCGCGTGGTGAATGTGAGTCAGGATCCGCGGCAGGCCATCTGCTACCAGTGCCACGCCCCGCGACAGCCCGAGGCGGGGACGGTGGCGGCGGCCAATGCGTGGGGGCGGCAGGTGGGCTCCGGCGACGATCGCACGCCGATGGGCGTGCATGAGGGCCTGAGCTGCATCTCGTGCCACGGGGACCACAACGAGAACGCGCGGGCCTCGTGCAAGACATGCCATCCGCAGATGTCTCACTGCGGGCTCGACGTGGAGAAGATGGATACTACGTATGCCAGCGCGTCCAGCCCGCACAACATTCACTGGGTCCGATGCGCGGATTGCCATCGACACGGCATCCCGAAGACAAAGACGCAGGCACAGGTGAAGGAGTAATCGCCGTCCGTTCTGCGGCCGGACTGCGCCCCGGCGGGTACGTGGCGGGTGGGTTGGAAGCGGCTGCCGGTTCCTGATCGAACTGGAAAGGAAGCGCGCCAGACGGCGAAACGGAATTTCGCCGTGCTTTCAGGCCGAATTCTCCGCGATTTGCAGCCGAATTATGGGGTAAATCGGGGAAAACTCAGCCTTTTTGTTTGCTGTTTCGGCAATAGATGGCCATTTCGATGGCTGAGTCTATCCCTTCCATACTGCTCATTATAAACGTGTTATTCTGCATCTTCCCGCGAGGGAGCGGCTTGCTGGATGGGAGAATTGGGGTGGGGGGGGGTGGTGCGCGAAAGGTACGCCTGGGTTTTCCGATTCATGGGTTTCGCACGCTTCTCGTATGTCTGTGAGTATGCGCCAACCGGGGATAATTGTCCGACGACGATGAAGTTGGAATGCGCGCGCAAGTCTAAATCGCGGCGGCGGCCCAGTTTTGAGCAGGCAAGACTGGGCGGGCCGTGTGTCGCGCTTGAATGTCAAGCGCCGGGGCATGGTTGAGACACGGGCTAACAGGAAGCCATCCTTGGAAATCCCAGGTCCGAGAATCCAAACCTGGGGCACCCGTCCGCGCAGGGGGTTCACACCGCCCCTACAGGGCGAAAATCTCCCGGTAGAGCGCTTGCCCAGGGTTTCACCCTGGGCTATTCTCCTCTCCTCCCTACCGGGAGGAACCGCGCTGCTTGCTCCGCTATTCCCTATTTAGGACTGTTGGCCGCCCGTTACCATGCTCGATCGTAATTCCCTAGGTGAAGATCAGCCTGCCTTTTCCAGCAGGCACAGCGACAGGTCGCGGCGCTCGACCATGTCCTTTGTGATCTCCAGGTCGCGGACCCGCTTGTTGCTGGGCAGGTGGTACATCAGGTCGAGCATCAGCTCTTCGAGGATCATGCGCAATCCGCGCGCGCCCACCTTACGGGCCAGGGCCTCGCGGGCCACGGCGCAGCAGGCCTCGTGGGTAAAGTGCAGGCGGACGTTCTCGTACTCGAAGAGGCGCTGATACTGCTTGAGGATGGCGTTGCGGGGCTTGGTGAGAATCTCGATCAGCGCCGCCTCGTCCAGCTCGTCGAGCACCCCCATAACCGGCAGGCGGCCCACAAACTCGGGAATCGCAATACGTGGCGGTGTTGTGGCGCGCTTGACTCGACCCGTACTGTACTCCAGATGTCCACCGTTCGCGTCAAGATAACGTGCGCGAGTTGGAACAACAGAAGAGTGGACGTGATCCCGTCGTCATGCGACGTCGAGGCTTTTGTCACCAAGGCACTATGGAGCCGGCGAAAATACCGGAACATAGAGGTTCCTCGGAGCCCGCAAGACGTGGGTCTGGTTCATGCTGCCAAAGCAGTGTCTGGCTGGCTGTGGCGGAGCACAGGCAGATCACAGGCTCTGACACCCATAACAGCTGGGAAATGGATGTTGAGCACCGGAACACGTGGTAGCCAAGGGGCTCAAAGTCACGAGGAGCGTGTGCAAGGACAAGTCCAGCAATCCCAGCTGCACCACAACAGGCAGTGCCTGCTGTGGCGGCATCCTCATGATCACATTGGAAGTTTACTATCAGCGGAAGACTGGGCAATTGGCAGACATGCAAATCGGGGAAAGCTGGCCACGGCGATTTTGAAAGTTCTCTGCACCAAGCAAAAACTGGAACACCGGAAAATGCACTCCAACAAGGCAATGATCCCGGCAAAGGCCTCCCCAAACCATACGATTTTATGTGGCAGGAACCGGGACTGTTTGGAGAGTATTACAGAACAAACGATCTGGGTGACAGACACACACATGACAGGAGACACCATTTGCCAATTGGTAATGGAAATAAATGATGCCCATTGGCATTGTTACATTGTGCTGTCAAAAGAAAACTGGCCTGGAACAAAATCTAGTGGAGAGCAGGAGAGGCATCCCCGCCCAAGGTCCCATGCAGCTGCACTCAATGATGAGCTGAGTGGCTGGAAGAGGAGATGCATCCAGACCCCGAGCCCGGCGGTGGCCCGCCAGCTCTCACGCGACCCAGTGAGGAGGCAAAACCCTGGTGATGAGGACCCGTACACATGCACCCCAGCCAACACCCGCCATGCACACACCTGCGCACACGTGGAAATGGCCGCGGCCCAGTCCGCCACTCGGGCCGCGCCCGCGCCCCGTCTCACACTGAGCTCAGCCCAGTAACAGCCCACGCCCGCGCCCACGCCTGCGCGCACACCTGTCGCTGCCGCCCCCGCCGCCCGACCTGGCCCGCGCCGACATCCTGCGCCGCGTCCCGCCCCTGCCCGCCCGCCGCCGCCCGCGCCCGGTCAGCCCTGCTGCCCGCCGCCCCGTCGTCCGCCGCCGCCCAAACAGGTGTCTCCTCATCCTCTCGCCCGCACGGGTTCAGTGCGAAGATTTGGTCGGCCAAGACACTGGATCTGCCCGCCCAGTTGATCCACTCACCCCAGCAGCAGGTGATGGCGGCGGCGGCGCGGTGCCGGGCGCACCCAGCAACAGGTCATGTCAGTACCCGCAAGGAACTCACAACGCAAACCGGCAACATCATGCAGACCCAGGTGCACTGCCAGTGCACGCGAGCGGGCAACGGGGCATCATCACAGTGAAACCATAATTTACACACGTGGTGATGATCACCGGCCGGGCGTGGGGGCCGGCGGTGCCGCGATGTGGCCCGGCCGCTTACAACGTGATGCATGGTGGCCCCGGGGCCCGGGCATGCGGGCAGCCCAGAATGCCCTGCCATCTGAATACCAGGTACATCCCATCAGCCCCCGTACTGGTGCACACGTGCACGAGGCGCTGAAGAAGCAAAGCGGTTTCCATCATCACCAAGTTGATGAGGGGCTTCCACGTGCAGTGGCTCTCTGCAACAAGATTAATGACAAAGAATCACAGCACACAAGTCTGGCGTTTGTGATTGACGATTCTGATGGAGGCCCAGGCAAAGGCATCCTCTAATAAACAAGCAGCAGGAAGACTGTGGAATTCAACCACCAATAATG
>CAWCWQ010000249.1:0-17349 GCA_963799145.1 uncultured Acidobacteriaceae bacterium | reverse complement strand
TGTGTATGCGTGTACCCTTTCGACTAGATTCTCGTATTGCTAGACCTAGCCCAAAAATGTCGAGGCGAGCTTGGATTCAGACTTTCCCTTGCATTTCTCCGAAGACCTTCACAATCTGCTCACTCAAATCCGGCAAGTCTACCTGCCCAGAACCCCAGATCGTGCCCTTGCTAGCAAAATCGTATGCGCGCGCCGCACCCCCGCGGTTCAGTCAAGTCCTAGATCTTCTGTAGAATCCCATTCCTCAAGGTAGTTGGTTCTTGTTGTTGGTGGTTGAGCGGGGCCAGCTCCAAGCAGAATGTTGGAAGCTTCGCCGATCATTCCTACGTTGCGAACGACTGCGTCCGCAGCGTCCGATTGGCAAGAACTGCTCCCTATCCACTCGGGCGGTGTATTCGAGGATGCGATCCCCTGCCTCCGGCATGTGGAGGAGGTGGTCCTCGGCGCGGAATTCCTGCTTACTGACAGGGATGCGGCCTCGGCGAGAACCTTGCAGCGGAGGCGCGGATGAAGCTCCTCGGGAGTCGGAAGATCGATCTTGACCCCTGTGAATTGCTCCAGTTGGGGTCTAGAGCTTATCCGTAACTAGATACGGTCTGTCTCCAGCAAATCAAGGCGGCTGCTAACGAGAGCAAGGCCACATAGCTGGCTTCGGTTTTCTCGAAACTGACCAGCAATTTGCGGAAGCTGTCGAACCATGAGTGGCTGCGTTCGACAGCCCATCGACGCGCCTTCCATCCGGGCTGTGTGCGTTTGGCTTCCGCTTCCTCCTTGCGTTGCTCGATGTGCGGCTGATAGTCGCGCGTCTGGACGGCGGCAAGAGACGATTGCCCCTTGTATCCGGCATCGGCGCAGAAATGCTGGGGATTCTCATCGTCCGGCTCAGGCCGAGCTACCACAATGCCCTCCAGCGTCGCCTCCAGAAGCTTGACATCATGCACGCTGGCGCCGCTGGCGACGAGAGACAGCGGGACGCCACGCTCGTTGACTAACAAACTTCGCTTGCGCCCATTTTTTCCCCGATCCGTGGGATTCGGTCCCACGCATTCGATGGCCAATGGCGCTTTTCCTGTAGCGCCGTCAATACTTTGCCACTCCCAGGCGATCCCTTCCATGCCGTCGTATTCGGCCAGTCCCGCTTGCCAGAGGCGAAGAAAGAAACCTGCCTGCTGCCACTTCTGAAAGTGCAAATGGACAGCACTGGCGCTGCCAAACTCGCGCGGCAGGGCCTTCCACTGGCAGCCAGCGCGCAATATGTAAACGATGGCGGAGAAGATTTGTCGCGCCGCCATGGGCTTGCGGCCGCCACCTGGCTTACGCTGGTACGGCCGGCCTGGCTGCCGCTGCTTGACGGGAACGAGCGGTTCCACCTTCGCCCACAACTGATCCGATACTGTCCAGGATTCAATTTGAGGCATCCTGAAATGTATCTTCGCCCAAATTGAGACCTCGGCTTCAAGGCAACTACGCGCAGGAACCAAGTATGACACTATTTACGGATAAGCTCTAAGCCTGACCATTGTCGGCAGGCTCGCGCGCGGCGCCGGGTCCACAAGCAGGTCGAGGTCGCTGCCATCCCGGTCGTCGCCATGCAGCGCGGAGCCGAAGACGCGCGGATTCGCCATGCCCGCCTCAAGCACAAGCTGACGGATCGTCTCCCGATGCTGCGGCAATACTTCGGACGGCCGCATTTGCTTTCCCGCTTACCCTTCTTAAAATCTACAACTTCTCCGGCCATTTACGGCTGGTGTGAATGACAGAGAGAATCAAGATCGCGTCGTCCACGATACGGTAAGGGACAATGTACGGCAGACCGGGCACAACCAGCTCGCGGGTTCCTTCGATTCTTGCCGATCGGCCGCTCTGTGGAAATTGCCCAAGCTGAACGGTAGCGTCTAAGACAGCAGCGGCAACCCGCGCGGCGGCGGCGGGACTGTCTCTGGAAATATGCGCGTGAATCGAAGCGAGGCTCCGAATGGCCCTTTTGGTCCACCGGATCTTCATAGAGGCGGCGGGAGTTCGTTCCCAGTGCCCCAACTGCGCAGCCAATCGACGACCTTCTCGTGGGAAACTGTTTCTCCGGCCTCCACCTCATCCAAGCCCGCCTGGATTTCCTTGAGCTTCCATTCCTCGTAGCCGTCCTCCGCGCCGGACGTGTCTGCCCGGTGCGGCGCGCGCAGGGCAAGGGCCCCGGTCGAGGTCAACGTCCACTCAACAGGATCGCCGACGGAAAGATTCGCCCGCAGGAGCAGATCCTCCGGGATCTCCACGCTGACCGTGCCGCCGACGCGTGCAATCTGTGTGGTCAAAGTCTCCCCCGCTACACTCCTATGGTAACGCCAAGCCGGTTTTGCTTGCCGCCGGACTCTAGAAGCGACACGATTCGCAGCCGACAAGCGCAGAACAGTATGAGAACCAACCTGACTTTCGCGCGAATCCTCCTTCCCGTTAGACCGGAAAGTCGCCAAGGACTTACGCCGAATGCCAATCCTATCCGCGTTCGTCCATGGGAATCCAGTGGGCGGGGTAGACGGGGCCGATGTACTCGGCGCGCGGGCGGATGAGCCGGTTGTCGTCCAGTTGCTCGATGACGTGGGCGGCCCAGCCCGCGATTCGGCTGATGGCGAAGATCGGCGTATAGAGGTCGATGTCGATGCCCAGCGTGGCGTAGGTCGATGCGGAGTAAAAATCGACGTTGGCGTTGAGCTTCTTGTCGGCGTTAATGTAAAGCTCGATGGCCCGGGACATCTCGTACCATTTGGGCACGCCGGCGTCCTTGCCGAGCTGCTCGCTCATCTTGCGCAGGTGGGTGGCGCGGGGATCCTCGGTCTTGTAGACGCGGTGGCCGAAGCCGGAGATCTTCTGCCGCGCGGCCAGCATGTTCTTGACGTATTCCACCGGGTCGGCGCCGGCCTTGTCGATGGTGTAGAGCATGCGCATGACGCCCTCGTTTGCGCCGCCGTGGAGGGGGCCTTTGAGCGCGCCGATGGCGCCCGTGATGGCCGAGTGGACGTCGGACAAGGTGGCCGCGATAACGCGGGCGGCAAAGGTGGAGGCATTCAGCTCGTGTTCGGCGTGCAGCACAAGCGCCATGTCCAGCGTCTTGACTGCCGTTTCCGAGGGCCTGACCCCATTCAGCATCCAGAGGAAATTGGCGGCGTGGTTGAGCGAGCGATCGGGCGGCACCACCTCGCGGCCCTTGCGCAGGCGGTCGTAAATGGCCACGATCATGGCCATCTGTGCCGTCAGGTGGTAGCACTTGCGCACGTTGGCGTCGTGGGAGTTGTCCTTCTCGTCTGCGTCGTAAAAGCTGAGCGCCGAGACGGCGGTGCGCAGCACTTCCATGGGCGTAGCCGAGGCGGGAATGCCGCGCAGCAGGTTGACGATGCGGAAGTCGAGCCCCCTGGCAAGCGAAAGCTGCGACTGGAACTCGCGCAGGGCAATTTCGTTGGGTAGGATGCCGTTCCAGAGCAGGTAGGTGGTCTCCTCGAAGGTCGAGTTCTCGGCAAGTTCATGGATGTCGATACCGCGATAGGCCAGCACGCCCGCTTCTCCGTCGATCCAACAGATACCGGAGTTGGCCGCAACAATTCCTTCCAGACCCTTCCCAGCGACAGCGGTCGTCATAGCTTTCGGATCTCCCTTTTACAATGTTAACTTGGCAGATGAGGCGAATGTCCTGGTCTTCCAACCCGCGGACGAAAACCTGTCCGTGGGGGCCCCGGTTTTGCACCCCGGCAACGAAGACCTGCCGCAGGGAATCCCGGTCTTCCGCCCCTCCAACCGAAACCTGTCGCAGAGGACCTTGGAACTCAAACCCGGCCATGCGCCTGAAAAATGCAGTAAAGATGTTTATAGCGTAGCGATTCCATTGTTGTCACGGAGTGCGGGACGGCAGGTGTTCCGAGGCGGGTTTTCGGTGGGATTCATGAAGAGTGCGCCGGAGGAACAGGCGGTATTCCCGCGCATTCTTCTTTTTTCGCGAAGTTTTCCGGTGGTTGGCCTACCGGGAGGCGCGCGGGAGGCGTTTGAGGGAGTCTGGATATTGTAGGCTGGAACTTAGCAAGGGCACGGGAGATACCATAGAGAGGATTCCTGTAACGGCGTCCAATGTGACGGAACGCCGCCATCGCTATGGCTTGCGCCGAGCGCGCGGCCCATCGAGGGGCGGCAGCTTGGACGGCCGCCAGAGAGAAGAGAGGGAAACAGATGAGTGAAGAAGTCGACAATGTCCCAAGGAACTATTCCGGCGCGCTGCTGGCGGCCATCGCCGTGGCCCTGCTGTTCGGGCTGGGCGGCCTGATCTGGTGCTTTGTGCTGGGTGGCCGGCTCAGCGCGCAGCAGACTGAACTGACCGAAGCGAAACAGCAGAACGTGAAGCTGCAAGCGCAGTTGCGCGAGACCGACGCCCGCCTGGAGGTGGCCACCGACGAGCTGAAGACCTCGCTGGGGCTGACGCAGAAGCAGCTCGACACCCGCGCCCAGGAGATTACCGATCGCGAGCAGCGCAACGAGGCCAAAGCCCAGCAGTTGGCCAGCGCCCAAAAGCAGACCGCGCAACAGGTAACGGCCGTCTCCAGCGCGGTCAGCGACGTGAAGACCGACGTGGGCGGCGTGAAAACCGATGTGGCCAAGACGCAGAGCGACCTGGCCGCGGCGGTGAGCCAGTTGACGCTGATGAAGGGCGACCTGAGCAGCCACGCCAGTCTCATCGCCCGCAATCACGATGAGTTGGATATCCTGAAGCACAAGGGCGATCGCAACTACTACGAGTTCACCTTGGTGAAGGGCGAGAAGAAGCCCGTTGGCACGGTGAGCATGGAGCTGAAGAAGGCCGACTCCAAGAAAAGCAAGTTCACCATGCTTGTTTATTCCGACGACAAGCAGTACGAAAAGAAGGACCGGAACCTGAATGAGCCGTTGCAGTTCTACAGCGGCAAGGATCCCGTTCTCTTCGAGGTCGTGGTGAACTCCATCGGGGGCAAAAACTCCTCGATCAGCGGGTACCTGTCGACGCCAAAAAGCGCGCCGGCTCCGGCTGCGGCTCCTACTGGACAATAACCGCGGAGTGAGGCGCGAGCACCAGGCTGGGCTGGTACTGGAAGGCAAAGGTAAAGTTCAAATCCTTGCCGGCGTCCCACTGCTCTTTGCTCATGCGGAAAGCGGAGACGATGGTCCCCTCGACGGTCTGGCCCGGGTCGATGGTCATCTCGAGGGGAAGCCCCTTGCCGTGGGGCACGGGCATCGACGGATAGGCAAGAAAGACCCGGTCGTAATCGCCGGCGGATGCCGCATAGCTGGTGTGGACGCCGTCGTCCAGCCTGATGTTGGCCATGATGTTGTGCATGAAGAGCGGCTGCGCGCTCTGGTTGTGCAGCTTGACCAGGGAAAAGACATAGACCTGGTCGAAGCTCTGCTTGACCATGGCTTCGCCGTTGGCGTCGAAGCCCGACGATTCCGAGTGCTGCGGGTGGACCCACACTTGCTCGATCTCTCCGGTGGCCATGGGCGGCTTTTGCCCCGCGATCACATAGACGGCAAGGGCGACGGTGACCGCTACGGCCGCAATCGCGCCGGCCCAGACCACATGGCTGGAACCCTTTGTCAATTCTTCGCCGCGGGCGGCATCGTCGATCGATTCATCGGAATTCTGACGCAGTAGGCTCATAGCGACTTATCTTATCTCTGGCGGAGCATTGTGGGCCATGTATTTCGCATTTGGGCGCAACGGGATAGGAAACAGGAATCCAGCTTGTGCCTGAAGCGATGGATCTCCTGCTCGCTCACGGCCTCGGCCTGAGCGCGGCCAGAAACTCCTCCGCTCCCAGCGTGTTCAGCACATCTTCCGGTCCCAGCCAGGCACGGCGGAGCTGACGGAGACCGTATTCCATCCTGCCCAGGTTGCGGGCGTCGTGCGAGTCCGAGTCGATAACAATGCGGCAGCCCAGCTCTTTGGCCAGGCGGAGATCTCGATCGTTGAGGTCGAGGCGCTCAGGTGCCGCATTGTGCTCGACGGCTACGCCCAGTTCGGCGCACCGGCGCAGGACCGTCCCCAAGTCCAGTGCGAAGGGTTCGCGGCGCAGCAGCAGGCGCCCGGTGGGATGGCCCAGAATCCGCACGCATGGGTTCGCGATGGCCTTGAGCACGCGGGTGGTCATCTCTTCGCGGCTTTGCTCGAAGCGGGTATGCACGCTAGCTATGACAACGTCCATTTGCGCCAGAACCTCGTCGTCCAGATCGAGAGAGCCGTCGGCCAGAATGTCCACCTCAATGCCGGTAAAGACGCGGATGCGGCCCTCCATCTGCCGGTCTGCCTCGTGAACCCGCTCGATCTGTTCAAGCGCCCGCTTCTCGTCCAGGCCGTTCGTCATGGCCAGGTTCTTGGAGTGGTCGGTGATAGCGATGTAACGGTAGCCGCAGGCCAGCGCAGCCTCGGCCATTTCGCCGATGGTGTTGTGGCCGTCGGTCGAGTTGGTGTGCATGTGCAGGTCGCCGCGCAGGTCGGCTCGCTCGATCAGCCGTGGCAGCGCGTGGCGGGCTGCGGCCTCGATCTCGCCCAGGTTCTCGCGCAGCTCGGGGGGAATGCAGTCCATGCCAAGGGCGGCGTAAATCGCTTCCTCGGTGGCCGCGGCAACGGTCGATTCGTCGTCGAGGCGGGCCAGCGCCCACTCGCTCAACGTGTAGCCCATCTTGAGAGCCCGCTGCCGCAGCGCCACGTTGTGCGCCTTTGAGCCGGTGAAGTATTGCAGCGCGGCGCCATAGGAAGCCGAGGGCAGCAGGCGCACGTCCACCTGCAGGCCGTTCGACAGATGGAAGCTCACCTTGTTCTCGCCCTTGGCGACGATGTCGTAAATGCCAGGGTAGGCGGCGACGTGTTCGACCGCGGCGGCCGTATGTTCGGGCGCGCATGCGGGGCCGGTGACCAGCAAATCCAGGTCGCCTACAGTTTCACGGCCTCGGCGAAGCGAGCCGGCAGGGGTCACCTTCTCAACTCCAGGGAAGGCCATCAGGTAGGCTGCGATGCGGCCGGCAGCGTCTTCGGCCACGTCGATGCGGAAGCGGCCGGCGCTCCGGCGATTGTCTTCGATGCCCTTGCGCAGCTTCTCAATCTGTTTTTCGCCCATGCGGGGCAGTCCAGCCAGGCGGCCTGCCTCAATGGCCTCGGCGAGCTGATCTATGCTGGCGATTTGCGCCGCTGACCACAAGAGCGCAACGGTCTTGGGGCCCATGCCGGGCAGTTTCAGCAGCTCCAGAACGCCCGCGCCGTACTTGGCCAGAAGCTCCTCGCGCAGGGGCAGCGAGCCGGTGGCGGCGATGGCCTGCAGGTTGGCGGCCATGCCCTTCCCGATGCCTGGAATCTCTAACAGGCGCGCTGTCGAGGGAGCGGCTGCCACAAGGTCTACCGTGGTTTGTTCGGCGGCCTCGGCGGCGTGACGATAGCTGCGGATGCGGAAACTGTCGCCGCCGTCGATCTCCAGCAGATCGGCGGTCTCGGCAAGCAGGCGGGCCATGGTGGGGTTGTCCATCGCTGAGGCTCCGCAGACAGTAGAACAGAGATCTGAGACCGAGGTCTCGAATGACAAGCCAGCGGCGGTGTGACAAATCGATGGACTTTGGACGCACCTCGCCTGAGTCGCCTGGCGGCGGTCTTGAGGCAACGCCCGGCCTTGCGCGCTCTGCTAAGCCGCGTTGTGGGCGACGGCCTTCAAACGGACCACTGCATCCGCCTGGGGACCCTTCTGACCTTGGACGATGTCGAACTCCACGTCATCGCCCTCTTTCAGTGTCTTGTACCCGTCCAGTTGAATCGATGAATAGTGGA
This sequence comes from uncultured Acidobacteriaceae bacterium, assembly GCA_963799145.1. Taxonomy (GTDB): domain Bacteria; phylum Acidobacteriota; class Terriglobia; order Terriglobales; family Acidobacteriaceae; genus Telmatobacter. The sequence goes on along the minus strand of CAWCWQ010000249.1, from coordinate 9,527 downwards.
CGAATACATCAGGCCCGTCTTCGCGTCCGATGAACCCATAGCCCTTGGCGTTATTGAACCACTTCACTTTCCCTTTGTACTGTGCCACAGGCTCCTTCTTTCTTTTTCCGTTCAATCATCCGGTGAGCGGGGGGATTACCCACCGATGTTACTTATGACGAAAAAACCCGGCAAAAGGTTTTGTCGTCCCTTGGCTCCGCCTCAAAGTGAGGGATTGGGCCGGAGCAAAATCATTGGCTAGACCTGACAATCCGTCCACTGCGCTTGAGAGGGGAAGGAAGTCCACAGCCTTTCGACAAAGGTTGCAGAGTGTGTCCTTTGCTCTCAGCCCAGTGCGACCTTTAAAGTATAGGGAAGGCTTGAACCGGTCGCCCTTGACCGAGAGCAAAGAGGGGAAACCTGTTGTAAAAAAGTTTTACATCTTGTGCTTTCTGGCGCTGAGCCGCGCGTAGAGCAGGACGCCGGATAGCGTCTTGCCGTCCAGAATCGCGCCCTTTTCGATCATTTTCAGCGCCTCGGAGAGCTTGACCAGGCGAAACTCGATCTGCTCGTCGTCCTCCGGGTGGGCATCGCCCGCCACCAGGCCCTCGGCCACAAAGATCTTCATCGACTCGCCCAGAAACCCAGGGCTGGGGTAGTACTCGGCCAGCAGCTTCCATCTCTTGGCGCCGTACCCGGTCTCTTCGGCCAGCTCGCGCTTGGCCCCCGCCAGGGCGTCTTCGCCGGGTTCGAGCTTGCCGGCCGGCAGCTCCCACAGATACTGCCGGGCGGCGTGGCGATACTGGCGCTCGACGACGATCCAGGGGTTCTTCTTGTCTTTTGAGCTGTCCATTGCCAGGATGACCACGCTGCCGTTGTGCCGGATCACATCGCGTTCGCTCTCGCGGCCGCCGGGCTCGATCAGCTTGTCGTGGAGAACCCGGAAGAGCGGGCCCTCGAAGACGACCTCCGAGCTGAGCAGTTGCTCCTGCACAGAGGCTGCGGTTTTCAGCGTCTTCGCAGCTCTCTTCGCCTTGGGCTCGATGGCCTTCAACACCTTGGTCTTTGTGGCCTCTTTTCCGGTCTGTGCGGACCTGGCGGCGCCGGGCGCTACAGGCTTCGGCTTCTTGGGCGCCGCGGTCTTAGGCTTTCTAGGCGCTGTGCCGCCGTCATTCTTCGCCTCGCCAGCTGTCGCGGCCTTCTCGTTCCTGGGCATCTCGTCTCTCCTTCTTCAAAGCTCGCTCGTACTCCATCATACGGTCAGCCAGCTCCCTCCGGCGGAGAAGAAACCCCGCGTGTGCATCGATTGCGCCCGGCGTGGCATCCTTAACAGGAGCCCGATTCCCCGCGAATCCCGGCGGTTAGGGCTTCTGTTGAGCAGATCGCTATGGACTTGTACTGCCCAAAGAGAATGAGTTGCTGACCGCTGACTGTCTTCCTATTACCGCGGCGCCAGGCCTGCACCGGCTGTTCCTCGACTATTGCGCCGGCGACCCGGCGACGCGGACCTTCTACGGTTCGCCGCCGCCAGATCCCGGCTGGCAGGCGCATCCGCCCGACCCCGCGCATTGGCCGGAGCTTGTGCGGCTCCTTGCGGAGCAGAATCCTTCCCCACCGCCGGCTGCCGCCGCGGCGCTTGAAGCGCTTGGCAATGGAGCGGGCGCGGTGGTGACCGGGCAGCAGGTGGGGCTATTCGGAGGGCCGCTTTTTACGCCCTTCAAGGCGGCGACGGCTTTGGCGCGGGCGCGGCAGGCCGCCTCGGCCGGAAATCCCCATGCAGCCATCTTCTGGCTGGCGAGCGAAGACCACGACTTTGCCGAGATCGATCACGTCGCCTTTCCGGCAGGGCGTGAGCTGCGCAAGCTGGAATACTCTGGAGCGGCTGCGATCGAGGCGGCGCGGCCGGTGGGCGGGATCGGGCTGGACGAGCAGATTCTGCCCCTCATCGAGCAGGCGCGGGAGCTGCTGGGCGACTCCGATGCAATGGATGCGCTGGCCGAAGCTTACCAGCCGGGCCGCACCTTCGCCCAGGCCTTTGCGGCGTTCTACTCGAAGGCCTTTGCCGCGCAGGGGCTGCTGGTACTGGACGCCAGCGGGCGCGAGTTCCATCGCATGGGCGCGCCGGTGCTGCGCGCGGCGCTGGAGCGGGCCGACGAGCTGCACGCCGCGCTCGTCGAGCGAAACGGCGCGCTCGAAGCTGCCGGCTATCACGCGCAGGTGGCCGTGGGGCAGCAATCTAGTTTGCTCTTTCTCGTTGACGAGAGCACCGGCGCGCGCTTGGCGCTCAAGCGAGTTGCGCCCAGCGCGCAGGAGCCCGGAGGCTTGTGGCAGACGGCCGGACCAGCCGGGCGCCGGAGCTTCTCGACCGCCGACCTGATCGGCATTCTTGACGCCGAACCGGACCGCATCTCGCCATCGGCGCTGCTCCGCCCCGTCTTTCAGGACTTCTTGCTATCCACCTCGCTGGTCGTCGGCGGGCCGGCGGAGATCGCTTACTTTGCTCAATCCGCCGTGCTGTACGAGCGCATTCTGGGCCGGGTTACTCCGGCCCAGCCGCGCTTTTCCGCTACCTTGATCGAGCCGGCCATCGGCGAGCTGCTGCGCAAGCAAGGGCTGACGCTGGAAGCGGGTCTTTCAGGAGAGCGGGCACGATGGATCGGCGGCGCTGGCGCAGTTGCTGGCGGCCCGTGCAATGCCCGCCGAAGGAAGAGCAAGGCTGGCCGCCGCCGGGCTCCGCGCTCGATGCCGAGCTGATCCCCCTGATTGAGTGGATGAGCGCCCTCGATGCGGGGCTGGGCCAGTCGGCGGAGACCGCGGCCAGCAAGATGCGCTACCAGATGAATCGCCTGCGCACCCTGGCGGCCAACTTCCAGTTGCAGCGCGAGGCCTCGCTGGGCCGCCACGCCGAGGCTATCTGCCAGGCGCTCTATCCCGGCGGCGCTCTCCAGGAGCGGGTTCACGGCGCGGCCTACTACTTTGCCCGCTACGGCTTTGAGCTGGCCGAGGATCTGACCGCGCAGGCCGAAAACTCCTGCCCAGGACATACGGCGTGTTTGGCTATAGATCGCTCGCGAACGGTGGAGGAGGCTTGTCGTGAGACAGGATTGCGGCGTTGTTGGCTTTGGGATTGCTGGCGTCTTTGGCGGCGCAGGCGCAGAGGGAGTCAAAGGAGCCCTGCGCGACGGCTGGGACGGACAACGATTTTCTGGGCATCCAGACCATCCGCCTCTGGCCGGGAGACGCGCCTCAGGCCAAAGGCACTGCCTGCGAGGATATTCCCACTCTGACCATCTTCGAGCCGCACGCGGGACGCGGCAACGGCTCCGCGGTAGTGATCTTTCCCGGCGGGGCGTATGCCCATCTGGCGGCCAACCTGGAGGGCCGGCAGGTGGCCGACTGGTTCACCGCGCGCGGCTTTCGCGCCTTCGTCCTCAGCTACCGGCTCAGCTCGAACGGCTACCTGCTGCCCGTTCCGCTGCTCGACGCGCGGCGCGCCGTGCAGACGGTGCGGGCGCGGGCGCAGCGACTACCAGATCGACCCCAATCGCATTGTGGTGATTGGCTTTTCGGCCGGCGGCCACCTGGCGGCGCTCGCCGGCACGCAGTTCGTCCCCGGCAACCCGGACGCCGACGACCCCATCGAGCGCGCCTCCAGCCGCCCCGACTACCTGGTGCTGGGCTACCCGTGGATCGGCGCCATCTCCAGCGACACCTCGCACCTGAGCTACTGCAAGCTATTCAATGTGATGGACCAGTGCGAGGCGCTGCGGACCGCCTACTCGCCGGACTTGTTCGTCACGAAGGACACGCCGCCCACCTTCTGGTACCACACCTTCAACGACCGGACGGTTCCCGTGGAGCAGGGGCTGCGCTTCTATGAGGCGCTGGTCAAGGCCGGTGTGCCTGCCGAGGCGCACATCTTCGCCAACGGACCTCATGGCACCGGTCTGGGCAAGGGCGACGCCGCTCTGGACCAGTGGCCGAACCTGCTGGAGAACTGGCTGCGCGCCCAAGGGCTGCTGACCGTGGACAAGTCCGCCGCCGGGGGCAAACCGTAGCGCAGCAGTCGGAGCGAAGAAAGGGAGCAGAAAACAGCCCATAAACTATGAGGCGGACCACTGACCGCAGGAGTGGAAGGACTTCCCGCAGCCGGTGGCCCGCTGGACCCTGGATCGGGTCTGGGTGGTATCCTTAGTTTAGGCCTGTTTTGGGCGAATGCAAGCTCTTTTTTGGAAGATAATTCCCAGTTCGTGACCGCAGTCACAGGTCCCGGTTTGAGAGGCCCAGTTTCGTTGACTTGAGGGTCCGCCCCTGATACAAGAAAGTGTTCACCTTCGATAAAAGGGGGACCAGACTGGCTGTCTGCGACCGCCAGTTTAACTATGGAAGAAATTGTTCAACAAGTCGGTGCTCTACTCGTTGGCGCCGTGCCCACGGTGGTGCTCTTCATCGTGCTGGTTCTGGCCTACCAGTTCCTGGTGCAGGGTCCGCTGACGGCGACGTTGAAGCAGCGCCGAGCCCGCACCGAGGGCGCCATTGAAGACGCGCACAAGGCCATTGCCCTGGCCGAGGCCAGGGCGGCAGAGTACGCCACCAAGCTGCGGTTGGCGCGCGCCGAGGTCTACAAGGTGCGCGAGCAGCGCGTGAAGCAGAGCAATGCGGAGCGCGATGCCGCTCTGGAAGCCGCGCGCAAGGCGGCGGCGCTTACCGTGAGCCAGGCCCGTGCCCAGCTGGAGGCCGAGGCTGCCCAGGCTCGACTCGCCATCCAGGCCAGCGCCGGGGATTTGGCAAATCGCGTAGTCCGCGCGGTCTTGCCGCAGGCTGCCGGGGGTACCCGTTGAAATATTCGAGCTATTCGAATTCGCAACCGCGCATTCTCGCACGGGTTTCCGAGCTCCGCTTTTTTCGGTTTCTGTTTTTCGCCGTCCTGGCTGCCGGATTCGTGATAGCGCCTTTCGTCATCGCGGCGCAGGAAGCGGCTCCGGCGGCCAAATCCCGGCCTGCGGCGGTCGCAAGCGAGACAGCCAAGCCCGAAGCGGCTCAATCCGAAGAGGAGCAGCAGAACAACGCTTTTCGCCTTGAAGGTCCGATGGTGAAGGCCTCGGCCAAGGCGCTCCATCTTAGTGTCGAGACCACGGCGAGCATCTTTGAATTCATCAACTTCGCAGTAGTCGTACTGGCCATCGGCATTCCGTTGTTCAAGTTCCTGCCCAAGTTCCTTCGCCAGCGCGGCGAGAAGGTGCGCGCGGACATCGAGTCGGCGCGCAAGGTAACCGAAGACGCCAATGCGAGGCTGAGCGCGGTCGAGGCCAAGCTCTCCAAACTCGGTGAGGAGATTGCGAAGTTCCGCGCCGAGGTCGATGATGAGATCGGCCGGGACGAGGCGCGGATCAAGGCCAGTCTGGAAGAAGAGAGTGCCCGCGTCGTCGCCGCCGCCGAGCAGGAGATCGGCGCGGCGGCCGCGCAGGCCCGGCGCGGACTGCGCCACTTTGCAGCCGGCCTTGCCGTGGAGCAGGCCGCCAAGCAGCTGGTTCTTACTCCCGCGGCCGACCGCGCCCTGATCGCCGAGTTCGTGGGCGACGTAAACAAGGGAGGACGGAACTAAATGGCCGCCTTCGCTTCCCGTTACGCAAGCGCTTTTCTCGAAGTGGTGACGGCCGCGCGGCTGGACACGGCCGCCGTCGACCGTGGGCTCGCCGATTTTCTAGCCACCTGGGATGGAAGCCGGGAATTGCGCGAGTTCTTTGTGAATCCGGCCATTCCCGCCGTGCAGAAGGTGGAGTTTCTGGATAAGTTGAACCGCAAGCTAGGGCTCCAGAAAGAGTTGCGCAACCTGCTGGCGGTACTGATCTCGAACGATCGCATTGGAGCGGTTAGCGAGGTGGCTGCGGCATATCGGCGGCTGCTGCGGGAGCAATTGGGAATCCGCCACGCGGAGATTGTGACGGCCCGCGAGTTGGGGCCGGCCGAGCGCACAGCGCTGCTGGCCGAGATAGGCAAGCTGGCCGGTGCGCGCATCGACGCGAGCTTCAAACTGGATGCGGCGATCCTGGGCGGCACGGTGGTGCGCATCGGTTCCACGGTCTACGACGGCTCGGTGCGCGGACGGCTGGACAGGTTGAAAGCAGCGATCAGTGGTCAGTGATCAGTGATCGGAAGCGGCAATCAGCGGGATTTTGGGATTTGAATCGGAATTCAAGGCTTTTGAAAGGGAGGCAGGCGTTCAGTGGTTCGAAAAAGTCGGAACTCGCAGGATGCGGAGAGCTGACTACTGACCACTGATCACTGTTCACTGTAAATGGCTCAGATCAAGGCAGACGAGATTACGCAGCTACTTCGCGAGCAGATCGCGAACTACGACTCCAAGGTCCAGGTGGACGAAGTCGGGACCATCACATCGCTGGGCGACGGCATTGCCCGTTTGCACGGCTTGGACAAGGTGATGGCCGGCGAGCTGCTGAGCTTTCCGCATGGCATCGCCGGACTGGCGCTGAGCCTCGAGGAAGATTCGGTCGGCGCGGTGATTCTGGGCGACTACACCGAGCTGAGCGAAGGCGACGAGGTGAAGCGCACTGGGACGATCCTGAGCGTGCCGGTGGGCGAGGGGATGATTGGCCGCGTGGTGAATGCCCTTGGCCAGCCGATCGACGACAAGGGTCCCGTCGCGTCTACGAGTTCTTTGCCGATAGAGCGGCTGGCGCCCGGCATCATCGACCGCCAGCCCGTGCGCGAGCCCATGGCCACCGGCCTCAAGGCCATCGATGCCATGATTCCCATCGGCCGTGGCCAGCGCGAGCTGATCATCGGCGACCGGCAGACGGGCAAGACAGCCGTGCTGCTGGACACCATCATCAACAATGCCAAGAACGATCTGATCTGCATTTACTGCGCCATCGGCCAGAAGCGGTCCTCCATCGCCCAGGTCGTCCAGACGCTCACCGAAGCCGGCGCCATGGGGCACACGGTGGTCGTGGCCGCCTCGGCTTCGGAACCGGCGCCGATGCTCTACATCGCCCCCTACGCCGCCACTGCCATAGGCGAGTACTTCCGCGATTCCAGCCGCCACGCGCTGGTCATGTACGACGATCTCTCAAAACACGCTATGGCCTATCGCGAGATTTCGCTCCTGCTGCGCCGCCCCCCGGGCCGCGAAGCCTATCCCGGCGACGTCTTCTATCTTCATTCGCGGCTCCTCGAGCGCTCCTCCAAGATGAGCAACAAGAAGGGCGGCGGATCCCTGACCGCGCTGCCGGTTATCGAGACCCAGGCCGGCGACGTCTCGGCCTACATTCCCACCAACGTCATCTCCATCACCGACGGGCAGATCTTTCTGGAAACGGATCTGTTCAACTCCGGTGTGCGCCCGGCGGTGAACGTGGGGCTTTCGGTCTCGCGCGTGGGCTTCTCGGCGGCCATCAAGGCGGTAAAGCAGGTGGGCGCGACGCTCAAGCTGGACCTGGCGCAGTACCGCGAACTGGCGGCCTTCGCGCAGTTTGGCTCGGACCTGGACCCGCTGACCCAGAAGCAGCTCAACCGCGGCCAGCGCCTGACGGAACTGCTCAAGCAGCCGCAGTTCCAGCCCCTGACCTGGCAGCAGCAGACGGTGGTGCTGTTTGCCGGCACGCAGGGCTATCTGGACGATTTCGAGGTTAAGGACATTCGCGCCTTCGAGGTTGGCTTGTACAAGTACTTCGACGCCGCCCAAACGGCGCTGATCGAAGACCTGACCAAGAAGAAGGCGCTCGACGACGACCTGCGCGCCAAGCTGCACGCCGCGCTGAAGGAGTACTCGGCAAACTTCAAGGCAGAGCTTGCGGCCGCTAGTGGTCAGTGATCGGTGGTCAGTGGTCAGTCAAGCCCGACCTACTGGAATCGCTGAATGCAGACTGCTGGAAACTGTTAACCGGTCACTGAAAACCGATCACTGACCACTGATCACTGAGCACTCACAATGGCAAATGTCCTAGACTTACGGCGGCGCATCCGCAGCGTGAAAAACACGCGGCAGATCACCAAGGCCATGAAGATGGTCTCGGCGGCCAAGCTGCGGCGCGCGCAGGAGCGGGCGCTCATGGCCCGGCCCTACGCCCGCATGATCACCAGCGTGCTGGAATCGCTGGTCCGCCGCGTCGATATCTTCGACGAGGCCACCGGCGAGCTGCGCCATCCGCTCTTTGCCACACGCCCGGAGAAGCGGGTACTGCTGGTGATCCTAACCGGCGACAAGGGATTTGCCGGCGCTTTCAATGCCAACATTCTCAAGACCGCCTACCAGTTCTTTGGGGGCAACACCGACAAAGAGATCGACATCGAGGCGGTGGGGCGCAAGGGCCGCGACGTGATGCGGCGGCGCTATCCGACGGCGGTTTACGCTGAGCAGACCGACGCGAACGGCAATACCGTCAAGGTACGCGAGCGCAAGGCTCCGGTCGAAATCACCGGCGACCATCCGGGAATGCTTTTGAAGCTGGAGGCCAGCCGCGTCTTCGACCTGGCCCAGAGCATCATCTCCCGTTATGTCCATGAAGAGATCGATGCCGCTTACATCGTCTACAACGAATTCAAGTCGGTGATCGCGCAGCGCCTGGTGGTGGAGAAGCTGTTGCCGATCATGAAAATCGGCATTCCGCAGATTACCGGCGCGGTGGAACCGACCGAAGCCGAGAAAGAGCGCGCCGCCGAGGCCGCCCTCTCGGCGGGCATCCTGCTGGAGCCGGTCGATACCGAGGCGGCCGACGAGGAGTCGCGCAAGTTCGGTACCGCGCAGGTGGATTACATCTACGAGGAGCCGGCAGAGGATTTGTTTAACGGACTGCTCCCGCAATATGTCAGCTCCATGCTCTATCACGCCATGACGGAGTCGGTGGCCGCGGAACATGCGGCCCGCATGACGGCCATGGATTCGGCTACCAACAACGCCTCGGATATGATCGACGCGCTCACGCTGCACATGAATCGCGTGCGCCAGGCGGCCATCACCAAGGAGATCATCGAGATTGTTTCCGGCGCCGCGGCGCAGTAAGGGCAGCTATTAGCTCTTAGCTTTTAGCTATTGACTTTCGTGATGGGACACTCGTTGAGCAACCGCGAACGTCAAAGGTTGAGAAGCTAAAAGCTAAGAGCTAACGGCTAAAAGCTTTGTAACAAGAAGGCAGAAAAATGGCAGAGAACATCGGCAAGGTAATCCAGGTCTCGGGTCCGGCAGTGGACGTGCAGTTTGAAGAAGCGACGATGCCGCCCATCTACCAGGCGCTGCGCGTCGTCAGCGACGGCTTCAAGGTGCCCACGCCCATCAACGTGATCCTCGAGGTGGAGCAGCACCTGGGCGAGGGCCGCGTGCGCACCGTGGCCATGCAGGCCACCGACGGCATGGTCCGCGGCATGAAGGCCATCGACCTGGGCGGTCCCATCCGCATGCCGGTGGGCAAGCAGACGCTGGGCCGCATCGTCAACGTCATCGGCGATCCGGTGGACGAGCTGGGCCCCATCGGCGAAACGACCCGCATGCCCATTCACCGGCCGGCTCCGCTTTTTGACGAGCAGTCCAC
>CAWCWQ010000248.1:0-9694 GCA_963799145.1 uncultured Acidobacteriaceae bacterium | reverse complement strand
AATTCTCTTTCTTCAGTGGGAACTCTTTTATTCCTTTCACAACAGCATGCATCAAAGTCTGAACACTTGCACGCCGAAATGTCAAACAATTTCGACCTATTTACTCTGAGTTCTTCTATTCCTGTTTCCTTATTCACTCCTTTCTTTTTCATGATATTTCTTAATTCGTGATGCAAATGTTCCAGCTTTTTTTCCGTAGCTCTTAAGGTGATCGTGGGAATTCCAGCTTTATTCCAAAGATCAATGACATTTGTAGCTACTTCATTTAGAATTTTTGATGCCGGAGTTGTTTTTGAATGTTCCGATTTTCTGTCCATATAAAACTGCATAACGTGTCCAACAGTAGGCAATTGGTTTATCGGCAACTCAGAAGCACATCCATACACCGGACAGGACGTTTTTTTTCTAGTTACTGCAGCCATGGATGATGTTGACGTCGACGATGAACCAACTACAATGAACTCAATATAATAAGCTGAAACCAACTATGCTCTGAAAATGAACACAAAAGCAGCATTACCTTGACAATTGAACTAAATCAATCTTAAAGATTTGAAATAAAGTTGAACAAAACCATGCAGCACGTATCTTATGTTATACGGAATATGCGACATATAACACGTAAATGTGCGAAAATCGACTAAACTTCAATGGCTCGGCGGCAAAGCTAGATGAAGTAAATTTGACCCAATGTTTCTTTTAAAATTATGTTTTGGGACTAGAGCAACCTTTCTGATTAAAACCGAAGAGCCTGACGACCGGCAAGAGCAGAAAGCAGATTCGGATCGGTGCCCGAATCCGCTTGGCCCTTGGCCAGCCCAGCGGTCTTCACACCGCCCCCTGAAGGCGCGCCCGGGTGCGCTCCAGCTTCGGCTTGATGGCGGCGAGTCCACGGTAAAGCCTGGATTTTATTGTGGAAAGAGGAGCGCGCGTGACCTTGGCTATCTCTTCCAGCGACATCTCCTCGTGAAAGCGGAGCACCAGCACTTCGCGGTACAGCGTATCCATTTCCAGCAAGGCTGCCGCAATCCGCTCCCGGTCTTCAAAGCTGGAAAAGCGGTCGAAGGGAGTTGGTTCGCCGTTGGCAACTTCAAAGCTCATGGGCCGGTCGTCATCGCCTCCGGCCTCAAAGAGCTCGTCCAGGCTGGACATGGTGCGCTTGCGGCGCAGGTCGATCACCAGATTGCGGGCGATGGTGAATAGCCAGGTATCGAATCGCGACTGGCCGTTGAACTGCGAGCCGCGCACCAGCACCCGCATCCAGACCTCCTGAAAGAGATCCTCTGCCATCTCGCGGTTGCCGGAAAGGTAGAGCAGGTAGCGCATCAGGCGGTGCTGGTAGCGAACGATCAACTCGTCCAGCAATCCTGCTTCCTGGCGCTTGAGGCCGGCGGAAATCGCGAGGCTCTCCTTCCGCGCCTGTTCCTGAACTGCTGTGGCGGAACCTTGACCGAAGAAGGGGCGAACGGAGGCAGCTATATTCATCTCATTCAGTTAGACGCCTAAACTGCCCGCTTAGTCGCCGAGAAAAATGCCATTCGCGAGACAACCGCTCACGCGGAGGTCATAAAACGGCAAGCAAATGGCGGAGGCTACGCTTGATCGGCAGCGCGGGATGCTTTTCCGGCCATCCGCAAGGCCTCTTCGACGGCCTTGACAGTGCGGCGCTCGCGGGACTCAACGCTCTGGTAGCCAAAAATCCCCAGCAGATGATTGCGACGCTGCCCAGGCGTCATCGCCTCCCATCCCTTGCGCGCCCGGGGCTGCCGCAGGAAGGCCGCATGAAGAATGGGCGGCAGCTCGGTTTCGCCCTCCAGCGTTAGCAGCAGGCGCTCAGCCATCCTTTCGGCGCGCTGCTTGCGGCTGGCGGCGCTCTTTGGCTCGCTGACCCAGGCGCCAACCTCCTTGCGATTGGAGTAGCTCAACCCGTCGAACCATTTGCGCAGCCGAGGGTCGCCTTTGAGCGCCTTGGCCAGCTCCGGCGGGACGGTTGCGGCGCGTTCTTCCAAGTCCGGTTCCAGCCGGATGCGTGCCAGAGAACCCGCTTTAATTCTCGCCGCCGCCTGCATCTTCTTGTTGACCAGCAGAAAGTACCCTCCGCCGGGCGCGCTGGCAAACAGCGAGGTGCGAAAGGCGAATCCCCCGATCTCTCCGCGCACCCTCATGCCGCGGCGCTCCGGCCACGCCTCGACTGGATCGAAGGGAATCCGCGCAACCACCCAGCCGAGCCCCGTCCGAAGCGGCTCCAGCACGGCGGTGAAGGACTTGGCGGCGGATGAGCTCATCGATTCCCTCTGAGCCTCTTGCAGATTTCAATTGAGACCGCAAAAAGCGTCAGGGCACGACTTCAGTCGTGCCGGAAGAGCAACAGAATCATGTTGGGCTTTAGCCCCTGCGGTCTTGTTCTTAGTAATTTGCACTTCCGCAGCGGCTAAAGCCGGAATTCAAAACTGGCCATTAGCGGCACGACTGAAGCCGTGCCCTGACACAATCCAAAGCCTGAGGGGCAATTCTGCAAGAGGCTCCTCTTTATAACTTCTCGCGCAGGAAGCTGATCACATGGTCGGCCTGAACCACGCCCACCATGCGGCCCTGCAAGTCCACCACCGGCAGCGCGTGCAGGTTGTACTTGTCGAACATCTCGGCCAGTTCGTCCTGGCGCAGATCGGCCGGGCACGAAAGCACGCGGGGCTCGGCAAGCACGGACAAGCGCGTCTCGGGCAGCGCCATTACCAGCCGCGCCAGGGAGACGGCGCCGCGCAGCACCCGTCTCTCGTCCAGCAGGTAGACCTCGGTCACGCTCTCCGGATCGCCGTCGAAGCTGCGCAGAGACTGCACCGCTTGGGCCACGGTGGCGTCCTTGCCCACAGAAACGAAGTCTGTGGTCATGCAGCCGGCGGCCGAGTGCTCGTCGAACTCGAGTAACTCCTCTACCTCCTGGCGCTCTTCCGGCTCCATCTCCTCGAGGATGGCGTCGGATTGCTCTTCGGAGAGCTCTCCCAGCAGGTCGGCGGCCGCGCCGGGGTCCATCTCCTCCACAATGTCGGCGATCCGCTCCTCGCCCAGCTTCTCCAGCAGGGCCTTCTGCATCTTGGGATCGACCTCTTCGAGAGCCTCGGCGGCCACCTCTTCGTCGAGCGAGGTAAAGACGGCTTCCCGCTCGGCCGGGGCCAGATCTTCCAGAATCTCCGCCAGATCGGAAGGGTGCATCTCTGCCAGCCGCGCGTACTCGATGCGCAGCTTCACCCGCCGCGCCGGATCGACCTCGATCACGTCGACAAACTGCCAGGGAATGCCGCTCGAGCCGAATTTACGCGAAAGCGTCTCCAGTGTGCCACGCGGAAGCAGCCCTTTGAAGACGCGGCGAAAGGCTCCGCGCAGTCCAACCTCGACCTCGGCCACACGCAGCAAGTGCGCCGCGCCGCGTCCCAGCCACTCCAGGTCCACATCGTTGACGCGAACCACCTTGCGGCCATGAATATCGATGATTTGCCGGTCCACTAGATCCTGTTGCAGGTAAAGGTAGTTGCCCTCATCCTTGAGCGGGACCATCGCACCGGAGGAGCGCAGTTCCAGCGTGCCGGCGGGTGTCTCCATCACGTCCTGCGAAGGCACAATGCACAAGCCGGCGCGGGTCTTGAGCACCAGCCCGGCCACCTTGCCGGCATCCGGGCCCGTAGCCACGGCAATATCCTTGAGCCGCCCGCGCAGATGCCCCTGCGCATCGGTCACCGGAGTGCCGAGCAGGGCGGTCAGGCTTACGCGGGCTGTGGTGCGGGGCTGCATGAAGTGAGTGTATTACTTTGGGGCGAGTTTGGAGTGTTCAGGCCGCTGAATCGAGCCTTGCCGCGGGCTCATCGCCCACGCCGAGCGGCGCTCATTTGCCTGGCGACGAAGCGCCTTGATTCCCAGCCGGCTTATCGTCCCAGGTAGTCAAGAGTTGCATGATCCGGTCAACAATCTTGATTGTGAATCTCTCGCTGAATCCGGCCAGAAACGCAATGACGTAGAGCAAGAGAGGGTTACTAACAGCCAAACTATTCTGGGTGGCAAGCAGCCCAACAAGGTAAACCATGCAGACAAACCAGCCGAAGATAGCTCCCACAACCGGCTTGCAGATGTACCAGAGCCGATACTTCGGATCGAAGTTCCTTAGCTGGATATGAGTATAGAGGCCGAATAGGCCGATGGTAACTCCACCAAGGGCTCCGAACCATGCTGTTCCCGCCTGGACCGTGATGAACTTCGACCACAGCCAGTAGTTGGGCCATTCGTAAGTAACATAACCGATCGACATGACGGCAATCAAGTAAGCCAGTTCTACCCGAAAAAGCTTCCAGACCAGGGGCTCGGCCCGATTGCTGGCTTCCGCCTGTTCAACGAGAAGCTTGGTTTCAATGTACTTCTGCTCGGCTTCGGCTGTCTTCCCGTCAATAAGCAAAGCTCTTCCGTCTCCGATGCCTTTCTCGATCACCGTTGCAAAGTACTCAGGGTCTCTTAATACCTTCCTCGTCTCCTCAAGGGCGTCAAACAACCTCTTGCCATCTCTCTCAAACGCCAATTCGTTGCTCTGTGTCATGTGGATTCACCTTTCCGATCTTCTTCGTTGCCCAAACGCCGGGTGGCGCGCACTAAGTTTCTCCGATTGTTAACCTTCCCTCAAATGTGGGTGGCCCATCCTTCGCTGTTTTCTGGCGAAGGGTGCGTTCCACGAAGGCCGGTGGCCCAGATATTACCACTCTTGGATGAATGGGCCAAGGTCCCGTCAGCCGCGGCCGAGGATCCGGGAACTCACAACATTGCCCTTCCGTCCATTGCCGAAGATAACCTTCCCACGGCGCACAATGGGAATAGAGAGGACGAGACTGCGACCCCATGAAGAACACCCGTCAAACCGCTCCCGCCTTCCCCGCCGCACTGGTGTGGCACGCAGAAGATCGGGCCCTTTTCACTTTCCTGGTCCCTAGTCGCTGGTCCCGAGCCCCTAGTCCCTTAGTCCCCAATCCCGGTTTTCGGCACCCCCCCACCCCCCCTACCGCCCAAAACGCCCATTTCCCGGCCTCATTCCCGGCCAGAAAAACCTATTAAGGCATTCATAATGAATAATATGCCGTCCGCATCCAAGAGCCGACCTGTTGTCGCAATGGTAAACAAATACCCCCGAAAAACCCCGGTAAATGGTCAGAAGAGCCGTATTTTGGCCCCGTTTGACCGGGAAATCGGGCAGCTTTGAAGAACACCGTGGACTCCACGAGCGAAGCTGGCGTTGCCCTTCGTTGCAGCGAGGCGTCGAGAGCGAAGATCCCGCGCGGCCTATTTGGGAGCCTGTAAAATCCACCCCCACCCGGTCTTGGTCACTTCGCTCACCAACGCCACAACAATTGTCCCCACCAATGAGCCGGCGGCGGCCGTGATGAACGGCTTGCGGCTTGCCGCGGCATCGATCGTCTTGGTCAGTTCTTCTTTGCGAGTCTTGTACTTCTCGCTCCAATGCCGGGCGGCATCCTCGATCGTCTCCGCCGGCCGCTGCTGAAGGTCCGCGATGGCCTCCTCCAGGGACTTTTCGAGCTTGGCGAGGCTGTCGAGAAAGCGGAAGCGGGCGTCGAAGGTGCGCGTCTGCGCGATAGCCTCCACCATGCGCCGATCTTCCGCCGGAGCCTTCTCCGCGGCCAGCCTGGTCTGCCGTTCATAGTCGAGCAAGGCATCGCTGCTCGTGAACTGCTCTTGCGTGCTGACGATTTTGTCGCGCACTTCGCCCAGCTTGGTCAGGTAGAGACGGGCTGTCGGCGCCTCCAGAATGTCTTCGAGCTCGTCGAAGTAGTCCCTGATCTTTCCCATCAGCGCCAGGCTTCTTCTGCGAGCGAGTTGCGTTCCGGCCAGATAAGGGATCAGGAGCGTGACTGCGAAGAGGATCAGGAGCAGCAGCAGCATCTGCGGTGAAAGGGTTCCCGCCGGAATCCCAAGAAAGCCAACCGCAAGCGGCACTCCACCAAGTTCGAATGCCCAGAAAGCCAGCGCGACGAAGATCGCCATCGGAATCAGCCCGATTCCCTGGTTGATAAAGACTCGCTGCCTGGTATCGTCGTCGAGGTTCTCCGACGACAGCAAGCTGCCAATCACGATCACCTGCACCACGTAGCCGCTCAGGGTAAGCAGCAGCAGCGTGTACTTGACAACCAGTATCTTGAGAACCGGCGAACCCCATGGATGCCGGAAGAAGGCGACCCCGGCCACGAAGGGATAAGAGAGCGACAGAAGACCGCACACAATCCCAAGAGATGCCGACACCAACCGGTACTTGACGTCGAACTCCTTTCCGGCCCACAGCGTTCGGATGCCGGCTTCCTTGGGAGGCGCTCCGAGGATGGAGTTGAGCACCCATGCGACCAGACCGCCGATATGCGAGGCAATCAAGATGAGCAGAACCAGCTTCAGGCTCCAAAGCCCGCTGAGCAGGTAGATGGAGCCGAAGAAGCCCACCAGGCCTTCCAGCAGGATCAGTTCGCTGCTCCAGAACCACTTGCCGGCCAGGAGGTCGCTCTTGACCTTGTTGAGCGAAAAGAATGAGGCCACCATCCAGCACAGGTAGCAAACGAGGAAAAACAGGTAGAGCAAGATCTTCGGCATCCGATCTCCATTCCTCGGGAAGCGCCAGCCCGAGAGACTCGTCCCGGCAGTGGGGCTCCCGCCAGACTCAACAATCAATTAACGTGGAAGCGGGAAGAAAGCCTTGCGCGCCAACTGGCAAGGCCTGCATGTGTTGACAATTTATCACCTGGGCATGGGAGGCGCCAGAGGCTATTCTTTCAGCGTCACCGTAATCTTGCGCGCGTCGCCGCCGGCTGAAGTTATGGCAATCTCGCCCGTGGATTTCTTGCGGATGCTCTTGAACTTCTCGCCCCACTCGACCATGACCAAGGCGTCCGGAGTGAGCAGGTCGTCGAGGCCGAGGGTTTCAAGCTGCCGCTCGCCTTCCAGGCGGTAAACGTCCAGATGAAAGAGCTTCACCGGCTTGCCATCCCGGGCGCCGTCGAATTCGTGGATCAAGGTGAAGGTGGGGCTGGTCACCTCGTCCGCCTCGGCCGCGTCCAGGGCCTGGGCGATGCCCTTCACCAAAGTCGTTTTACCGGTGCCCAGGTCGCCGCGCAAGATCAGCAGTTGCGGCGGATTGAGCAGATTCGCCAGCTTGCGGCCGACCTCGATGGTGTCCGCGCCGCTGTGGGTCGTGAACTCGTGAATCTTGCATGCGGCATTGCTCATTCGACGGCCTCGCGCGGGGCTGCCGCCGGCAGCCCCTGCAACCAAACATACCCGGTATGGCCGCGAAAGCGAAAGCGAAAAGCTCGTGAAAGATGTTTGAGAGAATCCGTAGCCAGCAAGGTGTGCTGGTCGGCCTCGCGGACGGCCAGGTCCGCGGCCAATCCATGCAGATACACGGCCGCCTCCACTGCCCGCGCCGTTTCGGCCGGGTACTGCGCCAGCAACCCGGCCACCAGCCCAGTGAGCAGGTCGCCGCTTCCGCCCTTGGCCATGGCGGGATTGCCGCTGGTATTCACGGCCACACTGCCATCGGGATGGGCGATGAGGGTCCGCGATCCTTTGAGGACCAGCGTCACCCCCATGCGCTGTGCAAAGGAGCGCGCCACCTCCAGCCGGCTGGCCTGCACTTCGGCAACTGTTATTCCGGCCAGCCGCGCCATCTCGCCGGGATGCGGCGTGAGAACCAGCGTGCGCCCGCCGCGGCGAACCAACTCGGCCAGCAGCGACGGTTTGGCGGCGAGAATATTCAGCGCGTCGGCGTCGATGACCGCGGGAATCTTGCTGGCGAAGAGCAGCCCGGTGGCGAACTTCACCGTTTGCGGGCTCTGTCCCAAGCCAGGACCGATGGCCAACACCGTCTTGCCGGCCAAGAGCGCCGCCAGCGTTGGCGGAGCAAGGTTCGCCGCCGCAATCTCTCCCTCCGGAATCGCCGCCAGCGGGAACGTCATCAGCTCAGTCGCGACACCGGCCACCAACTCCAGCGCCGGGGCGGGAACCGCCGCAGTAACCAGGCCCGCGCCAGCGCGCAACGCTGCCAGGGCTGCCATGGCCGGCGCGCCCGACTTGCCCCCAGCCGTTCCCATCGTCCCGCCCACCACCAGCACGTGGCCGAAGTTGCCCTTGTTTGCCGCCGCCTGGCGCGGCGCCTGGGTGAGCGAAAGCGCCGAGCCAGCCCAATGCAACCGGAGAGAGTCAGGGCCCAGCACCGCGGCAATCGCGGCTTGCGGCGAGCCGATGGGCGCAACCACGATAGGCTGATCCCAGCGCCGGGTCAAATGCCCAAACACATGCGCCGGCTTGGGCGCGGTAAAGGTCACTACCGCATCGGCAGGAAAGACCGCACCGGGCTCGGAACCGGCCACCGTGGCGCCGGTCTCGTCTGCCGGCCAGCCGGAGGGCAGGTCGATGGCAAGAACGTGCCCGCGCCTCGACTTGAGCCACTCCAAGGCTGCCAGCGCCAGCCCCTTCAGCGGCGGCTTGAATCCGGTGCCCACCACGGCGTCCACGACCAGATCGGCCTCAAGAGCGCGGCTATGGCGGGCCAAATCCTCCTCAGCCGCAACGATGTGGATCGCGCCGCGCGCGGGGCTCGTCAGTTCCCGCCAGGCCTGGGCAGCGTCGCCGGCCAGCCCATCGGGCGCGCCCAGCAGCAGCGTGGTTACCTCCAGGCCGGCGTCGGCCAGCAGCCGCGCGGCCATCATGCCGTCGCCGCCGTTGTTGCCTCGCCCGCAAAGCACCGTCACGCGGCGCGCCCGTGGAAAGCTCGCTCGCGCAAATGCCGCCACAGCCCCCGCCGCCGCGCGCATCAGCTCCAGCGACGGAACCCCGAACCGCTCGCTGGTAGCCCGGTCGCAGGCTTGCATCTCGGCTGCCGAGAGAACGTGCATGGCACCATGGTATTGCAAGACAGGGACTAGGGACCAGGGAACAGTTCGCCGCTGGCCAGGCGACGGTGTTTCAGCGATCGGTCATCGTTCCTGCGGTCGTCGATTACCCCGGTCGCGCAACAAGAAGGGCATAGGATTGGGGCGCAAGGCGGGGCATCCGGCTCATTCTTCCTATGCGTTGGGTTGAGGAATCAGTGCTTCTCCGCCGCCGTGGCCAGCTTGGCTTCAGCCTCGGCGATGACGCGGAGAGCCTCGGTGTAGGCATCTTCGCTGTCGCCGGCTTCGTTCCACTGCTTGTGGCCGCGCTCCAGTTGTTCGTTGGCGCGGGACACGTCGATCTCCTCGGGCTTAAGCGCGTCCGAGGCCAGAATCGTGACCCGGTCGGGCAGCACCTCGACAAAGCCCCAACTGACGTTGTAACGGGTAACGTCTTGAGAGGCGCCAGAATCGCCGTCCGCGCCGCCGTGCACGATCACTTCGCCAGCGCCCAACTCGGCCACCAGCGGCGCGTGACCGTAGAGCACCTCGAAATAGCCCGACTTCGCCGGCAACTCTACCGCCGAAGCCGCGTGCTCAAAGAGCGTGCGCTCGGGAGTGACCAGCCGGACCCGCAGTTGATTTGTCTCGTCTGCCATGGGCTCCTTTCAGTCGCCAGTTGCCAGTTATCAGTTGTCAGTTTTCAGTGATCAGTAAGTGCAAATTGTGCGGCGACCGGGTCTTTACTGACAACTGATAACTGACCACTGACCACTGTTCTTACACACTCG
>CAWCWQ010000247.1:0-3609 GCA_963799145.1 uncultured Acidobacteriaceae bacterium | reverse complement strand
CACGGCTGGGGCGCCCGCATTCGGCGATAACCGGGGATCGCTCGGTTCTTCTCCCCTGTTCCGCCCTTGGTCCGGAATGATATGCTTGCCGCGCCGGGAAAAGCGATTTACGCAAGGGAGAAGACAGGTATGTGGTTCCTTGGAATGGATGTGGGCACGGGCGGCACGCGGGCCGTGGTGGTGGATGGCGCGGGCAAATTGATTGCCGGCGCGTCGAGCGAACATGCGGCCTTCAAAACGGCGCATCCGGGCTGGGCGGAGCAGGACCCGGAAGACTGGTGGCGCGCGGCGCAAGAGGCGATTCGCGGGGCGCTGGCCGCAGCGCCTGAGCCGCGTGAGCCGATTGCCGCCATCGGGCTGACCGGGCAGATGCACGGCGCCGTTCTGCTGGACGAGAACGGCGCAGGTGCTGCGCCCCTCGCTGATCTGGTGCGATACGCGCACCCAGCCGCAGTGCGACTGGCTGACCGAGAAGATCGGCTATGAGCGGCTGATCGAGCTGACCTGCAACCCGGCGCTGCCCAACTTCACGCTGACCAAGCTGCTGTGGGTGAAGGAGCACGAGCCGGAGATCTTCGCCAAGATGCGCCACATCATGTGCCCCAAGGACTATGTGCGCTACCGGCTGACGGGCGAGTTCGCCATCGACGTGCAGGAGGCCTCGGGAACGCTGCTGCTGGACGTGACGCACCGCCGCTGGTCGAGCGAAGTGGCCGAGGCGGCGGGGATTCCCGAGAGCTGGCTGCCCAAGGTCTACGAATCGCCGGAGGTCTGCGCGCGCATCAGCGAAGGCGCTGCCGGACTGACCGGGCTGGCAGCCGGAACGCCGGTAGTCGCCGGCGCGGGCGACCAGGGCGCGGGCGCGGTGGGCATGGGCATCCTGCAGCCGGGTTCGGTCTCGGCCACCATCGGCACTTCGGGGGTGGTTTTTGCCGCCACTGCCGCGCCGACCAAGGATCCCAAGGGACGGCTGCATACCTTCTGCCACGCGGTTCCGGGCCTGTGGCACGTGATGGGCGTGACGCAGTCGGCGGGGCTGAGCCTGCGCTGGCTCAAGGAGACCTTCTTTGCCGGGCAGGATTACGACGCGCTGACCGATGCGGCGGCCAAGGTTCCCGCCGGCAGCGAGGGCCTGGAGTGGGCGCCGTATCTGCTCGGCGAGCGCACGCCGCACCTGGACCCCGAGGTGCGGGCGGCCTTTGCCGGCATCTCCACCGTCCATACTGCGGCGCACTTTGTGCGCGCGGTGCTGGAGGGCGTGGCTTACTCGCTCGAAGATACGTTTACGCTCTTTGCCGAGCTGGGCATTCCGGTCAGCGGCATTCGCCTGGGCGGCGGCGGCGCGCGCGGCCCGCTGTGGCGCAAGATTCAGGCCGGCATCTATGGCCACGCGGTCGAGGTGCTCACCGCCGAAGAGGGCGGCGCGTTTGGTTCGGCGCTGATGGCCGGGGTGGGCGCGGGACACTGGGCCAATCTGGACGAGGCTTGCGGCCAGGCCATCGAGGTTGCCCAGCGCATCGAGCCGGACCCGGCCGACCTGGCTGCCTACAAGACCGGCTATGCCAAGTGGCGCAAGCTCTATCCAGCGCTGAAGAGTTTGCGATAGGCCTCGACAAGCTGCGAGGAGCTCGTTCCGACTGTGTGAGTGAGCCGGCAGGGCAATGCCGGCTCGCTCGGCGTCCCATCGGCTCCCTATGCAAATGATGGATTGAAGCCCATTCATCGAGCCGATTTGGCTTCGCGTTATCGCGCCCGGCGAGCCAAATGCTGCTGATCGAGCGCATGGCGAAGCAGGGTCTTGATGACGGCCTGGCGGCTTATGTTCAGCTCCCTGGCCGCCTGATCGAGTTCATGAAGCATGGGCAGCGCAAAATCCACATTGACGCGCTGAATCGGCGGCATCATCTTCCCCTTATTGGTGAAGAAGCGGGAGATGTCTTCTCCCTTGTCGGCGAGGTCCGCGATCGCGTCGGCGGTCAGTTGCTTTGGGGATTCAAGTGCTTTCGGCATAAAGCTCCTCTTCTTCGCGGGTTGATTTCCAGAGTGTTACCAGGTGGTAAAACTCGCCCTCATAGTCCTCCCGCATCTCAAAAACAAGCGAGAAAAGTCGCTGCCCAACCCAGCCGATGGCGCGATATTGCTCAGAAAGATCGGCGATATGGTCCAGGTAGTAGGGTCGGTCAAAGATCTCCTGCGCCTCCTCGAAGCCGATGCCCCGGCGCGGGTTCGCCCTCAACCGCTGGCTTTTGCGCGGATCGAAGTGGAAACGCATCTGTATAACTGTTATACCTCTTCCAATGCAATTGCAAGCGGAAAATGCGCGGAGCCGGGCGCCAGAAGCTGGCCGATTCCCAAACCATATATTCTATGAGAGTTGGCAGCTTATCGAGTCTTTCCACGGCAGCCGGCGAAGTCAGGAGCGATTTTGGCGGATTTTCTTTCGGAACTCGGACGGCGCGTGCTGGTCTTCGACGGCGCGATGGGCACCAACGTGCAGAAGCACAACCTTACCGCGGAGGATTTCTGGGGCAAGGAGGGGTGCAACGAGCTGCTGGTGCTGTCGCGGCCGGATGTGATCCGCGCGATTCATGCCTCGTTTCTCGAGGCCGGCTGCGATGTGATCGAGACCGACAGCTTCGGTTCGTCGAGCATTGTTCTGGCCGAGTACGATTTGCAGGACCGCACGCGCGAGCTGAACCTGGCCGCGGCAAGGCTGGCCCGCGAGGTTGCGGACGCATACTCGACTCCGGAGCAGCCGCGCTTTGTGGCCGGCTCCCTCGGCCCCACCACCAAGCTGCCTTCGCTGGGGCACATCGGCTACGACGCCATGGCCGCGGCTTACCGCGAACAGGCCGAGGCGCTGATCGAGGGCGGTGTGGATGTGCTGCTGATCGAGACCTGCCAGGATTTGCTCCAGGCCAAGATCGCGCTCGCCGCCTGTCAGGATGCGATTCGCGATGCGCGGGAGGGGAAGATCCCCTCGACCGGCCGCCCGCCGCGGCGAGTTGCGTTGCAGGTTCAGGTGACGCTTGAAGCTACCGGAACGATGCTGCTCGGCTCGGAGATCGGCGCGGCGCTCGCCGTTCTGGAGAGCTTTCAGCCCGACGCGATCGGCCTGAATTGCGCCACCGGCCCGGCGGAGATGAACGACGCGGTCCGTTTTCTTTGCCAGAACTCGACCGTGCCCATCGGCGTGCTGCCCAACGCCGGCCTGCCGCAGAACGAGGGCGGCCACGCGGTCTACAAGCTCACGCCCGCAGAGCTGGCCGGGTTTCATCGCCGCTTTGTGGCCGAATACGGCGTGCAGATTGTGGGCGGCTGCTGCGGCACCACGCCTGAGCACCTGCGCGCGGTGGTGGAGGCAGTGCGCGGCCTCACGCCCGCGCCGCGCTCGGTCAAGCCGCAATCGGTCGCGGCCAGTGCGTACTCGGCACTGCTGCTCGAGGCCGACGCGCAGCCCATCGTCATCGCCGAGGAGATGAACACCACCACGCGCCTCGATACCTTTCGCAACATGGTGCGCGCCCAGGACTACGACGGCATTCTCTCTATGGCCAACCGGCTGGTGGGCGAAGGCTCGCAGATGCTCGACCTTTGCTGCGCCATCGT
>CAWCWQ010000246.1:0-7893 GCA_963799145.1 uncultured Acidobacteriaceae bacterium | reverse complement strand
GAATGCCGCGAATGCCATAGCGCGACGGGCGTTGCGCCGTTCTCGTCCACATTCACCTTGGCCACCTTCAACTTGCCGGCATACGTCGCCGCTACACCGTCCACGATCGGCGCAATCGCCTTGCAGGGACCACACCATACGGCCCAGAAATCCACCAGCACAGGCTGCTCGCTCTTGAGCACCTCCTGGTCGAACGTTGCATCGCTGACTTCCAAAACTCCCACTCCTGCCATGATCCTCCTTGCGGCTCCCGCCTATCTTCAGTGTACCGGCTACCGTGCCTTTATGGGATGCGTCAGCCTGTCGGGAAAGTCGCAAATCGCGCTAGGAGCAAGCGCCTATGACGGAAAATTGCGGAGTGCAACACGGCAGACCAGATATGAAGGATTGCCCGAAATAGAGGCGCTCTAGATAGCAACAGCTAAGACAGATGCAGAAATAAAAGCGCCCGGATCCTGATAAGGACCACGGGCGCTAGAGCAGCCCTCCCCCAGAACTGCCCACGCTGCGAATTTAGGTCTTTCAGGCGCTGAATAGCAAGGAATCTTGGGTAATTGAAAAACCAATAACCGACAGGGGATCAGATAGATAACCAACAGGCCATAAGCCGCTCCACTAACGGGGGATTAGCTAGAAAGGTAACTGGCGTCCGCCGGATATTACCTCCTGGTTAACAGACTGTCATCGTCAAGCGCGCAGCAGTCACGGCGCTCTCAGACGAGGCTGGCTTCAAGCGGCTGGCTTGCCCCGCTCGACAAGAAGCGGCAAACCAGCAGTTCCGGCTCCGCCATGCCTTCGAGCGCATTGAGGAATCGCCGCCGAAGCCCGCGGCAAGCTCTCTTCTCCGCCGGCAATCACCAGCACCGAAGGCCCTGCGCCGCTCAGCGCCGCGCCCAGAATGCCGCTTTCCCCCGCCAGCGGCAGCAGCCGGGGCAGCAGCGGGCAGATCTGTCGCGCGGTAGGGCTGGTGAATCCGGTCCCGCATGGCGATGCGCAGCAGGTCGCCCCGGCCCTGCGCAAAGGCCAGCCCCAGCAGGGCCGCGGACTGAATGTTGGCCACCACATCGGCGCGCGGATAGCACTCCGGCAGCATGGCGCGGGCCTTGCTGGTAGCCAGCGGCTCGGTCGGCAGAACGACGATGGCGCGCCACTCCGCGGGCGGCTCCACGCGCGCCACATGCACTCTACGGCCCTCAAACGCCGCGGTGACAAACCCGCCCAGCCAGCATGCCGAAGCATTGTCCGGATGCCCCTCCAGCAAGCAAGCCTCTTCCAAGATCCGCTCGCTGCTCCAGCCCAGCTGGCCAAAATGCACGGCCATCGCAATGGCCGCCAGCCGCCCCGCCGCCGACGAGCCGCAGCCCATCCCCAGCGGAATCTCATTGGCCATGCGAATCGCCAAAGGCACCACCGGCCGCCCATTACTCAGCAGCAATCCCTTGTAAATCTCCAGGACGAGGTTGTCTTCCAGCCGTGCGCAGCGCTCGCTGTTCCGGCCCGTCGCGGCAATCGAAAACTCCATCGCCGGCTCGGCCTCGATCTCAAGATAGAAGTCCAGAGCCACGGCCACGGCGTCGAAGCCCGAGCCGAGATTGGCCGAGGTGGCGGGAAGCCGCATCCGGAAGGCTCGCATCTCTGGCTCCAAAGCGTCCCTCATCCCACCCCATCCTTCATCGCTGGGTGCCCCACCCTCACCGCTGGGTGCCCCACCCTCGCCGCGTCTTTGTTCTTGCGGCTAGGGTGGGATACCTCAAAGCCCAAATTGCAGAAACTGTGAAAATGCCCTAAACCGTCGCTCATCCCACCCGTTCCTTCAGCGTCGCCAGCACTGCGGCCGGAGTCGCGTCCACCACCCTCGCGTTGCGCCGCAGAGCCTCGATCTCCGCCTCCGCTCCGACCTTCTCGTCGGCGTTCAGCAGCGTTCCGCGATGGAAATCGATAGTGTAATCGGCGTCCTTCAGCGTGTGGCCGGTCAGCACCAGCACCACCGTCTCGCCGGGATTCACCGCTCCCCTTGCGCGCAGCTTCTTCAGCCCGGCCAGCGTCACGGCCGAAGCCGGCTCGCAGCCCAGCCCTTCGGCGCCCATCTCCGCCTTGGCCATGGCGATCTCCGCCTCGGTCACGTCCAGGCACCAGCCGCCGGTCTCCTGAATGGCCCGCGCCGCCTTGCGCCACGACGCCGGATTGCCGATGCGGATCGCCGTGGCCCGCGTGTGCGCCTCCACCGGCTCCAGCGCCGTGCCGTCGTTCTCCGCCAGGCTGCGCACCAGCGGATTGGCCCCCGCCGCCTGAATCACCGAGATGCGCGGCATCCGCGCCACCAGCCCCAGCTCGTGCAGCTCGCGAAAGCCCTTGCCCAGCGCCGAGCTGTTGCCCAGGTTGCCGCCCGGAACGATCAGGTGGTCGGGCACATTCCAGTCGAAGGCCTCGGCAATCTCGAAAGCCGGCGTCTTCTGCCCCTCCAGCCGGTAAGGGTTCACCGAGTTCAGCAGATAGATCGGCGCCTCCTTCACAATCTCCGTCAGCAGGCGCAGGCAGCCGTCGAAATCCGCCTTCAACTGGCAGGTCACCGCGCCGTAGTCCATGGCCTGCGACAGCTTGCCCCAGGCGATCTTGCCGTCGGGAATCAGCACCAGGCTGCGCAGCCCGGCGCGCGCCGCATAGGCGGCCATCGAGGCCGACGTGTTCCCGGTCGACGCGCAGGCCACCCACTCGAAGCCGCGCTCCTTGGCCACGCTCAGCGCCGCCGTCATCCCCGTGTCCTTGAACGAGCCGGTCGGATTCATCCCCTGGTGCTTGGCAAAGAGCTGGTCGATGCCCAGCGCCTTGGCCGCGCGCGTCAGGTGGTAGAGCGGCGTGTTGCCCTCGCACAGCGTCACGGCGTTGCCAAAGCTGTCCAGAATCGGCAGCAGCTCGCGGAATCGCCACACGCCGGAGCGGTCCAGCGCCTCGCTCGACGAGCGCCGCTCCCGCCACAGCCACTTCAGCGCGCCGGGATTGGGCCGGTCGTGGCCCCGCCGCTCGCGCCAGCCGGGGTACTCCACCTCAAACAGGTCTCCGCACAGCGGCGCAGCGGAAGTCCGGCCGCGCCTCCGCGCCCGTGATCCGCGCCCCGCATCCAAAACAACGCAACTGATGCAAATTGTCGCTCATGCCTGTGCATAGGTTACCAGCAGGCGGCGGGTTCCGTTGCGACCCAGCCCTCGCGGAGAATGCGCGAACGCGCCGGGATTGTAGATAATCTCAACAAGGCGTGTGATGAAATCCTCGAAAAGCGAAGCTTCTGCTGCGCGGTCGGCGAATATGTCTCGCATACGATCAAAGGACACGAAGCCTGAGATGCTTGTCAGAAGGGCGCTCCACAGGCTCGGTTTTCGATTCCGCCTGCATGTGCGCGGCCTGCCGGGATGCCCAGACATCGTTCTCCCAAAGTACCGGACCGTGATTCAGGTCAAAGGGTGCTTCTGGCACGGCCACACCTGCCGGGACGGAAGACTTCCGAAATCAAATCGCGCATACTGGGTGCCGAAGCTCCTGCAAAACCAGAAGCGCGATGGCGCTAATGACCGCAAGCTCCGTAGATTGGGGTGGTCGGTCCATAGCATCTGGGAGTGCCGGGCTTTCAAGCTCAGCCCAGAGGCGCTTAACTGTTGGTTGACGAACTTGTTCCTCACCGACAGCGAAAACGCTCAGAATGGCGAGGATGGAGAGCCTGGTGAGTGAGTCTTAATGTATCCTCGTGTACGAACATCCGAGGGAAGCGTGACAAACGCCCAAACAGGTTCCGTAAACACCGGTCGGCCCATGACTGAGCACCTCAATGAGGACGACGAGCTTTTAGCACGCATTGGACAGGCAATCCTTCGAAGCGTCAAAGGGCAGGCTCGCTTCATCAGAGAAGCGCCTAACGTAGTTCGCAGAGCGGTGGATGAGGTAATCGATTCACCGCGCACGGGCCGCTTTCTGTTGGAAGAACTCGAGCAGACGGAGAAGACCTACATAGGGACGAAGGTGGAGATCTTGCTGAGAAACTGGCTTGCTCTCCCAAGAGGAGAAGTCCTCGATCTGTCGATCGACGGCATCGAAACCGACGTAAAGAATACTGTGATAGGTAATTGGATGATACCGCGAGAAGCGGTGGACCGCCCCTGCCTTCTCGTTCTGATTGAGGACAAATGCTCGCGATTCTCCATTGGCTTGATTGTAGCGCGGAGAGCGTTTCTGACAAGCTCCACAAACCAAGACAAGAAGGGCCAAATCTCTGCCGCTGGGAAGCGGCATATCAAGTGGCTAATACGGGACGCGGGTTACCCTGAAAACCCGTGGCAGCGCTTCAGCCCGGAAATCAGAAGAAGCATTACCACGCCAGTCGGCGGATCCAAACGCGTGGATGCACTCTTCCGCCTCATCCAGAAAACTCCGATCTCGCGCGCGCTTGTGCTTGGGGTTGCCCCACAGAAGGACGCCATGAGGCGATTGAGGAGGAACGGTGGTGCCCGCGACTCACTCGCCCGAGATGGAATCGTGCTGCTTTCAGGCAATTATGACAAGAAACAAATCGAAGCGCTCGGACTGCCAAGGTGCCGAAGGGATGAGTTCATTTCCTTCGCTCCGATCACAGATTCGGAGAAGCAGCTTCTCTGCAAGAAGCCGAGGATTGGGTAAGTTTCAGTTGGCAATTCTAAGCCTTGCCGCGTCTTCAAGACAGCGCCGGACCTCCATCGCAACCGCCTTGGCGACGGGAGGCGGGAAGGCATTGCCGACCTGACGATAGGCAGCGGTCTTGCCGCCAGCAAACTGCCAATCGTCCGGGAAGCCTTGTAACCTGGCTGCCATTCTGACCGTAAGTCTCGGCATTCCGACGAAACTGGGCATGGGAGCTTCGTCGGCAATGCCCATCCCGTCAACTCCGATTGTCGCCCACGCCCTCTTCGCGCGTGTTGGGCCAAGGTCCGGGCCGCCATGCTTCTTACTGCCGCCAACGAGGGTGGGAGCAATCTCAGATGCGCAATTCTTCCAGGCATTGGCCCCCTTCCACCCGTTCGAAACCATCAGCGAGTAGAGCGATTCCCCGACCGTAGGCGGCCTTTTCTGGGTCGGAGTTGGCCACCGGAATGCATGCTCAAGCCCTTTACGGATTGCAACGAAGTTCACGCGGGGGCGGAGTTGGGGAACACCGTAATCTGAGGCGTTCAAGAGCATCCAATCCGTCCAGTAGTCCGAAAGCTGACCGGAAATGAAGGTCCGGTAGTCCTCAAAAACCGCGTCGAGTATTCCACGGACGTTCTCAATGATCACGGCGCGGGGCTGAACCTCTTTGATAATCCGCAGAGCGGCAGGAAAGAGATTCCGCTCGTCCAGCCTTCCCAATTGCTTTCCAGCCTTCGAGAAGGGCGGGCAAGGGAGCCCCGCTGCCACAACATCAACCCGCCCGCGGAAGGGCCTGGCATCGAAATAGTTCAGATTCTCCTCTAAGACGTTCCATTCAGGGCGGTTGAAGCGCAGCGTCCTGCACGCGTGCCCGTCGAGCTCGACTAGACCGACGTGCGTAAACCCGGCCTGCTCGAAGCCGAGCGCCTGACCGCCAGCACCAGCACACAATTCGAGAACAGATATCCCACTCATCAATGTCCATTTTGCATCGGAATTACTGCCTGCGTATGTGGAGAAAATGGTCGAATTGCCTTAGTGCCCCTAAATACTAACCGAATGGGAATCAGGTCCAATTCAGGACGAACCAGTCAACCAGAACCGCTACCGGGTGCCCCAAGTCCCGCCATGGGGCCAGTGATTCTACGTCTTTTTGCGAGACGTTGACGATGTGTTAACACGATTGGGCCAAAGTACGCTTACATTGACCTGCTCGACCGGTCTGGTCGATTCCCCGCAAAAACCAAAACCCAAAATCCGAGAGGCTTCCCCCCATGCTCAGAAAAGCAGCATTAGGTCTTGTCGCCGGTGCGCTCGCAACGGCCGCATTCGCCCAGCAAGACCAAGTCCCCACCGGCATTCCGCGCCTCGATCATGTGTTTGTAATCGTGATGGAGAATCATGGGTATCAACAGGTTTTGAACAATCCGAACGAGCCTTATCTTAATAGTCTGATCGCGAAGGGCCAGGTCAACCTTGCGACCAACTATTTCGCCGTTGGACATCCCAGTCTTACCAACTATCTGGAGATTGTGGGCGGCTCGAACTTCGGCATCCGCAGCGACAATGCGCCGAATTGGGGCAGTACAACCTGCTCGCCGAACATTGTGTCCGAGGTGGTGAACGCCGACAACGGCGGCGGTAACGCACCCGTTTCAGTTGAAACGGGGACGATCTGCCCGATCTCAGGCTCCGGCAAAGACGCCGAAACGCCCGCCGTGGATACATGGAATGAAGTTGGAGGACCGTTTGTGGCCCTGGCCGACATCGATGGAGTGAAAGGAATCGCGGCAGCTCAAACGGTGGGAGAGACAATCGGGGATCAGCTTGCGTCGGCCGGCATGGAGTGGAAGTCCTATCAAGAGAGTCTGCCGGTCGGGTCCATCTTCGGTGTGAATTACAGCAACGGCACCGCGACGAACTTGACCGACTTTACCAAGCTGGCCCCTCTCACGCGGTCCAGCGTGGTGCAGGATTATGCCGTCAAACACAACCCGTTCGCCTATTTCAAGAGCGTTCAGGAGGGCAGCGAAAAAGACAACAGCCTGGCGAACATCGTTGGATTTGACGGGCCCGGCGGGCTCTATTCCGACCTGGCAAGCGGCCATGTACCGGCTTTGGCCTTCATCGCGCCAAATCAGTGCGATGACCAACATGGTAGAGCCAATGCCGACGCGTTCTGTGCCTTCGATTACGGGCTAAACAACAGCGGCTATACCTATGGCACGCAGGTTGGCTTGAACCCCGGACTGATTCAGCAGGGCGACGTCACAATCCAGCGCCTTGTCGAGGGAATTCACTCGTCTCCGGTTTGGAAGAGTAGCACTAGACGAGGGCGCGGTTCGGGACCGTGCCATTCCCGCATAGCAGCCCCACAAAGAGCCTTCCCCTTCGACATACTCACGGCATGACGGAACTGCTTTATCTTTCTCACGCGGACGTCTCGGCTTGCGGCATCGGCATGGACCAAATCATCGACGTCCTTCACGAGGCTTACCGATGCAAGGGCCTCGGTGGAGTCGAGATGCCGCCAAAGCCGGGCGTCCATCCGCAACCGGACTGCCATCTGCACGCGATGCCGGCGTACATCGAATCTCTCGGCGCAGTGGGGATCAAGTGGGTCGGCGCATTTCCGACGAACTCCGCTAAAGGGCTGCCCTCCATATCGGGGCTGATCGTGTTGAACGACCCCGAAACCGGCTTCCCGACGTGCGTCATGGACTGCCGGTGGGTCACCGCGAAGCGGACCGGGGCCAAGACGGCCGTCGCCGCCAGGTACTTGGCGCGACCCGAGAGCTCTGCGGTCGCGATAGTCGGCTGCGGAGTGCAAGGCCGAAGCAACCTGGAGGCGATCTCGTGCAGGTTCGATGTCGAAACCGTTCACGCGTACGATGTGAGCCGTGAAGCCGCCGAGCAGTTTGCCGCCGAAATGAGCGGCAAGCGATATACCGTGCAGGTCGTGGACTCTGCGGAAGCTGCCATTCGCGGTATGGACATCGTCGTCAGCTCGGGCCCGATAAGGGAGCGGCCGGAGCCGGTCGTCGAGGAGTCTTGGCTCAAGCCGGGCAGCTTCTCCGCACCGGTCGACTTCGACTCCTACTTCACAGGCGCCGCCATGCAGGCGATGGACATCTTTGCGACCGACGACGTCGAGCAGTTCGAATACTATCGCATGCTTGGGTTCTTCAAGGAGGCGCCTTGCGGGGAACGGGTGCTGGATCTGGGCCGCCTCGAATCCGACGA
>CAWCWQ010000245.1:0-12236 GCA_963799145.1 uncultured Acidobacteriaceae bacterium | reverse complement strand
AACGACATTGCTGAAGGCTGCGGGCCCGCTTGCGCACTGCCAACTCGCCGGAGTCGGGCTCGACCTGCCCGGCCAGAATGGCAAGCAGCGTGGACTTGCCCGCGCCGTTGGGGCCGATCAGGCCGATGCGGTCTCCATCCTCAACAGTCAGCGAGATATTGAGGAAGAGCGGAGTGGCGCCGAACTGCTTGGTTACGGATTGCGCGTTGAGGATTGGAGGCATCGCACCCAGAGGTACTGCGTTGCGGAATCGATCGAGATCATTGCGGTCAGCCCGCCTGATTTTTCCTGGGCAGGAGAGAATCGAGTATCAGAAGGCAGGCGCCGGTGACCACCGAGGAGTCGGCCAGGTTGAAGTCCGGCCAGTGATAGCTGAAGATGTGAACTTCAATGAAGTTGACGACCGAGCCGTAGACGATGCGGTCGTGGACGTTGCCCAGCGCTCCGGCAAGAACCAGCGCCAAGGCGATTGTGGTCAGGCTGAAGCGGTCGCCTAGCTTGACCAACGCGATCAGCACAACCAAAGCCGCCAGCAGCGAGAAGCAGACAAGCACGGAGCGGACAAGGTGAGGCGAGGCGGAGTCGGCAAAGAAGGAGAAGGCTGCGCCGTCGTTAGTCCAGTGGGTGATGCGCAGAACGCGGGGAATGACTGGAATGTTGCCGCCCATGGGTATGTGTGCCGCGACCCAGGTCTTGGTAACGCGGTCGGCCAGAATGATCAGAGCCGAAAGGCCAAGCAGCCACGGCAGGCGGCGGGGAATGAGTTTGCTCATGACGCGGCCTCAGCGTGAAAAGGAAGAAAGTTTGGAATCGAGGTATCCCAGGTCCGAGAATCCGGACCTGGGGCACCCGGCAGATGGGGGGTGGGGTTCGAGGTATCCCACCCTAGCCGCAAAGACAAGAACGCGGCGAGGGTGGGGCACCCAGTTGTGTATCTCACTTGGCAGCCTCCGGTTGGGGCGGTTGAATGCCCATCTCGGTGAGAGCGGATTGGCAGCGGGCGCAGACGTTCTGCCAGATGCCGTAGCTGGAAGTGTCGTCTGTATAGCGCCAGCAGCGGTTGCACCTTTGACCCGTTGTTTCAAAGGCCTCGACGTCCCAAAGACCGAGTGGATCGTCGGGCAACCTTACCTGCTCCTGCCATGCTTCGAGATCTTCAGCCCACTTCCGCCATACCTGGATATCCTCAGCATTCTTGTTCCTGGTAATGACTTCTTCTTGCGGGACAAAGACAAGCTCGACCTTAGAGACATTGATAATCTCTTCCAGCGTCGAGCGATGGCGACTGTATTTACCTTCTGTCCCGATCGGCAGATAGAAGCGCACTGTACACTCAAGCGACTTCCCGATCTTCTTGTCTTTCCGCAACGCTTCAATTCTGAAGAGCGCACGGCTCCGGAAGGGCAAGAGACGCTGCTTCCACTCGATGAGTTCAGATTCTGGAGCGCCGGAGAAGATCTCCTCCGGCTTGGGGAAAAGCGCCAGATGAACGCTCGCTTCGCGGCCCTCGGCTTTAGGCAGATGATCCCAGACCTCGTCGGCAGTGAAGCTGAGGATGGGCGCGACGAGGCGGACCAGCGTTTCGGTGATCTGCCAGAGAACCGTCTGCGCGGAGCGGCGCGCGTGGCTCGACGGCGCAAACGTGTACATGCGGTCCTTAAGCACGTCCAGATAAAACGAACTCAGGTCCACGATGGCGAACTCGTTGACCGCGTGGTAGACGCGATGGAACTCGAAGGCCGCGTACCAGGCTAAAATCTTCTCGGTCAGCTCGCGCGTCCGGGCCAGCATGTAGCGGTCCAGAGGCAGCAGCTCCGCCTCTGGAACGCGGTCGCGCACGGGGTCGAAGCCGTGCAGATTGCCAAGCAGGAAGCGGAAGGTGTTGCGCAGTTTGCGATAGATGTCGGCGCAGCGCTGCATCAGGTTCTCGCTGGCGGCCATGTCCTCGCGGAAATCGATCGACGCCACCCAGAGGCGGACGATCTCGCCGCCCAAACGGTTGGCGATGTCGACTGGATCGACTCCGTTGCCGAGCGACTTGCTCATCGCGCGGCCCTGCTCGTCCAGCGTGAATCCGGCCGTGGCCACGCGCGAGTAAGGCGCGCGGCCGCGCAGGGCCACCGACGTCAGCAGCGACGAGTGGAACCAGCCGCGATGCTGGTCGCCGCCTTCGAGATACAGAACCTCGACGCCCTCGCCATTCTGGAAGGCGGTATAGGCTGTCTTCAGGTCGGAGTCGGCCTCACACACGGCGAACCAACTTGTGCCGGAGTCCACCCACACGTCCAGAACGTCGGTCTCTTTGCGAAACGAGACGCCGCCGCAGTGCTCGCAAACCGAGTCCGCAGGCAGCAGCGCGGCCAGAAGCGCTTCGGGGGCCGGCGTGCGCCAGGCCTCAATGCCCTCTCGCTCGATAAGATCGACCACTGCGCGGTTCAGTTGTTCGGAAACGATCGGCTTGTTGCACTGCTCGCACAGGAAAAGGGCGATGGGCACGTCCCAGATCTTCTGGCGGCTGATGCACCAATCGGGCCGCGTGGCGATCATGTTGGTGATGCGCTCTTTGCCCCAGGCCGGGTCCCAGACCACCTTGTCGATCTCCTCGATGGCCAACTGGCGGAAGGTGGTCTCCGAGCCGTCCGCGCGCTGAACCGGGGTCTCCATGCCGACGAACCACTGCTCGGTGGCGCGGTAGATGACCGGCTTGTGGCAGCGCCAACAGTGCGGATACGAGTGTTCAAAGTCGGCTGAGGCCAACAGCGCGCCGTTCTCCTCCATCATGGCGATGATGATTGGATTGGCTGCCCAGACCGTCTTGTCTTCAAACGGGGGTTGGGCGGCAAGTGGCCAGGCAGCCGGATCGACGTGCAGGTGGCCAGTGGCATCGACGCGGCAAGTGGGGTCGAGGCCGTAGCGCTGGCCGGTGTAGAAGTCGTCTGCGCCGTGAGCAGGCGCGGTGTGAACAGCCCCAGTGCCCTGGTCGGCAGTGACGTAAGTGGCCAGCACGCCCAAAACGCTGCGGTCCAGGAACGGATGCTGAAATGTGGCGCGGTCGAGCACCGCGCCCTTGAAGCGCGCGATCTGGGTAGTCGCGCCCAGCCGGCAGGCAGCGGCGACGGCTTCGGCCAACTGAGCGGCGACGATGTAGACGGGGGCTGGGCCAGCTTCTGAGTCTCCCACCCTTGCGCCAGAAGAAAGGCGCAAGGATGGGGCACCCAGCGTTTGTGTCTCAACGGGCGTTGAATCCGCGGCCAAAGCCACGTACTCGAAGTCGGGATGAAAGGCCACGGCCAGCGACGCGGGCAGCGTCCACGGCGTGGTGGTCCAGATAATCGTCGAGACCTCACGGCCTGCCAGCGCCGGGTCGATCGCCGCCGGGTCCGAAGTGAGCCGGTAGCGCACATAGACCGAGGGACTGGTGTGCATCTCGTACTCGATCTCAGCCTCGGCCAGCGTGGTTCGGTCGTGGATGCACCAGTAGACCGGCTTGAGGCCGCGATAGACGAAGCCCTTTTCGAGGAAGCCGTAAAACGCTTCCAGAGTCCTGGCCTCGTAGTCGCGAGACATGGTCTTGTAGGGCTTGTCCCAGCGGCCGAAGCAGCCAATGCGCTCAAACTGCGAGGTTTGCAGATCAACGTACTTCTGAGCGTAGGCGCGGCAGGCCTCCAGAATCGCCGCCGCCGACAGGTCCAGCCTCTTGCGGCCTAGTTTCTCTTCTACCTTGATCTCGATCGGCAATCCATGGCAGTCGAAACCGGGGACGTAGGGCGAGTCGAAGCCGGCCATGGTCTTCGATTTGACGACAAAATCCTTGAGCCCCTTGTTGAGGGCATGGCCCAGGTGAATGGGGCCGTTGGCGTAGGGAGGGCCGTCGTGGAGGATGTATGCCGGGCGGCCGCGGCCGGCCTTGCGCAGCTCTTCATAGAGCCGCAGCGAAGCCCACCGGGCCAGCCGAAGCGGTTCATTCTGCGGCAGATTGGCCTTCATTGGAAAGGCGGTTTGCGGCAGGGTAAGGGTCGCCTTCAACTCGGGCGCTGCGGACATCTTTACTCCCTGAGACGGTGCGAAGTTGATCAATCCGGTCTAATGGCTAGTGTAAATGGGAGGGGAAGAATTTCTCGGTGACAACTTGCGGCTTCGGTCGTCTATTGTTTGTAGGAGCCGCGTTCAGGCCGAAATATGGAAGTTGGGAAGGCGAGACGAAAGAGTCAGAGACAGGTGTGGCCTCTGTCGAGCATAATGGAGTGATGGGCAGAGACTGCGGAAGGCCCGCGTCCGTGCGGTCCAAGAGAGTCACTCCGGCAGCAAACATGGAAAACGATGCACCTATGTCAGAGACAGAATCCCAAGCCGCAGCCTCCGTTATGGACGCCTGCGATCTGAACGTAGCCTTTGGCGTCTCGCTGGAGGAGCAGCCCATCTGGGTCGGGCTCTACGAGAGCATACGCGACGTCTTCTTTCCGCCCCATCTGCCCCCGCTGGAGCTGACTTCGACGCCGATTCCGGTTCCGGATCGCATGGCGGTCAATCCCAATCCCTGGGCGTATGGCATCGCCACAGTACTCAATCTCTCGGTCCTTGCGATCCTGATCTTCCTCGGTGTTAAAACGATCGTCAACGCGGTAACCGCGCCCAAACTAACGAACGTGACCACGGTCGATGTTCCACCGCCATTCAAGGCCCCCAAGCTTGACAATACTGCCGGCGGCGGCGGCGGAAGTCCAGACAAGATGGAAGCCATCAAGGGCCGGATTCCCCCACGGATGCAGCCTTTGGAGATCTCACCCAAGATCGAGGCGCCGGTTCCCACCATCGATGTGCAGAAGGATATAGTCATTCCCGACAATCCAACCCTGCCGAACTTCGGGATGTCGAACTCTGCCAATGTCAAGCTGGATTCTCTCGGAAACGGCTCGGGCATGGGCGTGGGGAACGGCCACGGAAACGGGTATGGCGACGGTACCGGCGGAAATATCGGCGGCGGGTTGTTTCGCGTCGGCGGCGGAGTCTCAGCTCCGGTTCCGCTGAACAGTGTTGAGGCCGAGTTCAGCGACGAAGCGCGCCGAGCCAAGTATCAGGGCGTTTGCCTGATCCAGCTGATTGTCGATGCCCAGGGCAATCCGCAGAACCCGCGCGTGATCCGGGCGCTGGGTATGGGCCTGGACGAGAAGGCTCTGGAAGCGGTGCGCAAGTACAAGTTCAAGCCCGCGATGAAGGACGGAAGAACACCGGTTCCGGTGATGATTACCGTCGAGGTCAACTTCCGACTCTACTGAATGCGTGAAGCGGATCAAGCTGGCGGCGCGCGCGAACGTCTCATCTGGTTTTCCGATTGAATCCCTTGAGATTCGCTCTACTTCCCAATGCAGAACGTGGAGAAGATTAGATTCAAGATGTCGTCTGAGGTCGTCTGCCCGGTCAACGAGTCCAACGCCCACAGGGCGCGGTAGAGGTCAAGCAGAATCATCTCGTGGGGGATGGCGTTCGCATTTGCCGTTGCCGCGTCGCCCAATGCGCTCAGCGCTGTTGCAATCGCGTTGTGATGGCGCAGGCTGGTCAGCATTCCCGGCTCGGAGGCAGCTCCTCCGGTGGCCAACTCCAGAATCCGCTCCCGCAGCGCCGGAATTCCATCGCCGGTCAGGGCTGAGGTGCGCAAGGCGCGGATCACCGGAGCGGCATTGGCTGAGGGCGCTAAATCGCATTTGTTCAGCGCGACGAGCGCTGGCCGGCCTTCGACGGCAGCAAGCAGCCGGTGCTCCTCATCGTTGAGCGGCTGGGTCGCGTCCAGCACTACCAGCACCAGGGCGGCATCGGCCAGCGCCTCGCGGCTGCGGGCGATGCCCAGCTGCTCAACCTCCTCCAGACTCTCGCGCAGGCCGGCTGTATCCATTAACTCCAGCGGAATCCCGTCGAGTGAGATACGCTCCGTCACGGTGTCGCGAGTGGTGCCGGGAGTCGAGGTCACAATGGCGCGCTCGCGCTCCACAAGCCTATTGAAGAGCGAACTCTTGCCCACGTTGGGGCGGCCCACAATGGCCAGCGTCAGCCCATCGTGGACGATGCGCCCACGGGCAAAGGATGCAGCAAGCGCCCCAAGTGCGGGCGTCATTTCGCCGATCTGCCGCGCGATCTCGACCGCCGGAGTCACGTCCACGTCGTCCTCGGCAAAATCGATGCCGGCTTCGAGCAGCGCGATCAGCTCCACCAGCGACTGCTTGACCGGCTGCACGCGGCGGCTGAGCGCTCCGCCCATCTGGCTGGCGGCCTGGCGCGCCTGGGTGAGCGTCTGCGCCTCGATCAGATCGCGCACCGCCTCGGCCTGGGTCAGGTCGAGCCGCCCGGCCAGAAATGCGCGCTGGGTAAACTCGCCCGGCTCGGCCAGCCGAGCGCCCAGGTCGAGAGAGCGGCGCAGCAGGAGCTCCAGCACTACCGGCGAACCGTGCACTGCAATCTCCACCACATCCTCGGCCGTGTATGAGTTGGGAGCGGCAAACCACGTAATGAGCGCCTCATCGATGCGGGCCGCGGCCTCGGGCCCGGCGTCTGCCGCATCCAGCACATCGGCCAGCCGCGCCCGCGCATGCTCCAGCGGCTGGCGCAGGCTCACCAGTTGTGCGGCGATCGACGCGGACTGTGGTCCGCTGAGGCGCACGATGCCAATGCCGCCGCGGCCCGGGGGCGTCGAGATCGCTGCGATGGTATCCGTGGCTGGGTTCGGCTCGGCCATAAGCTGCAATTAGTGTAGAGGCTGCGCGCGCGGAACCTGCGGCACGGAACAATCCTGTCCTACCGCCGCTTGCTCTTCTTCCCAAGCTTCTTGCGGCTTCTCGATTGGAGCGTCGGGGCGTCCTTGCGCCGGACTTTCTTGGGCTTTGGCGGAGACTTTGCGGCCTTCGGCCCGGTCAGCGGCAGTCCATCTTCCACAATCGAGAACTGCAATCTGCGTTCCTGGGCCAGGATGCGGTCCAGGATCACCTGCACCCGGTCG
Organism: uncultured Acidobacteriaceae bacterium; assembly: GCA_963799145.1. Lineage (GTDB taxonomy): Bacteria > Acidobacteriota > Terriglobia > Terriglobales > Acidobacteriaceae > Telmatobacter. The sequence goes on along the minus strand of CAWCWQ010000245.1, from coordinate 5,248 downwards.
CCGGCGCGGAAGCGGTGTCCTAAGCGCTCGCCGATGATCTCATGTGTGTTTTCGCGCCAGGTGTAGCGATCGCCGCGCAGGGTGTCGATGGGCACAAGTCCCTCGACGAAGAGGTCGGTCAGCTCGACAAAGAGGCCGAATTTGGCCGGGTTCAGTACCAGGGCGGCAAACTCCTCACCCACCCGGTCTTGCATGAAGCGAACCTTCTTCCACTCGACCAGTTCGCGCTCGGCCTCGGCGGCGCGGCGCTCGGTCAGGCTGGTCTCCTCGGCGATCTGGGCCAGCTCCGCCTTAGGGATGGGCGGTTCGCCGGTGAAGGGCGCGCCCACCCTAGGCGCAACAACAAAGACGCGCCGAGGGTGGGGCACCCCGCATTCGTTCGGGTGATGCCAGGGCGAACTGTGGCGGCCCGGCGCCACCTCGCCGTGACCGCGCACTCCGGCCGCGAGCAACGACTTCACGATGCGATGGACGATCAGGTCCGGGTAGCGGCGAATGGGCGAGGTGAAGTGGGTGTAGGTGGGCGCGGCCAGGGCAAAGTGGCCCTCATTGATCTCCGAGTAGCGCGCCTGCTTGAGCGAGCGCAGCATCAAGTAGCTCAATATCCGCTCCTCCGGCTTGCCCTCGATGCGTGCGGCGAGCTTCTGGTACATGCGCGGCGTGACGGGAATGTCCTCGGCCACCTCATGCATCCGGGGATTGCGCCCGCGCCCATGCGAGTCGCGCCGCTCGGCGCGAATCTGGAAGCGCTTGACCGGCAGAGCGCCCAGGCCGAGCGAGTAGCCGAAGGAGGCGGCCAGCTCTTCAAATTGGACGACCCGGCGCGGTTCGGGCTTCTCGTGAATGCGGTAAAGCGAGGGGACGCCCAGGTCTTCAAGCCAGGTGGCCACGCACTCGTTTGCCGCCAGCATGAATTCTTCGATCAGGCGATTGGCCCAAGTGCGCTCCGATTTGGTCACGCCGCGCATCTGGCCCTGCTCGTCGAACTCGATCACCGGCTCGGGCAGATCGAAGTCGATGCTTCCCCGCTCCTCGCGGCGCTTGTTCATCAGCCCGGCGAGCAGGCGCATCCGCTCGAATTCCGGAACCAGCGCCGCGTAGCGCGCGCGGGCTTCGGCATCGCCCTCGAGAATGGCGTGGACTTCGGTATAGGTCATCCGCGCCGCCGAGCGAATGACGCCCTCGACGATCTCATAGCTCTCGATGCGGCCATCGGCATCGAGCTGCATGATGCAACTCAGCACGAGCCGGTCCTTGCCGGGGCGCAGGCTGCAGATGCCGGTGGAAAGCTCCTGCGGCAGCATGGGAATGGCGCGATCCGGGAAGTAAACGCTCGTCCCGCGCAGCCGCGCCTCCAGGTCGAGATCCGTTCCCGCCCTCACGTACTCGGCTACGTCGGCGATATGAACTTGCAGCTCATACCCTCCGCCGGGGCGTTCACTCACCAGGACGGCATCGTCGAAGTCGCGCGCCGTCTCGCCGTCGATGGTGACAATTGGCAGCGAACGGAAATCGCGGCGGCTGTTGGCTTCTTCCGCATCGAGATGGGCCACCTGCCGCGCTTCGGCCAGAACATTCTCCGGGAAGATGCGCGGCAACTGGTGCTTGCGGATCATCATCTCCACGTCCACGCCGAAGTCGTCCGGCGAGCCGAGCACCTCGATAACGCGGCCGATGGGAGGCCGGGTCGGCGTGGGCCAACTGGTGATCTCCACATCCACCACCAGGCCTTCCAGATCGTCGTGGTCATTGCCGGATGCGGAGGAACTTCCGCCTGTGTCAGGGCACGACTTCAGTCGTGCCGCAGATGCTCCACTATCAACCGGGGCTTCAGCCCCTGCGGGATGCTTTTCGCGCATCATCCACCGATTCAAGCCCCTCTTCGCAGCCTGTAGGGCCGCCGCCGCTTCCTCGCCCAGCACCCGGTGCGGCGTCGCGAACTCGCCAATAGCGGGCAGTTCCTCGCCGGGAGGAATCAGGATGGACTGCGTCATGCGCTCGTCGAAGGGCACAACGGTATGGCCCTGCGCCCGGTCCGAACGCGCGTAATGAAAAATGCCGACGACGGTGGGGTTGCGCCGCTCGAGCACGCGCACAATGCGGCCCATGCGGCGTCCATCGGCCTTGGGCGGCTCCACTTCCACCAGCACCTGGTCGCCCTGCATGGCGCCGTTGATCTCGTTGGGGGGGATGAAGATATCTTCCTGGCCGGAGGCCTGCCGCGCATTGGGCCGCACAAAGCCGTAGCCGTCGCGATGCAGATCGAGCCGCCCGGCGGCCAGGTTTTCGCGCGTGCCGGAGACGGGTCTGGGAATGCTCCAGTGCTCGCGGTCCAGCTTGACCAGCGCGCCGCGCGCGGTCAGGCGGGCCAGTTGCTCCAGCAGCAGACGCCGCTCGCGCCCGCCGCCCAGGCTCAGCTCGCGCACCAGTTGCTTGTATCCGGCCTTCTGGCCGGCGGAGCGGGCAATCCGCGCCACCAGTTCCGCATCGGTCATAGCTTAAGAGTAGGCTATTGGCTGACGTTGTTCACCTCCTCTCGCTAAAGTGCCGTGTTGCGGCTTAGAATAGCGGCAACGCAATCTTTTGGCGGACCACCAGGGAATCGCATCCTGCCCGGTGCCGCCGACTGGGCCGCCGACGACAATTCGATCGGCGGTACGCACTTTCAGATTTTTGGGCCCGCGGCAGTGGCCCCTGCCTTGGCAGCCCCGTCCCAGCAGGACAGAAAAGGAATCGTCGTGAGCGCAATGTGGAAACCCAACCAGCCCGGTCCTACGAATCTTCCCCCCACCCCCGAACCCCCTGTGCGGCCCGTGGCGCCGGTCGCTCCGGTCCCGGAGCCCGTAGTCAACCGCGCCCCAGTTGCGAGCGCTGAGCAGGCCACCATCGGCAAGGGCCTCTTCATCAAGGGCGAAATCACCGGCTCCGAGTCGCTGTTTATCGATGGCAAAGTCGAGGGCAGCATTAACCTTCCCGGCAACCGCGTCACCATCGGCCGCAACGGGCAGGTCGCTGCCAACATCACCGCCCGCGAGATCGTCGTCCTGGGCAAGGTGCGCGGCAACGTCACCGCCACCGACCGCGTGGATATCCGCGCCGAAGGCTCCCTGAGCGGCGACGTCTCCGCGGCCCGCATCAGCATCGAGGATGGCGCCTTCTTCAAGGGCGGCATCGATATTCGCAAGCCCGAGGGCAAGCCGGGCGTAGCGGCTGTCGCCGGAGCCCAGGCGGCCGTCGAACTGCCCAAGCCATTTCAACCATAGTTGTACTTCAGGCTTTCTAGCTAGATTGCGAGCGCCCCCGGCAGGCCGGGGGCGCTTGTGCGTTGCGAGTTTGTAATGAAGTGAAAACAAATCGAAGATGACTTGCATCTCGAAGCCCGTAACCGATTGAAAGGTAGTTAGATAGAAGAAAACGAAATGAAAATGAGCCGAAATCCTTTATCCTAGCCCAAGCCGCTTCAAGGTCACCCTGGGCAGCGCCGATCCGGTCTTCTCCAGAACGAATCCTGCCACCACAACCCAAACCAGCGTTCCAGCCGCCAGCTCGCCCAGGTCGGTCCAGCGTATCTGCGCGGGCAGGTGCGAGCGGCCTGAAGATGCCAGCCGGGCTCCCAGCCCCCAGATGACCACCCAAACCACCGCGCCGCTGGTGAGCGCGGCCACCAGGCAGCGGCCCAGCTCGGCGTAGTCCAAGCTGGCCAGCGAGACCATGCGTTTGCGGTGGAGCAGGAAGGCGATGGTCGCAGTCTGAAGCGCAATTCCAAGATCGGAAGCAACGGCCAGCCCCATGGTTCCATCCAGGTGGTAGAGCGCGGCATAGACAGGCCAAGAGACCACGGTCACCAGAGTGCTCGCCAGCATGGGCACGAAGGTGTTCCCCGCCGCATAGAATGCGCGCGCATAGATGGCCTGCGCCGACCAGAGAAACATTGAGACGGAAAAGACCGCGAAGTAGGCCGCGCACTCCCGGGCATCGACTGAGGAGAACCGTCCGCTGAGAAAGAGCAACTGTACGAGTGGCGCGGCCAAAGCCACCACCCCGGAGCCCGCCAGAAGTCCCAGCGCGGCCACGCGCGACACCGAGTCCGCCACCCCAGTGGCGAACTCGTAGCGGCGGCCCTGCGACCAGAGGCTGGCGAAGAAGGGCATGGACGCCGCGCCCGCAGCCTGTGCCAGCATGGCCATGGGGGCGGTAAAGAGCTGCTTGGCGTAGCTCATCAGCGACACTGCGCCCTGGGTGTTGGCGGCGAAGTGGAGGATGATCCAGGTATCGGCAGTCACCAGCGAAACGCCAACCATCAGCGGAAGCGACAGCCGCACCCACTCGTGCAGCCCCTGGTCGCGCCAGTCGAGAATCGGCCGGTAGCGCGCGCCCGCCCGCCTCGCAAAGATCCAGTTCAAGAGAAACGGCCCAACGAAGGCTCCCGCCACCGTGCCGATGGCCAGCGAGGAGACTCCAAGGCGCCGCACCAGCAGCACGCCGCCCACAATGGTGCCCAGGCCATAGATCAGCGGCGCAACCGCCTGCACGCTGAATTGCTTGCGCACCAGCAGCACGGCGCCAAAGACTCCGCCGGCAAAGAAGCATAATTGCGCGGGCAGCAGAATGCGCGTGAGCTTCACACAAAGCGCAGCCTTGGGCGCGTCGAAGCCGTTGAACCACCAGTGGATGTACAGCGGGGCGAAGATCTCGGCCAGTACGATGGCGCCGCCCAGCACCAGGTACATGGTGGTCAGAATCACCGAGAGCGAGCGCTCTCCCTCCGCTTCGCGGCCGGTTTCGCGATAGCGGGTGAGGATGGTGACAAAGGTGATGGAGGCCGCGCCGCCGACCAGAAAGTACGAGATCATGTCCGGCAGCACAAAAGCGGCATTCAGGGCGTCGGCTTCCACTCCCCGGCCAAAGAGCCAGACGATGTACTTGACGCGAACCAGGCCGATGATCCGCGACAGGAAGGTGGACGCCATGAGCAGAACGGTCGCGGTAAAGGCGGTGTGCGCGTGCGAAGGGCGCAACAGCCTCAGGCCGCGCGTCCACCGGGATAGCGAGGCCGGAGAGGATGGAGTCTGAGCCGATTCTGCCACTGGACTCGATTCTACCGGGCGTGCGAGCAGACGGGCCGCCGCTTCGAGAAGTATCCTGTCCGCGTGAGGCCTTTGCATGGAACGGACCTTTGAATTGGGATTGGCGATATGGTTAATGGCCGGCGCAATCGTGGCGGCCCAGGCCATTCATGGGCGTGAAG